>PGYD01000004.1 GCA_002839495.1 Planctomycetes bacterium HGW-Planctomycetes-1
GTGAAACAGAAATCGGTTGATTGGCAATTTACATGTGAGAATGCGAGAGTAAAACTTAAACGGCTATATCCACAGTTTTAGAGGTGACAGAGTACTACTATGGCAGCCAACAGGCTTTGCAGGATGTAATATTTCCAAAGCTTTTTAAATTTGCTCTTTATTGCTGCCCGCTTTTTCATACCAGACTTGTTTGGTCCACTTACTTAATATACGCCTTGTAATAAGTACAAAAACAACGAAAAACAGATAAATGGAGAGGTATTATGCACATTTTTTCGCCAAGTTTACAAAATGTTTTGAGATGTATTGATTTGAGTGTTGGCAAACGGCCCTGTGATATAAACTTTTTGGCCGGCTTTTATACGCCAAACTTCACAATCGATTCTGCGGCTGCACGAATGTTTTCGGGAGTGTCCAGCTTGCCGGACAATAGGAGCTGACGTGCCTGCTGTACTGCGTTGGCATCTTCTGTCGGGACCTGTTTCGCCTTTTCAACCAAAGAATTACTGCTAATCTGCAGCGAAGCATCCGTCTGGTTATTGGCAGAGCCCTTAGACGTCTCAGATATTCTGGAGGACTGCTCTTTCAAGATATCAGAAGCAGGATTATTTTCTATTTTTTCTATCATTTTTTCAGCGCCTTTTCGCCTTGACTATTATCCTTTTCGCAGGTTTTTGTCAAAACTTTACGACTTTTTTAAATATTTTTCATTTTTTTTTAAAGTTATCACTCACTTATACCGACAAAACGGCGTTTTTTTAATCCTTATTTTCCCACCTTTAAAGTCTCCGCTGTTTCATAAGCCGCGAATCTAATAAATTTTATCGAACTAACCGTCCCTAATCCGACCTCCAGACTATCTGAGCCCGGTAAAATACGATGGTTATAATACTTTTTTACCCTATCCTGCGTGTTTTTATCGGCGGCGTCCCAAATTTGCTCCAGAGCCCATAATAACTGTCCATCAGCAAGGTCTATAAGCTCCAATCGAAGGCCGATAACCATATGCGGAAAAGGCTGATACCGTGTAACAACGCCTCTTAATACCGCATTGCACCTGAATGTCTTTTGTACCGCGGACAACTGCTCGAATGTGTACGAAGCATAGGCATCTAACTGCAAATTTCTCCAGGCAGGGTCGTTTTGACGGATAAGGGTCAGTCCGAAAATCTGCTTTTTCTGCACAGACTCGTAAAGCGCATCGGTTATGTCGATGGAGATGTGGGGATAAGCCGAATCATTCGCCAATTCGACCAAAATAACTCTGCCGACAGAATCGAGAGCTTTGTCGGAATTTAGAAAATAATAATTTCCGGCCGATTTATAAGAGGAACCGACTCCGCAGCCCGACACAAACAGCAGCAATATCAAAAATACTGTTCTCAAATTCTTCATTTAAGCCACCTGATACATTTATTTATTCGGATTCCGGCACACTATTTACGTCCAGCGACTGTTCCGACGAGAGTTTAATCTCTCCGCCAAGGACTTCGAGTATCTTGAGCAGAGTTTGCAATTGCGCCTTGTCGGCCTGGCGAATCTCGTCGCGAAAGCCGAGTATATCGGTTTTCCAGTTGTTCAGCTCGATTCGCATCTGGATTAAGAGGTCGTTTGACTCATCGAGTTCTTTCGTCGCCTGCTGCAATTTCGGTTCAAGAACCGCTATATGGTCCTTAAGCCGGGCATTTTCGAGGACGAGTTCCTGATTTTTTTTCTGCAATTGGGTCATTCTCTCAGAAAGCTCCGCGTACTCCTGCGCCAGCTTTATTGCGGCATCAACGGCGGTTTGGCTGCCCGAGTCGGCGCCCTGAAATCTTTTCGAGACGGCGGTGTCCTGCTGACTGTCTGAATCGGATTTAAGGTCGGTTTTTGCGGATTTCTGCTGAGCCTGACAGCCTGCCAATACAAATAAAAACGCTGCCGTGAATAAAATCAGAAAAGAACTGATTTTTTTACTGGTTTCCATTGCTATTTCTCCATTATTCTACCCCTGCATTGCAAATTAGGGGTTCATATATTCACATTTTATAAGAGTTTTTGCGCCGCAGCCGCATATCACTTCGATTAAAGCATATTCCGGCTGATTTTCCACGATATTTGCCTGGGCCGGCAACGAATTTGCACTTCTTTCCCTTGCCGCGGCCGGGCCTGCATCGAGCCGACAGCTTCCTTCCAGTTTGACTTCATTACCCCGCAGAATTCGTCCTGCTGTTTTTTCCATTTTTCGGCTCTTTCTGTTTATTATAATAACGTATTCGAGTTATGCACAATAATCAATAGAATGCTTATCTGTGTCATTTCCTGCAGCACTGCCGCTGATTTTTTCATTGTCCGGCTCGTTTGTATCATCCTGTTGGTGATTTTGCTGTTTATTCATATTTTGCCGTTTCTTTCTTTCTTCGCGTTCTTTTGCCGGAGTCAAGCCGATGATGCTCTGATTGTTATCAACCGGTTTTATCAGATTGTAACTGTCATCCGCCATCTTTCCACTGCCTTAATTTTATAGATAGATTAAATAAAGCTCTCGCGTGCAGTTGGCTGACACGCGGTTCGGTAATATCGAGAACTTCAGCTATCTGCTTCATTGTCAACTCCCTTTGATAATAAAGAATAATAATCTGACGCTGTCTTTCGTTCAATTGCCGGATAGCTTCGGTTAATTTGTCTATAAGTTCGGTTTGTTCGAGCTGCTTGTCGGGCGAGAGCGTATCGGCTGCCGCCAGAGAAGCCCCTAAAGACGAGTAGTTCTCCGACGAGCTGTCAATCGAAACAAAGTGCTTGGTTCGGGCGTTTTCATACATTTGATAAAGTTTATCGATGGTTATCTGCAATTTTTCGGCCAGTTCTTCGTCGGTAGGCGCCTTGCCTGTCTGATTCGTGATTTCCAGACTTATCTGAGTGGCCTGGCGAATCTGCTTTTCCACATTAGGAGGCAGCAAGGAGAAGTTTCGCAGCTCATCGAGAACAGCTCCCCTGATTCTTATATAAGCATAGGTTTTGAACTCGGCCTGAAGCGAGGGATTGTAATCGCGGGCGGCTTTAATCAGGCCGACGGCACCGGCAGAGACTAAATCATCGTAAGAAAGCGGAGGTTTTATATAAGTTACAGCCCGCTGTACTATTTTATGCACCATAGGAATAAACTGCGTTATAAGCTCGTCGCTGACAGTCTCTTCCTTCTGGCTGTTATAGGCATTTTTGGCGCGGGTTTGTAAATGCCCGCTGTTGTCTTCGGCAATCTGCTGAGGGACAGCTTTTTTAGTTTCCACTGCCATCAGCAGATTCCTTTTGCTTATTTATTTGGCTGTTCACCATTGCGCTTATCAAAATCGCATTAATTATCTTTACGACCAGCAATGTTACGATATACATAATGACTGCCGCCGCCATCGCCCTCTTACAGCAGGTA
Organism: Planctomycetes bacterium HGW-Planctomycetes-1; assembly: GCA_002839495.1. GTDB lineage: Bacteria > Planctomycetota > Phycisphaerae > Sedimentisphaerales > UBA12454 > UBA12454. Next base: position 3,410 of record PGYD01000004.1, read on the forward strand.
ATTGATGAAATACCGCGGATGCTGCTGACGACCGCAACGCCGAAGAAACACATCACAGCAACGCTTATCGAAATTGTTCTGTCATTTAACGGCATAATAAGTTAATCCTTTTCGCGTTGTTATATTTGTCTTTCATATTACACCGACGCTCCGACAAGTTCCTGCTTCTGCAAATTCATCCGGGAATCCTGCTGCAGGGATATAGTCTGTACGGGTTCTACTTCGGTTCCGAGTACGATTTCGTTATAAGCTATCACCGGCAATGCCGAAATTGTCCGTGCGAGTATCGCCGCCAGCGGCAATCGCAGTCTCGAATCGCAAAGCAAAACCGTTTTTTCAATGCCTTTGTCCATCGCCGCTTTCCATGCCTTTGCTATATTAGTGCTTATGGCCATTGTTACTTCGGTCGGCATAGCAAGATTCAGCGATTCGGCATCCTGGCGTAAATTCGAAGCCATCTGATGTTCCAGCGCCGGTTCAAACGTTATGGCCGAAATTTTACCGTTTTTGTCTTTATACTGGTCGGTAATAGTCCTGGCCAGGCGTTTGCGAACCACTTCGGTCAAAATATCGGTATTTTTAGTTTTCGAGGCGTATTCTCCGAGCGCCTCAAGAATAGCTGACAATTCACGAATCGGCACTCCGCTAGACAAAAGGTTTTTCAATACCCGCTGGAGCGTTCCGACAGGCACAAGCTCTCCGACAACCTCGCCGACGAGTGACGGCTGAGTTTTGCGAAGCCTGTCAACGAGCTGCTGCACATCTTCACGAGTCAATAATTCGTCGGCGTGTTTTTTCAGCGTTTCAGATAAATGAGTAATAAAGACCGATTCGGGGTCGATAACGGTATATTCGCTGAGTTCCGCTTTTTCCTTGTCGTCTTGCGATATCCACAAAGCAGGCAGGCCGTAAACAGGTTCGGTGGTTTCTATGCCGGTTATTTTGGTCTGAACGGCGCCGGACTCCATAGCGAGAAACATATTCGGCTCCAACTGCCCCTCTGCTACTGTATGGTCGAAAAGTCTGATTTCATAAGCGTTAGATTCGATGTTGATATTGTCTCTTAGACGAACCAGCGGGATAACAATGCCGAGCTGCTGGGCAAATCTTCTGCGCAAAGCGCCAATACGGTCGAAAATAGTGCTGTCTTTACGGGGGTCAACCAGTCCGATTAGTCTTACGCCGACCTGTACGGAAATTCTGTCCATATCGAGCATTTCTTCGACCGGCTGTTTCTGAGGCTTGGTTTTTTGCGACAGTGTTTCACTTTTCTTTTCTTCGGCCTTTTCAGATTTGGCCACTATCCTGCCCGTAACGGCAGCGCCTGCGGCCAAGATTAAAAACGGTATCGCAGGCAATCCCGGCACAATCGCCATCGCGGCGATTATAAAAGACGCCATCGTAAGCGGTTGAGATGTCCTTAAAAACTGCTTGGACAAATCCTGGCCGACGCTGCGGCTCGAGGAAATTTTCGTTACCAAAAAGCCGGCGCTGATGGAAATTATCATAGAGGGTATCTGGCTTACAAGACCGTCGCCCACTGAAAGAATAGAATATGTTTTTACTGCCGTACCGATTGTCATACCGCGTGAATAACCTATGGCGATTCCGCCGATGATATTAATGGCGGTAATTATAATGCCGGCGATGGCGTCGCCGCGAATGAATTTACTTGCACCGTCCATCGCCCCGTAAAATTCGCTTTCCTTGACAATCTTCGCCCTTCGCTCATTGGCCTGCGCCTCGGTAATAGCGCCGGCGTTAAGGTCAGCATCAATCGCCATTTGTTTGCCGGGCATAGCATCGAGTGTGAAACGCGCAGAAACTTCGCTTATTCGCTCGGCGCCTTTTGTAACCACTATAAATTGTATTATAAAAAGTATCAGGAAAATTACCAAACCGACAACAAAACTGCCGCCGGCGACGAACTCGCCAAAAGTTTGGATAATTTTGCCGGCATTCGCCTGCAGCAAAATTAATCTCGTCGAAGCGACGTTAAGCGAAAGACGGAATAAAGTTACGAACAGAAGCATTGAAGGAAACGCCGATAAATCGAGGGCTTCTCTCGAAAACATCGTGATAATTAAAATGGCGATAGACAGCGATATACTGCACGCAAGAAGCATATCCATTATCGGCGTAGGCATATGGATTAACAGGGTGGCAAGGATGGTTACCAGACCTACGGCCAGAATAATATTGCTGTGCGAATATGCCGGCGTGTCGAGATGGCCGACCTTTAATGCACTTGTTTTACCGGAAGCTGCCATTACAATTTATTCTCTAAAGCGGATTTCACTGATTATTTCTTTCCGGCTGCCGCAGGCGGAGCCGCACCGGCGCCGAGAACTTCCTTTACTCGGACGGCAAATTTATCTTCCACTACAACTATATTTCCGGTGGCAAATTTCGTATCCTTAAGATATAAATCTACCGGCGCATCAATCGATTTTTCGAGCTTCAATACCGAACCGGGGCCGAGCTGCAGGAACTTCTGAATGGGTATTTCAACTTCTCCGACAACGGCCATAACAGGAACTTTCATATCCAGTAAAATATCAATGCTCGTTCCGGCGCCGGCGGCTTTGCCCTGCTGCGCCTGCGGAAATTCTACGGATTGCGCCTGCGTTTTAGCATCTTCCTGTACAGGCTGAGCCTGCTGCTGGTCGGTCTTTTCTTCTACTGCTTGTGCTGTTTCTGCCATTTTTTCACTTCCTTTTAACCGTCAATTAAATCAGACTTTATTTAGTATTGCATAGTTCTGTAATCATCACGGCTTGTTTATTATCGAATTTCGCAAGCCGACCGCGAAGTGCGGACTTGCCGTTAACAAACAGTTCAACCGGTTCATTTATTTTTTTGTCGAGCAATAATATGTCGTCGGCCTGCAGACTCATTACCTCCTCGAAATTAAACAACGCCCCGCCCAGCCGGACCATAACAGAAACCGGTACGTGTTGGAGATGGCTCATCATTGCCTTCGCGATGTTTTGAGCCGGGATATTTTCGCCGGACTGTCCTTTTTGTCCTGCGATTGCCTGCAGCCTGTCGCAGAGTATAAGGAAATATGCCTCGGAAGGCTTCTCCGAATCGGCTTTTTTGACGCTGAAAGAGATTTTACAAATTTCATCAGCCGGTTCGATTTCAATGGGCATCTGTCCTTTAACAATCTCGCCGGACGGACGTAAATCATCTTTATCGAAGGAACCGGAAACGGCCTCAATAATACCGGATGCTATATCAAACAGCAGAGACTGTTCGAGCGACGACAAATCTCTGTCGGCATTTTCAGCGGATTTGCTGTCGCCGAGCAATTGTGCAGCCCACAGAACTGCCGTCTGGCTCGGCATACCAATCAGACCGAACTGGTGTTTTTCAGTACCGAAATCCAGATAATACTCGTTCTTTTTATCTTCGGAAGCTGTAAATTCGCAGGCAAAATGCTGTGTATTAGAAATAATTTCCGCCTTGAACTTGCTATTGTAAAGCTGAGTGAATTTTTTGGCGATATTTTGTGCCGCTTTTCCCGCAAAATCATTGACTTTTTTCAACTGCTCCTGCGAAAAGTAATGAGACTGCCGCCAATTGTATTCGACCGCTTCTACATTCCGGTCTGCCTCTTCCTGAGGCTTAGCACCGATAGAGGCGAGAAGCTGCTGTATTCTTTCACTGCTTAAACTGTTATTTTCCATATCGCTCATTGTATGTTAAATTCCCTGATAAGAATTCTCTTGATTTGCGGCTTGGCACCGGGAAAAAGAATCTCATTAAAAGCATCGCATATTTGCGACAGAATGCGCTGTATATCTTTATCGTTCTGCATTTGGCCAAGCGTCAGACTCTTAAAATAAAGATTAAGCCAGTTTATCAAAAGGGGTTTTTGGGCTAAAATAATCTCCGAAGCTTTCATCCCTGTTAATTCGGAACTTATCTCCAAAGTCAAGCCTACCCTTACATAGCGGGTCGCACCCGGCTCATCAGGATTTACCACAACGGACTCCAAATCGTTATAATACCATGTATTAGTATTGGATTTTTGTGTATCGTCGCCTACAGTCTTTTTTTCTGTTCTTGCGTCTTGCTGCGCCTCTTCCTGCATAGATTCCTCCGCTTGAGCCTGAGCCGGGCCGGCAAACAACCGGCCGAGCATAAAGCCTGAACCTGCAAAAAGAACCACAACAACTGCCATTATCGCCCACGTCAGGATGCTGATTTTAGATCCTGCCTGCTGCGGCTTTCCTTCTTTTTCGGTTTTTACCGCTTCTTTTGTATCTTTTGGTTTTTTATCTGTATCTGCCATTTTTCTGCCTCAACTTTTAAAAAGAGGTTATACTGCCAACTGCAATTCATCTTTCCGGTTATAACGGCGAATCTTGCTCCGCAAGGTTCGGTCGCTGATGCCTAATATCTTTGCGGCTTTTGTCTGGTTGCCGCCTGTATTGTCCAGCGTATCCAAAATCACTTGCCGTTCTACCTGTTCAAGGGGCATTCCCGACAGCTCGGACAATGATGTCTGGCCGTTACTGACTGACAGGGTATTTTCCTGCGAGCGAGGCTGCAGCTCGTCAAAGAGCCAGGAAACATCGGCTAAAGACAATTTTGAGCCTGTTCCGAGAATTAACGATGTCAGCACGACATTTCGCAATTGCCGAACATTGCCGGGCCAATGATATTTCGCGAAAATATTCATCATCGCAGGGTCGAGCTCTGTTATTTGACGCTGAGCCTGCCGTACATAAAGATTTACAAAATGCCAAACAAGGTCGGGCAAATCTTCGCACCGCTGTCTCAGTGGTGCAATGACCAGCCTTACGCCGCACAGCCGATAGTAAAGGTCCTGACGAAATCTGCCTTCGGCGACTTCCGGCAGCAGGTCTTTATTGGTAGTGCTTATTATTCTAACATCGACTCGAACGGTCTCATTTCCGCCGACGCGTTCGAAATCCTGCTGTTCGAGCACTCTAAGCAGTTTCGCCTGAAATTTCAGAGGTGTTTCCGTAATCTCATCAAGGAGCAAAGTTCCGCCGTGAGCCATCTCGAACCGTCCTTTGCGCTGGGCATAAGCGCCGGTAAAAGCGCCCTTTTCGTGTCCGAAAAGTTCGCTTTCGAGCAGCGAATCTGTCAATGCGGCACAATTAACCCTTACATAAGGTCCCTGTGCTCTTCTGCTGTAACGATGAACAAGATACGAAATAAGCTCTTTGCCGGTTCCGCTTTCGCCGCCGATTAAAACCGGAGCAGAAGTGGGAGCTACTCTTTTGGCCAAGTTAACGGCTTGAGTTAATTTTGCACTTTTCCCTACTATCGTGAAAAGGGACTGATTGCCGTCGTGGTCGAAACCGGCTGTTGAAACGCGGTGATTCGGCAGCAAACTATCCAGTAAATTTTCGATTTTTTTACAGTCGAGCGGCTTAACAAAAAAACCGCCGCAGCCGAGATTGACGGCTTTTACGGCCGCGTCAAGCAACTGCTGCTGATTTTGAATCTGCTGATTTTCGGTATCGCATACCATAATCACCGGCATCTCCGGTGAATTTACTTTAATCTCACGAATTAGCCGAAAATCGTCCTCGAATTGATTTATTCGGGTAATATTAAATATAAGGGCATAATTATTCTCGTTGATTAAATCGACAATGCCTCTTTTGTTATCCACAACAGTTCCACTGACGCCTTTACGAGCCAAAATTTCGAGTATAAATCGGGTCGATTCCTTTTCATTGCCGATTACAAGTACATTCGCAGACGGGCCGCCGCAAATTTGTTCTTTTTTATGAATCGCGTCCAAATTGTCTATTACGTTTTTGTTCACTCTTTATACAATCCTTTCCAAAGCTAAAGGCTCGGAGTTTTATACTGTTCGAGCAGCACGTTAGGCTCGTCTTTAATATACCAATCGATTAAATTGACTTTCGCTTTGGCCGAATCCGTCCATAGCGAATTGGGATATCCCATAATCAATTGTTTATACATCTGCAGCGCAGCGGGCGGGTCGTCCTTTTGCAGACAATTGCCTATTTGAAATAAAATCCACGCTTTATCCTCGGAAATGCTATTGGCATCTGCCGACATCTGTTCCAGAGCATCCCTATAACACTTTACAGCTTCTTTTAGTTGGCCGCCTCTGAATAAAACCTCGGCCAGTTCGAGAGGACTTCTTATCTGTTGGGACTGCAGGGAAACCTGTTCAAACAATTCTATAGTCTTTCTCGTTATTTGTTTTTTCGGCAGGGGTTTTTCATCCTGCTGTCCCCTGTCGAGCAATTCCTGCGGTGTGATTGCCGATTTCTCGTATTCGGTTCTTTGCAGCAAGTTTTGACTGGACAAAGACTCTTCCGGTTTGTCCTTTTCAGTCGGCTCTACAACAATAACAGGCGGCGAGACCTGCTGATGCGATCTGAATTCGACAGAATTGATTTGCTGAATCAATTCCTGAAGCTCATCCCTGTCATTAGCAGATTTGTCATCCCTGATAAGGCTGACTCCGGCCTGCCATAATTGACGAATCGCGGCCGATGCAGTACCAACGGCTGAGCCTAAATCAGGTGATTTTGCAGCACTGCCATCGGCAGCCAAATTTGCGACTATATTGCTGATAAGCTCTTTCTGCCCCCCAACTAATGAACGTTTGTCGAACCGGATATCCGCTATATTTACGTCTTCTAAATCCTTCAGTAAAGACATTTCGAGAATATCCATCGGGTCGGTATCTGCCGATGCAATCCCTGCATATACGAAAGAGGTAAACATACAAATAACCAAACCCCAAATCAGGCCGTCGTTTAACTGTCTCGAAATTTTATTTTTCATCGCTATTTCCATTGTCCTAAAAGGGCCAATACCGCTTTGTCATAATTTTTCTTTTGGTTATAGGCCGCAGCCAAAAGTTCCAGCGTTTTTTGTTTTATTTGTTCCGGCGGCTGTAAATCCAAAAGCTGCATACATATAGACACGGTTTGCGAACTCCGTTCGAGCGTCAGGCAAACATCTGCCAGCCTGACCGTTGCCTCATACATCAAAGGTCCGGGCTTGGCCTGTGTAAGAATTTCGGTAAGCTTTCTGTATGCGAACTCTAAATCTCCTTTTTCGATATAGCATTCACACAGTTGGAACTCTATTTCCGCTTTTAGTTGCGAATCTATAATATATTCAGCTCTATCGCCGAGTATCGCAATAGCTTTATCCGTCAAACCCATCGTTCTGAGTACCCTGCTTTTGAGCAGCAGTATCTCGACAGATTCTTTCCGGGATAATGTCAGCGATTCAGCGTTTTCCAATAAATTAAGGGCCTGTACGAGATAGCCCTGCTGCATATATATCTCGACCGAGGCGGGAATATGCTCGATAAACTCCTCTTTGCTTAATCGCGACGGCACACCCGCAAAGGCATACTGAAAAGCGTTATACGACGCTTCCGGATTTTCCAAAGCAGCATAAATTTTGCCCAATAGCAGATAAGCCGAATATAAGTCTTTATTCTGACGGTCATTTGTCTGTCCGATACATTGAGACAGCCACTTTTCTGCCGATACGTAGTCTCCCAAACGATAGGAACATTCTCCTGCTCCGAGAGCGGCGGCAAGTTTCGATTTTTCAGACAGACCAAGATTATAAACCCTGCTGTAGAGCCTTAGAGCTTCGTTCGTCAGATTCGCTTTAGCGGCGGTATCCGCATAAGACAGATAAGCTTCATTTGCGACTTTCGTATCGGGAAATTGCTCGATAAGCTGTTTCAAATCATTATAACCGCCGGCATAGTCCCGCAGATTATTTTTTACTTTGCTCGAATTCAGCAGAGCATACGGCGCCAACGGTGATTTTATAAATTGATTAGCTATCAATTTGTATTCCGCCATCGACTCGGTGGGCTGATTTTTAGATGCGTATAACAGTCCCAAAGCAAAATGGACATTCGCAAGACGACTATCCTGAGGAAATTTAAGCAAAAATTCCTGCCACAGTGAAACCGCCTGATTACTTAGGATAAAGATATGTTCGGAAACATAAGAGTATTTAGAGGGATTTAAAATATTTAATACGTTTTTGTCGTCCATTTGCGCCAGCAGACCCGCACAGCCGGCCGCTACTGCTGTAAATTGCTGTTTCGTCGCCGATAAAAGATTCAAATAAACAAGCTGTTTGCGAATTCCATCTTCATTTGCATAAGATTCCCAATACATATCAATACCCGCATTGGCGGCAAATCTATTCAGCAGCTCTTCTATCGACGCACCGCTGCAGATAATATCATAGCGTGCCTGCTCGCCTTGATGCTCAAATCGCTGAATTTGAGGACTGAGAGCGGCAAGGCTTAATTGCTGCGAGCCCGAATTCAGGAAAGTTCGCAGGCTTGTTTCATCAAGATTGGCAAAAAGTTCGTCTGCCCGGCTGAAATCGCCCCACAAATCTTCGGGAGTATCTTTGTCGGCATCACAAAGCGACAAAACTTCTCTTGTCAGCGCCTCGGCGGCAAGAAAATAACAATCACGTTTTATTGACGCCGACCAGTTTTCGTCAAAATCTACCGCATCAATCAGAGCTATAGCCTGATAAGCCTTGGCTCGTGCGTTTAAATACTGTTTCTTTCGTATTTCGAGTAAACCGTAATTATAGCCTGCAACTACTCTTACAGCAGGAGAGCCGCTGTTCAAGACGCCTCTGATTATGTTCGCCGCCTCGTCATAATCGGCGATTTTTACAAGACACAAGGCCTTCTGTAATTGAAATAAATCCCTCATCGCGTCTTCGCTTTGAGTCATCGGCAGGCTTTTATACAATCTGTCATAAGCATTTACAGCCTCGGCATAGTCGCCCTTGAGATATAAGGCTTGCCCAGCCTGCAATGATATTGGCTGTATGGAATCAATTTCAGGCGCGGGCTGTGATTTGCTGACTTGCTGTACTGCTGCTGCGGGGGGCGTTTCAGCAACAGGCCGGGCGGAATATACTGTTTGGCCGGCAGAGTCGGACGGCTCATCGGAAACAGGCATAAATGTAAATAATTCATACAGCAATACACAAGCTGTTAGAAAGATAGCAGCGGCAAGAATTTTCTGGGTAATGGAAAATCGGCTGACTCTCGCCGGCGCTGTAAACGGACGCTCTAAATTAGGAGATTGCGGCTGGACAGGAGTATGGGTATCTTCGAGGGATTTATAAAGACTTTCATTTCCGGCAAAAAGCTCCTGAGTTGATAATTGCTGATGAACAGGACCTGTGAATATTTCGTTATTGGGCATTGATTCTGCGGAATGGGTCGGCTGAGAACCAGACTGCCCTGCCTGAGATTCTGTATGTTTTCTCGTCATAGCAACACGAATGCCTTTGAGTCTTTCGTGCCACATACGACCCAGATGCCCTAAATCATTTTTTTTGTTCTCTTCTGTCATAGCGTCCGACTTCTGTTCAAATGCGGCATCTGCCTGCCCTGGCAGCGCGCATCACAGAACTTTTTTATACTTACAGCAATACCTGTGCCAGATTCGTCTAAAGACGCTTTGACGGGAAGTTTTATGCGTTTTTAGCCCAAAAAACGCTGTTTTTGTTATAAAATCAGCTTTTTTAAGCAGTTAGGAAGTGTTAGAATTTTATACGAACCGGCAAGTTTTCTGACAGAAATTATTTGATATTCGATGTGAAATATTTCGCGCTTCAGTTCGCTGCCGGTTATGAAACCGCAGCGCTTTGGCATTGTGATGATTCTGAAACTTCGTCCTGCAGGTCATCGCCGTTTTCGAGACTATGCTGTTTTACCTTGGCGTAAAGAGTCGCCCTGCTTATGCCGAGCAGGTCGGCGGCTTTTGTCTTTTGCCCATTGGTCTCCTGCAATGCACGTGCAATCAACTGACGTTCGGCTTTTGCCAGAGAGAAGTCCTTTATCTTTTCGGATTCCTTGCCGCCTGCCGAACGGGCAACATTGGCCGAATCAATCACAATACTGCTTAAGCCGATTTTTTCTGTGCTTTCGAGCAATACCGCCCTTTCCATAATGTTGCGAAGTTCCCGCACATTGCCGGGCCAATTATGCTCCATTAAAGCGTCAACGGCCAGTTTAGTTATCGAAGTTATCTTTTCCGCCTTTTGCGGACAGACGGTCGATGTATTTTTGAAGAATTCTGCCAAAAGCGGGATGTCATCCCTTCGATGAAGCGACCGAAGAGGGGCAATAGTAATCGGGCATATATCCAGCCGATAGAAAAGGTCGGCTCGAAAACGTTTTGCCTGCACCTCGCCTGAAAGATTACGATTGCTGGAGGCAATTATCGTTGCTTTACAGGATATTTCTTCCGTGCCGCCTACCTTTCGGAACGTTTTTTCCTGAAGAACACGCAGCAGCTTTGCCTGCAGGTCCATCGGCATTTCGCTTATTTCATCGAGAAAGATTGTGCCTGCCCCTGCCAGCTCTATGAGTCCTGTTTTTTCCCGCTCGGCACTGGTAAAAGAGCCCTTGACGTGCCCAAAAAGCTCGCTTTCGAGCAGATTTGCGGTCATCGCGGCACAATTAACAGCTATAAAAGGCTCGTTCGGATGACGCAGGTTATGAACCGCCTTGGCCGCAAGTTCTTTGCCCGTACCGGTTTCGCCGATTATTAAGACCGGATTGCATTGGCTCTCGGCCACAAGCCTAATCATTTTTAGCGTCTCTAACATCGCTTTGCTGCGGCCGACCATAGAAACAGAAGCGGCAAGGTCATCGACAAAAAAACCTTTTGCGCTTTTTTCCGAGTTATTTTTTATAGCGTTTGCGATTTCGGTCAGTTTGCGATAATCCTGTTTGCCCTGCAAATAATAATGGGCGCCTGCATCTGTAAACTGCTTGCCGGAATATTTCCCTGCCTCATCACCGCCAATCACTACAATTTGAGGACTTGTTTTTTTGTCGGAAGAGGCAAGAAATTTTCTAATATCGGCAGGGTTAAACCGGTGGTCAAAAATGATTAAGTCAGAATTCTCTCTATTGGTAATATCTAATGCTTCTTTAATATCGTCAGCCGCAAATACTTCCCGGCCGACCTGTCGTACCAACTGATGGATATCCGATTCTCTGCTGACTGTAACAACGTTGTGTAATATCATTAATTGTTTATCCGCGTTTTTGTAATTATTTTTACTGTAAGACAATTTCTCGTCAATAATTACATCAATCGGCGAATGTCAAAAATATCTTTAATAATTTTATAGGACGGGCCAATAATATCGTGTGTTTATTTTCTCCAGTACGATTTTATACTGCCCTGAAGTTTATAGGACGTTTCAATAGAAGCAGAATAAACATCTGATATTTATTTTTTATAGGACTTATATTTTTTATAGGACGTTCTGCTCTGCTCTGCCGCTTTCAATACCGCCGCGGTAAAATTTTCCGCAATTTTGGAAATTTTGTTCATTAAGACGACATTTAATCGAACCAATCTGAAAAAACAGCAGGTCTATCGTTTTTCTTAACTTGTTATTTAAGAATAAGTTAACCATGCTTTTTGCGGTGCAATGTTTTAATATGGCACGGTAATTGCTTGTCTTTGAACTGTACTGTTGTGAGCAGTACTCTTTTAAAATTTTTTGAAAAGGCAAAAAATTATGGCCGCATCAACAATAACATCAGCAAGTCAAATCCAAATGGATTATATGAAATTGCTTGTTACTCAGCTGCAAAATCAAAATCCGCTTGAGCCTATGGATAATGACCAGATGGCCTCTCAACTGGCACAGTTTTCATCGCTTCAGCAGTTGGAATCGATGAACACAAGTTTTTCAAAAGTACTTGCAATTACTAACCGCAACTATGCCAATTCGCTTCTGGACAAAAACGTTACTTTCTACACAGAAGACGCATCGACCGGAGAATATATACAGAAAGTCGGCACAGTTACTTCGGTCTTTTATGATTCGAAGACGGGACAAACACTTTTAGGGATAACAGCCGGCCAGGGCGAAGAAGCAGAAGAATATACTCTCGGCTTAGGGGCTGTAGTATTAACGGAAAACCAGAAATAATAATTTGTTAAAAATTTTCTTTAAGGAGAAATAAAAATGGGTTCTGCACTATCAGCGGGCGTTACGGGCTTACAGTCGCATCAAAAGATGCTTGACGTCGCGGGTAATAACCTGGCGAATGTCAATACCACGGCATTTAAGGCCAGTCGAATCACTTTTTCAGAATTGCTGAGCGAAACAATAAAGAAGGCATCGCAGCCGACCACTTCTGTCGGCGGTACAAATCCGCAGCAGATGGGCAGCGGCGTCGGAGTATCCGGCATTTCGCCCAATATGACACAAGGCAATATCGTAAGTACAGGCAATCCGCTGGATATGGCAATGGAAGGCGAGGGATATTTCGTGCTAAGCGACGGCTCCAAAAACGTTTACACGCGTGCAGGCGCCTTTTCGGTAGATGCCAATGGCAACCTTGTGGATGCCTCGACAGGCTATGTCGTTCAGCGTATCGGCTCTGTCGGCGAGGCCGATGGTTTCCAGTTAGCCGGCAACAGCAATATTAACGTGCCTTACGATGTGGCAATGGCGGCAAAAGCTACGACATCCATAACGTTGGCCGGCAACTTAAGCGCCAATGCAGCACTCAGTACAGCACAAACAAATGTACTCAGGTCTAATATAGCTTTCACGACCAACGACGGCACTATAGCCACTGCCGATACGAAAATATCCGACCTCGACCAGTTTAGCGGAGCACTAAATTCAGGCGTGCTTACTTTTTCCGGTTATAAGCCGGACGGTACCGCTTTAGGCAGCAGCCCGACAGTTGACCTGACGATGCCTATTACCGCTGCAACAACTTTAGGCGATATAATGAACTGGCTGAATACTTCTGAGGGTACTGCCGCGGTCAGTGAAGTGCAGACACTAACTCCCAGCGCCGTCGCGGCATCCGGAAGCTTTACCCTGACATATCGCGGCGAAACAACAGCAGCTATTGCCTATAATGCAACGGCAGAACAAATCCAGGCCGCTCTCGAAGCCTTATCAACCGTCGAAGAGGACGATATAACCGTCGGCGGAACAATGATGAATGCCGGCACAGAAGGCGTAACCTTTACATTTGCCGATACTTTGGGAGACGTAGATATGATAAGTATCACCTCCTCCCTGAAAGACGCCGGTGACGCGGATATAACCGGAGCATTTGCTGAAACAGTAAAAGGTTTTGAGGAACAGGGTGTCCTTGGCAATGGCGCTGTTGCAAGTTTGTCCGCCGGCAAGCTAACAATAACCGACGCCGCCAGCGGCTACAGCAAATCTGATTTTGCGATGGCATACAGCGGAGACGGCACATTAACACTTCCGGCATATTTTGAAGTTGCTACCGTCGGAGGCGAGGAAATTAAAAATGTCAATATTACCGTCTTTGATTCTCTGGGCGGCAAACACGTTCTGTCCGGAGCATTTGTACGAACAGATACTTCCAATACATGGGACTGCATACTCACCGCAATCACAGGCGATATTCATTCTATTGATATATCCGGCTTAAGCAACCGCCGAATCAGTGGAATAAAATTTGATGAAGGCGATGGTTCCTATTCAGGTCTAAATTCCTCAATTGGCGATACCGCCCAGTTTGAAGTAACATTTGCTCACGACATCCTGAATCCGCAAACTATTACAATAGATATGGGTACGGCAGGTCAGTTTAACGGCTTGACACAGTTTTCAGGCAACTCGACGGCTGTAGCAAGAGCACAGGATGGTTATGAGGCAGGCAGTCTTTCAACCGTATCCGTTAACAATGAAGGAACGCTTATCGGTGCCTTTTCAAATGGTATCAAGAAGAATATTGCCACTATACAAGTAGCGCTATTCCAGAATGTTCTGGGTTTGGAAAGTGTCGGAGGCGGTTATTTTACCCCGTCAGCCAACTCAGGCGAAGCGGTAGCCACCTCGGCGATGAGCGGCGGTGCGGGCTCAATTCACGGCAACGCACTGGAAAAATCCAATGCTGATGTTGCAACCGAATTTGTCAATATGATTCAGGCCCAAAACGGCTTCCAGGCTAACGCAAGAACTATCAGGGTTGCCAACGAAATACTGCGGGAATTAACCTCTCTAATAAGTTAGTAAGGTTTGGAACTTTAAAATAATGATAACTCGTTTAGCTGAAATAACCATAAGAACAGGCATTCTGGCATTAACTCCGGTTCAGCGCTGGAGTGCCGCCAGAAAATTTAACAGCGGCAGCTTTATGAGCGAACGCTGGTTTTTCCATATCAACGCTGCCGCTATTGTAATACTGACTACAATTCTTTTGGTGGTTACTATCAAGAGAATCCTTCGGGAGCGGAAAAACAGCGAGAGATTGTTTAACGAATATGCCGAAAACAGAGGTCTTACATATTCGGAAAGCCAAACCCTTCTTACGGTTGCCCGTCAAGCGCGAATAAAACAAAAAGAATCTATTTTTACACTGGCGGCTTCTTTTGATATCGGAGCCGCACAAATGGTTAAAAAACTGGTGGCTAATCACGCTGTAAAAGAAAGCCAGCACTTAGAAACCGTTCTGTCGTCCCTCCGTGAAAAACTCGGATTCAAAAAAGAAGCTTCATACTCACGAGGCTCAATCGCAAAGTCTGAAAGGCTAAGCAGCAGGCAAATCCCTGTCGGCAAAGAAGTTAGCGTCAGACGTCCAAATCAAAAAGATTCAGAGGCTATCGAGGCAACCGTCGTAAAAAACAACGATTTCGAGCTGGCGATACTATTATCAGAGCCGGTAACGATTACTTTCGGAGATTTTTGGAATATCCGTTATTACTCCGGCGCTTCAATCTGGGAATTCGAATCTTACGTTGTCAGTTATGACGGCAATACGATGGTTCTGAATCACAACGATGAAGTTCGGTTCATTAATCGCCGGCGTTTTCTGCGTACACCCGTACAAAAACCGGCTTTTATCGCCATTTTTCCGTTCGAAAAAAAACTTATATGGACATTCGAAGGCGCACCGGGAAGCACCCCCGATGATTCTGAGGAAATTAGTCTCCAACCCCTTCAGTTTGTACCCGCATTAGTAACAGAATTAGGCGGGCCGGGCCTGCGAATCGAGGCTCCGATAGAAGTCCAGTCGGGAGACAGAGTCCTGATAATGTTCGAATTAGACAGGAAAAAAGAACAAAAGCTAATCAAAAATCCGGAAACTGAAGAAGTTACTGAAATCACTACCACCACGATGAAAGTGGTGGAAGACATCGGAATAGTAGAAGAAATAGGTGAAGTCAAGCGAACAGAAGATGCACAGGGAAAACTTTCGATAGCAGTCGAACTGAAAGGTTTGCAGGACTCGGACATCGATTGTTTGATTCGAGCTACCAATATTGCTTCGCTTAATGAAAATAAAAACGTATTAAATGCCGAAGGACAATCTCCGGCACAAATAGGTGTTTAAGGATTTTTTAATGCCGGATATTGCTTCAAAAATCGGCTCAAGTGTCAGCCAGCTAACGCGGGAATTTGACATCATCGCCCATAATCTGGCAAATGTCAGTACGGTCGGATATAAACGCAGGTGCAAT
Organism: Planctomycetes bacterium HGW-Planctomycetes-1; assembly: GCA_002839495.1. Taxonomy (GTDB): domain Bacteria; phylum Planctomycetota; class Phycisphaerae; order Sedimentisphaerales; family UBA12454; genus UBA12454. Next base: position 18,931 of record PGYD01000004.1, read on the forward strand.
AAATTTTCTCAATTACTGACAGACCGGCAGGCAGGGACAAAAACAGAAGCCGGCAATGAAGCCAATTTATGTTCAGCTTTTGACTTCTCACAGGGCAGTTTTACTGAAACCGGCCGAACGCTGGATTTCGCTTTATGTGGTAAGGGTTTCTTCGTGCTCGAGACTCCGGAAGGACCTCTTTACACCCGAAATGGAATGTTTCATCTGAACCAAAACGGACAAATAGTCGATTCGGCAGGAAAGATCGCAGCGGGTGAATCCGGCCCGATTTCCGTTCCGCCCGACGTCGGACTTTCGCAAATAAGCGTTTCAAGTGACGGCAGTATCAGCGCTGCAGGAACAGTTATCGGAAAATTCAGACTTGTGGACTTTAAAGATAATGAAAGTGAACTTACGGCGGCCGGACTTAATTGCTTCAAGGCTCCGCAGGATTTAACGCCGCAGTCGCCTGATAATTTAATCGTGAAACAGGGCTACACGGAAAGCTCCAACGTTCAAATGGTCGAGGAATTAGTGGATATGATAATGGTAAGCAGACTTTACGAGGCAAATATGAAATTTTTGTCGGTCGGCGGCGAGGCCTCAAAGAGCCTTTTAAATGTCGCTATGGGCTGAGATTATAAATTAAAAATAAAGGAGTAAAATTATGTTAAGAGCCTTTTCCACTGCGGCAACAGGTATGAGCGCCCAGCAGATGATGGTAGATGTAACGGCCAATAATCTGGCCAATATCAATACCACCGGTTTTAAGCGAAGCCAGATTGACTTTCAGGATTTGCTCTACATCAAGATGAGGGAAGCCGGCACAGAGGTCTCTTCAGGAATGAAAGCACCGAGCGGCCTGGAAATAGGAAGCGGCGTCCGGGCGGCGTCCACGGTAAAAGTCTTTACCAACGGCGAGCTTGTCAATACAGGCAAATCATTAGACATCGCTATCGCAGGTGATGGTTTTCTGCAGGTAACTATGCCGGACGGCACGACAAAATACACACGCGACGGCGCTCTGCAAAAAGGGCCTGACGGACAATTGGTAACGACAATGGGATATCCGATATCGCCGGCTATCACTATACCGACAGATGCCATAGGCGTCTCTGTCGCTCCGGACGGCGGCGTTAATGTAACTACCACTTCCGGAACGACCACCGTGGGAACTATTCAGCTGGCAAAATTCCCGAATCCGGCGGGTCTTTCAAGCGAAGGAGACAACCTGCTGGCTGAAACCGAAGCAAGCGGCACCGCTACGGTCGGCACGGCAGGCGCAGACGGTCTCGGTACTATTCAGTCGGGATTCCTTGAAAAATCCAATGTTCAAATGGTAACCGAACTTGTCAATCTTATTACCGCCCAGCGGGCTTATGAGGTAAATTCCCGAACGATAAAAGCCGGCGATGAGATGCTGCGAAACGCAATACAAATAGCAGGAATGTAATTTAGATTAAAAGAACGGGATTAAATATGAAAAGAATAAGGAACATACTGCTCATAACCGCGATAGCGAGCTGCTGCAACGCAGATAAATTGCAGATTCATCTGCCGAGAGAGATTACCATTCAAAACGACATCCCAAATCTCGGTCAGGTAGCCATAATACGAGGCGATGAGCTCCTTGCATCCAGAGCGGAAAAAGTTACTCTCGGACGTATTTCATCGCCGGGCCAAAAAATTACCGTGGACAGACCCACAGTGCTTAGCAGACTGGCCAGCAGCGGGATACCTGCCTCACAGGTAACCTTAACCGGCGCAGAAAATTTGACAATATCGCAGCAGCATCAAGCTGTCCGCGGCGAAGAATTCGTAGAAAAAGCCCTGACATTTCTTCAGAATAATCCGTTAAATCCGTCGATTTGCCAATACACTCCGACACGAATGCCGCAGGATTTAATCCTGTCCGAAATAAGCGAAGACATAAGATTTTCCTGCTCTTTCGTAAACAGCAGTACGGCAAATCCGGTACAAGTCGCTGTTGCCGTACTTTCGGGTGATAAAGAGTTAGCAACTCGCGAAGTATCTTTTCTCTTAAAATATGACCACCGCAGAGTTGCGGCACAGGTCGATATTCCGCGGGGAGCTATTCTCAGTTCTGAAAATATAAAGGTGGAAAACTTTGTTTCAAACTATCCAGAACCTGCCGACTGGACTGCGCCTTATGGACTTGCGGCCAAACGTTTGCTTCCGGCAAACTCCATAATTACTGCAAGTATGGTCGGTCCCGTCAAACCGCCGGTTATCCTGAAACGCAATCAGGCTGTTCTTATTAAGATTGACAGAGGCGGACTTACCGTTACAGCTATCGGAAAGGCCCTGCAGGACGGCACCCTCGGCGAATATATAAAAGTGCAGAACACCGCCTCGCAGCGAATAATTATGGCTAAAGTGAACGAAGATGGAAGCGTAGAACCTGTTTTTTAGAAGGTGCAATAATGAAAAATAAAATTATATCATCGCTTATTTTAATCCTGCTGGTTTTTTGTACCGTCTCCAGCCTGCAGGCAAATTCAATCTGGGCCAAAAGAGACCAGAACAACAAGGATTTGTACGCCGACGACAAGGCAAGGCATATCGGCGACGTGTTAACCATCATAATAAGTGAAGAAAGCAAGGTCGATAACAAGCAAAACAGGAATATGAGCAAAACGACCAGCAGGGAAATCGCATTTACCGGCGATTTAGGAATTACGACAGACAATCGTAATTTATTGCCGAGGATGCCGGGAATCAATATGGAAGCATCGTCAGCAAACAAGCTTGACGGCAAAGCAGATTATAAAGACGAGAAAAAGTTCACCGACTCCATTACCGTAGTGGTCGTGGATATTATGCCGAACAATAACCTTGTGGTTTTGGGAACCCGCAGCAGGGAAATTTCGGGCGATAAACAGGTCATCGAAGTGAGCGGAATAGTAAGGCCGACCGATATCGCGTATGATAATACCATTAAGAGCGAACAAATCGCGAACTTTTCCATCATAACGAAAAATACGGGTATTTCCGCGGACTTTAACAAACCGGGCTGGCTCGGCAGAATATTCGATGTTCTCTGGCCGTTTTAATTTTGAAAGCATATATTATGAAATCACGATTAACTCTTTTACTAATCATCCTGTTAGGTACGGTACAAAACGCTCAATGCCAGCGAATAAAGGACATCGTTGACATACAGGGCATTCGCGGCAACCCGCTTACGGGCGTCGGACTTGTTGTCGGACTGGCCGGCACGGGCGATTCCACGCTGCCGGCACAGCAAATGCTTGCGAATATACTTAAAGACGCCGGAGAAGTCTTTAAGCCTACCGACCTTAAGGGAGGCAATGTCGCATTGGTGGTAGTTACGGCGGATCTGGGACCCTTCGCCCGTGTCGGAACGGAAATTACCGCCACCGTCTCTTCTCTCGGAGACGCTAAAAGCCTTCAGGGAGGCAGACTTTTGCCTACGCTTTTGAAAGGCCTTGACGGCAGAGGTCTGCTCGACGGCCAGGTATATGCGATTGGACAGGGAGGCGTCTCAATCGCAGGCTGGACGGCGGCAGGCGATAAGGCGTCAATTACAAAAAATCATCAGGCCGCAGGCGAAGCAGTCGCGATAGTTGAAAGAGAACAAATAGCTACATTTATAGAATACGCCGCGAACCAGAGATTTATCACGCTCAATCTTCGAAATGTGGATTTCTCAACTGCCGAGCAAATCAGCAGAACCATTAACCAGATTTATTCCCATAGCGCCATAGCGATTGATGCCGGCGCCGTCAGAGTCAGAATTCCGGACGAAATCAGTCAGAAAGATGTTATAGGATTTATCGATAATATCACCAGGCCGCATATTAACGTGGATGTTCCCGCTGTAGTGGTCGTAAACGAACGCACCGGTACAATCGTAGTAGGAGAAAACGTTTGCATCTCTTCCGTTGCAATTTCTCAAGGCAGCCTGACCGTAAAAATAAGAGAAAAAGACGAAGTTTCGCAGCCGACAACGCCCTTCACCGATGGTGCGACAACGGCAATTACTCAGGCTACAGACATATCCGTAAGCGAAAGAGACGGTTATCTGATTCCTATACGCAAAACCGTTACCGTCGCGGAACTTGCCAATACACTTAACGCAATAGGAGCAACACCAACAGACCTTATAGCAATATTCCACGCGTTAAAAAGATCCGGCGCCCTTCAGGCAAAACTGGAAATAATGTAGGAACGATTTAATGGATATCTCTAAATTAATGTTAAACGGAGCAGTCCCACAGCAGGCACTGCCGGAGCAGGCGGAAAGAATTGATACCGCTTTAGAGGCGCAAAAAAAACAATTCGCCAAAGATTTCGAATCTGTTTTTATCGGCAAATTACTCGATGAAATGAAAAATACCATAGGAGAATGGGGAGACGAAAAAGACGGCCCGGCCCAGCAGATTGACGGAATATTCTGGATGTATCTGGCCCGCGATTTGGCGGACAACGGCGGCTTTGGAATGGCAAAGGATATCTATCAGTTCTTGAACGATTTGGAAAAACAAAACACAGCACCGGAATTATTAGATAAAAAATTATGAAAACAGCGGCAATCGAAATAGAAGATAAAGTTAACCAGTTGCTGGCCGTTCTCGACAATGACATCCGGCATATTCAGGACAATCTGTCGAGATTAAACGAACTGAGAGGGTTTATTGTCAAGCGTAATGACGCCTCTTTGCAGAAACTGCTTGAAAATATCCGGTCCGAATCCGGCGGCTACAGGGAAAACGAATTGAAACGGCAATCGCTGCGGAAAGAACTGGCAGCAGCTTTAGGCTGCGATTTCAGGCAGATGACATTGTCCAGACTCGAAACGGAATTACCCGAAGAAACAAAATCGCAGGTTGCCCGAAAAAGAACAGAATTAAAAACATTAGCCGAGAAGCTTAAGAACGAACATTTAAGCACCGTAATGCTTTTGTCGGACTGCGCCAGATTCAACAGCACACTCCTGAAAAGCGTTCTCGAACTCGGACAGACCGGAACAATTACATACAGCTCCAGAGGTTTTGCCCGGCGACAAGACGATTCGGCCTTTATGAATTTACAACTTTAATGGATTATTGATTGAACGGATTTAAAAGATGGCAAATTTCGACATAGGCCTCAGCGGCCTTAACGCCGCCCAGAGATCGCTCGATATAATCGGCAATAACATCGCAAATGCGGCTACTGAAGGCTATCATCGCCAAAGAGTGCAGCTCTCGCCGGCTTATTTATCACAGCAGGGTTTTACTCTGGTTGGCGGAGGCGTGGATGTCATAGGTGTAAAAAGGTCAATAGACACTCTTTTGGAGCAGGAGATATACCGGCAGCAGTCGACGCTGGGGCAAATCGCACAGGAGTTCGATACGCTTCGAACGATTGAAAATGCTTTCGGCGATTTTTCTTCAGAAAACGGCGGCTTAAACGCCGCCATAGACCAGTTTTTCCGTTCATTACAGGAACTCAGCACTAATCCGACAGACAATACCAGACTGAATCAGGCCGTCAGCAGTGCAATTTCAATGGCTAATCAGTTTAAAACCCTCGGAGAATATCTTACCTCTGTGGAAACGCAAATCAGATTAGACATTGAGAATACTATTAACACCATTAACGGTCTTGCCAGTCAGATAGCAGAATTCAACAATAAAATCGAATCCATTGAACTGGCAGGCGGCAACAGCAATACTATGAGCGACCAAAGGGACAAATGCATATCGGATTTGTCTCAATTAATAGGCATCCAGACCTTGAACAGAGAAAACGGTGTAGTCGATGTTACTGTCGGCGGAATACCGCTGGTAATAGGACCGTCTTTTAGTAATCTGGAAGTGGGTGTTGATACGAATAATAATATAGGCATTGCCATCGCAGGCGCTGCTAATTATACCACAAATATCCATGGCGGAAAAATCGGCGGCTTGATGTCGCTTAAAAATGATATCATATCAGATATTCACGAAGACCTGGACTCGCTGGCTGTCGCTATTATAAAGCAGATTAACCAATATCACGTTCAGGGCATCGGCGTCGCTGGTTCTTTTACGGAATTAAAAGGATGGGCAAATACAAGCGGGGATTTAGCCGATTTGGCCGATATTACCGCAGGTTATACCTATATCCGAGTTACAAATACCGGCGACGGCTCCGTCGTCCGAACCGCAATCCCTGTTATACAGGACGAATCGTCGGATACATTAGCTGAAATAGCGGACTATATCACCAATAACGTTGCCAATGTTACGGCCTCTGTAAATTCTTCCAATCAACTGACTATTTTGACCGCTCCCGGCTATACATTCGATTTTTTGCCCGCCGCGCTTTCTGAGCCTAAAACTGAAGATATCGATTTTAACGGCACGGCTGATCCGGCCATAAGCATATCAGGCATTTATACCGGCACACTAAACGATACTCTGATATTTACAGTTTCCGGAACAGGAGAGGTTGGAAACAACGATTCTCTGAAACTCATAGTCAAAGACAGCAATCTGAATACAATTGCTACCGTTAATATCGGTACCGGTTATGCTGTAGGCGATGAAATCGAAATCGGCAACACAGGAATAAAAATAGCCCTTGGTATGGGGGACCTGACTGACGAAGATTCGTTCAGTATCGATGTTTTCCAAAATACAGATACAGCGGGGCTTTTGTCGGCGATTGGAATAAATACTTTCTTTACGGGCACCGACGCAGTGAGTATGGCCGTCTGCTCGGACATAGAGAACGACCCGCGGCGATTAGCGGCATCCCTCAGTGCGGATATGACGGACAACACCAATGTTATACGGCTGGAACAAACAAAAAATGCCGCCGTCAGCAGCTTAGGAAACCTGACCAGCGGGGAGTTTTACCGGCAATTGGTAACCGATATCGGCCAGCAGCTATCGCTTAAACAGATGCGGCAGGAAAATGTCGAGGTTCTATTGCTGAATCTTCAAAATCAGCAAAGCGAAATAAGCGGTGTTGATATAAACGAAGAAGCGGCACAACTGCTGGTTTACCAGCAAATGTTTCAGGCTATCGCGAAATATATGACTACAATTAACGCGATGCTGAAAAACGTAATGGAAATATTATAAAGTTTTTTTGAAAGCCGGATAATCTATGAGCGGAGCACTGGGAAGTGTTTACAATAATACGAGATTTGCCTTGCAATCGCACGCCAAAGCAATGGCAGCATTACAGGAACAGGTATCTACGGGCTCGCGGATAAATCGGCCCTCGGACGACTCTTCCGCTGCTTATAAGATTTTGGGACTAAACTCTCAAAAACGGTCTCTGGCAAACTATATGAGTACTATTGACGAGGTAAGCAGCATCCTCGAAACTGCCGCCACTATTATTCAAGATATGTTCTCATCGGTCTCTCAGGTGAAGGTAAATCTCAATCAGATTATCAGCGGCACTTACGACGAAGCCGGCCGTCAAAGACTCGCCGACCAGGTCAACGATACGCTCGAACAGATGATTTCTCTGGCTAATACCCAGCATTTGAGTCGATACATTTTCGGCGGCAGTAATACAAACACCGCGCCTTATGCGGCACAGCGCACCAACGGTAAAATCACAAGTATAACTTATCAGGGCAGTTCGCAGCAGCAAAATGTAGAAATCGCTCCGAACGTCCAGGCCAGCGCTTATTACGCAGGTAAAGACATTTTCGGTTCTAATAACAGGGCTGCACCGCAATTTCTGGGCGATACAGGCGCAGCCGGCGGCTCAGGAACGTCGAGCGTTAAAGGCAATGTCTGGCTGACTGTAACTTTTGACGGGACTGATTATAATCTTTCTATCGACGGCGGCACTACAGTAATAGATGTGGGAGACGCCGCAGACCCGACTAATGTCGCTGTTACAAACGCGAATGGAGAAGTATTGTATGTAAACGCCGCAGGCATAACCGCCATCGGCGTAAATATGGTTAACGTTCCGGGAACCTGTGATATATTTAACACTCTTATTACTGTCAGAGATTTACTGGAAAACAAATATGAACTTTCAGACAGTCAACTGGCACAGTTTAGAAACAGCTTGTCAGGCTCACTGGATGAGATAACTAACCTTCTGGTCGGAAAGCAAACTTCCATAGGTTCTAAAATCGGATTTATTGAAGACCTTAAAAACTCTCTCGAGAATATAAAGTACACCGCTGAAGACGAGGCCTCTATGCTGCAGGAGGCCGACATTGCCCAGCTTTCCATTGATATTACACGCAGGGAAACTCTATACCAAATGTCGCTGATTGTAGCTGCGAAACTTTTGTCTGTCTCCCTTTTGGATTTCATAGATTAAAAGGAAACACTCAAAGTGACTATTAAAACGAAACTGAAAAGAAAACGAAAAAACACAAAGAACCTGTCAACCGCATCCAAAGACTACCAAAAAGCTCTGGACTTAGCCGAAGCCGGCAAGCACAATGAAGCTCTGAAGTATATTCAAAAATATCTTCGTTCATCGCCAAACAATGCAGAGGCGATGAACGACGCCGGGGCAATTCTGCATTGTATGAATCGCTCCGATGAGGCCGCCAAACATCTCGTAAAAGCAAGAATCCTGCAGCCCGACTCGGCGGAAATCATCTGGAATCTGTCCGAAACTTATCTTGCCGCCGGCAACGCCGAACAGGCAATGGAGCTTTTCGACGATATGGAACAAATGGGCATTTTAAACGCGGAGGTGCTTAACAGAACCGCTGAAATGCTGATAGATGCAGGCAAATTATCCGATGCCGTCAAAATGCTGAATCGGTCATTAAAACTTTCGCCGGATCAGAAAATTCTTAAGCCAATGATTGAAATAATCCACGGCAAAATGCCGGAGAATAAAATATAAACGCAAAACAAACACCAAAAGGACACCCGGCAGATATGAATAAAAAAAATAAAGATGTCATCGAGCAGGAAACTGATAGCAAAAAATATCAGGAAATGCAAAAATTAGGAGATTCCTATACCGCGCTCGGCGATTATAATCAGGCTCAAAAATGCTATGAAAAAGCCGCCTCCTTAAACCCCGATGAAGCGGACCCTTATGTCGGGCTCGGCATAATCGACTTTCAACAGGACCTTTTAGACAACGCGGAAATCGCATTTAGGGTTGCTTGCCGGCTTGACCCAAATAGCTCGCGTGCTTACGCAGGTCTGGCTATGGTTGCACAGAAAAAAGGCGACTACGATAAGGCTTTCGAAATGTATCTTAAATGTCTGGAGCTGAACACAGATAATCTAAACGTTCTTTTGGGACTGTTTCAAATCTCCTGCAAAATGGGGTCTTTTGGAAAAATTATTCATTATCTTCAGGTATATCTCGATATGCACCCGCAGGACAGCTCGGTTATGTTCTCTTTGGCGGCGCTGTATGTTAAAGAAGGCCGTCTCGAACAAGCCAAAAAACTGCTCGGAGATATTTTAACCTTAGACCGCGAAAATACAGATGCCGCAAATCTTCTCGAAGAGGTCAACCACTGTCTGGCACAAAAACAGCAGGCAGGAGTTTAATCCCTGTGAATACAGATAAACAAAAACTTCTATTAGATAATCTGCAAAGCCTGCTCGAAAAACAAATTGAACTTGCTCGCAAAGGCAATTACCGCCGGGTTGAACTGTTATCTGAACAAGCCGGCTCTGCCATTGAAGAATTAGCCAAAATAGATTCGCCGGACAGTTCTGATTTTGAAAATCGGCGCAAAAATTTGCTTAAATTATATGAAAAACTCGAATTAATGCTCGTAGCCGAACAAAATTCCATCAAGGACCAACAGAAACAGGTTGACAACGTCCGAAAAATCCTAAGCGCATATCGCAACAGCGGTTAATTACAATTTGGCATTTAAGTTTATGATAGTCTTGTTCGATAATAGCGATAGTAAAAATAAGGATTACAGCCAAACAAGATGTTTTGGCTACAGTATATAAACAAGTTAAGGTAAAAGGGTAAAAAATGGCAACAATTACATTGCCGGGCTTGACTTCGGGCATTGATACCAGCAGTCTCATTACAAAGTTGATGACTATTGAAAGCCGAAGACTTTCCACATATAACGCCAAGAAAAGCAGTTATGCTACGCAGAAAACCGCTCTGGATACGATACGCAATAAACTCTCATCTCTTAAAACAGCAACAAACGCTCTGTCCGATGTCAATAATATGAATATTTTCAACACGAGTTCCAGCGACATGGACAAGCTTACAATCTCTGCATCGTCAGATGCAAATGCAGGTTCTCATTCAATCGAGATAAATCAACTGGCAACAACCGAAACATGGATACAGGACACATCGACTTTCAGCTATAAAACTGATTATGTAGGCAGCGGAACATTTATATACACATATAACCATCAAACAAGAGCTATAAATACCGTTGCTAATGAAACTACACTTCAGGACCTTGTCAATCTGATAAATAATGATACAAACAATCCCGGCGTTACAGCCAGTCTTCTCTCTCATGGCGGCAAATACCACCTGATGTTAAGCGGCCGCAACGCAGGCGAAGATTATCAGATATCCGTCGATTCGAAATACACAGAGACCTGGAAAGCCGCGACAAGCCTGACTATCAGCAGCGGCACAAATGCCCGTCTTACTACGAAAATTACTGCGCTTAATCAGTTTACTCTAAACGAAGGATTACAGGGCGGCGAAAAAATTATAATCAGCGGCAAAAATCATTTCGGCATAGACCTGGCAGATAAGGAACTCGCCCTTACGGTAAATACAACCGTAGGCCAGATTATCGATGCGATTAATGAACAATTTGACGGCGTAGCAACCGCAAGGTTTGTGAACGGACAAATAGTACTGACCGACCATCTTTCAGATACGAGCAGTCTGAAAATCAGTTTAGCTTACGACCCCGGCGAAGGCGACACGGACCTCGCTCTGCCGACAATGGCTGTCTCCACAGAAGGAGGCGGAACTCCGACAATTCTGCCGCTCGGCTCTTTCAGTCAAACTCAAGCCGCCCAGAGCTCACAAATCAAAATAAACGGTTATCCATCTTCTTCAACCGCCGAAGAGCAAAGACTGACGCTCGGCTCGGTCGCCAATGGAGGCACCTTCCGTCTCACATATAACGGCAATACCACAGCAGACATCGCTTATGATGCAAGTACCGCAAACATAGAAGCCGCTCTCGAAGCCGCAGGCATTAGCGGTATTACTGTCGGAGGCGACAGCCTCGATGAGAACATTTTAGGATATACAAGCTTTAAGTTTCTCAGCTCCGCAGGCGATGTCCGAATGCTCTCGATTGATACTGCCAGCCTTTCATTCTCCGACGAAAGTTCCGCTATATTTACCGAATACACCAAGGGCAATAACGGCTATCTGCAAAGAAACAGCAATAGTATTTCCGATGCATTGAGCGGTATAACATTAACTCTCAAAGATGTTACAGAAGATGACAAGCCCGTAAAAATAACCATCAGCGAAAATACATCTACGGTTTCACAATCGGTTCAAGCCGTAGTTTCCGCTTATAACAGTCTAATTACGGAGTTAAAGACCTATACCGAATATGACAGCACTACAAAAAAGCTGGGCATATTAAACACTGATATGGGTATTTCATTTATCAAATCTCAATCACGCAATCCGTTTATCGGAACAGCGGCCGGCTTTATAGACTCCATAGATAGTTTTGTTAAAGCCTCCGACATAGGTATTACCTTTGACGGCGATGGAATGATGCAACTCGATACGAGCATATTCAGCGACGCTGTAAAAGAAAACTTTAACGGTGTTCTTTCATTGCTCGGCGCCAACAAAACCAGCAATAATGAAAGCGGTATTATTGAGTTTTATTCTTCCAGCGAAAAATATACTACCGCAGGCACTTACGATATCGAGGTGGACATAAACGACAGCCATCAAATAACCGGCGTCAGAATTAAGCTCTCCACCGAAGCCGAATACCGAACCATCAGCAACTGGAACAACAATCTCGTAACCGGAGAAATGCTTTTCGATGACAAAGGCAATCCCGTTTATCCGGAACACAGTCTCCAGTTCACCGTCGATTTGACTCAGTCCGAAGGAACTTACACTTCAACGCTGTCTGTCAAACAGGGTATTATCGGCGCACTTAACGAATTCATCAGCACGACGCTTAAAACCAACAGCAGACTTGATATAAGTAAAAGCGCCCTTGACGATAAAATAACGGCGATGGAAAAGAAAATCGAAAAAGAGAAAAAACGGCTCGAAGCATATAAGGCAAGACTTGTCGATAAATATGCACGTCTTGAAAGAATAATGACTACGCTGCAGCAGCAGATGGCAACCGTCAGTCAATTAAGCACAATGTACAGCACATCTTAAGCTCTTCTTTGCCGCAGTCTGTAAATCATAGCCAAAACTTCCGCCACAGCGGCATACAGCGACTGCGGAATACTGTCGCCGGGTTTTTTCACCGTCGAATAAATTGTCCTCGCCAGTTCAGGCTTTCTCACAACAGGCACCCCGTAAGCGCGGGCGATTTCTCTGATTTTCTCCGCCAAATGGTCGGCGCCTTTAGCTACCATAATCGGAGCATCCATCGTCTTGGCATCATAACGAAGCGCAACTGCTACGTGCGTCGGGTTCACAAGAACAATATTCGCTTTCGGAACTTCCTGCAGCATTCGCTTTTTGGACATTTCTATCTGAATCCGGCGAATACGGGATTTAACCTCAGGCGAACCGTCGGTATCTTTGCGGTCCTGCTTTACTTCCTGCTTTGTCATCCTCAAATCTTTGATATATTTCCATTTCTGAAATACGACATCAATAACCGCTATAACCAGCAGCGCCGCACAAACGCGAGCCATCATCCCGAATACCATTTTCGCAATGGCCGTTAATATCTGTCCGGTCCACGCCCATCGAATAGCGGCAATCTCCTCGATTCTGCCTTGCAAATACCGCCAGACGATAATTGAAATGAAAAGAAATTTTGCTATGGAAATGCCCAGTTTTACGAGTGACTTGACGCTGAAGATTCTGCCGAAGCCCTTTACAGGATTTATTTGGTCGAATTTCAGGCTCACGGCCTTCGGTGCGAAATTAAAACCGCTTACGGCAACACAGGAAAAGACGGCACTTGCAAAAAGCGCCGCTAAAATCGGACACATAATAAATATTACGCCGATGACTTTTTCATTGAAAAAACTTATGAACGTCCTGCTGTCGGTAAAAACACCGGCCTGACAGGACATCCCCTGCTTCATCTGCATAACGAACCATTGAAGCAGAGTCGGCGAGAATAAAGCCAAAACCAAAACAAGCATTATAACCGAAGCAGCGGCCGGCAGCTCCTCGCTGTGCGCAACCTGTCCTTCCTTTCTTGCTTTCTCCAGCCGTCTCGGAGTCGGCCATTCCGTCCTTTCTGATGCCGGTTTCTCTGCCACAATTTATTCCTGTTTTAAACCTGCAAATCGCAATAAAATTTATAGTTCATCAACGAACAATTAAAGAGGTACTAATTTATTCATCCAGTCGGCGAATTCAGCCGTAAATTCATTAATAAACGGAAATAATATGCCTGCCATCAACAACCCCAATCCGACACGCAGCGGCATACTGATAAACAAAATATCCATATCCGGTATCATACGGGCGAACACCGCCAGTACAATCAGCAAAAGTACAAAGCCGGCCAGCAGCGGCGCAGCCAGTCTTAAGCCCGCGATGAGCATTATCGAACCGGATTTAGCCACCCCTTCGACCAAAACCGGTATTGTCGGAATACTGCCGGCAGGAAACGCCTCATAACTTCGTGAAATGATTAACAGCAGCAAATGATGGCCGTTCGCGCTGAGGAAAAGAAGTATAAAAATCATTTCAACGAGTATGCTCAGCGAATCTGAACCTTCGCCGCTCATCGGGTCAAAAGTCTCGGACATAACCAAACCCATCTCCCGTTCGACAATTTGTCCGCTTATTTTGACCGCTAAAAATATAAAAATAGCAACTAATCCGAGGGCAAAACCGTAAATTGCCTCCTGACTTATCAGAAGTATCGCTTCAAACGAGGAAATTTGTTCCGCAGGAACGGCAGCCGGAGTAACGGCAGCAAAAAAAATGGAAAGTAAAAATATAATTGCGACTTTGATTCTGACCGGCACGGCTTCAGCGCTGAAAACAGGCGCCACTAAAAAAAAGGCCGATATCCGCGTCAGCACTAATACGAATCCGAGCAGTTTAACTATCATCAACTCCATAAATTATCGCCCGATACTCTGGATATAGCTGAAAATCTCATTTGTGAATTTAAGCAGCATACCGAGCATCCAGTTGCCGAACATCAGCGTAACAAATCCCACGGCAATAAGTTTGGGAGCCACTGTCAATGACATATCGCGTATGGATGTAACCGCCTGAAACAGCGTTATAACGACTCCGACGATTATACAGGTCAGCAAAATAGGAGCGGCTACGAATAAACATACTTCGAGTGTTTGCCGTCCGAGATAAATAACAAAACTGCTGTCCATTTATTCAAATCCTTATAAAAACTCTAATTAAATCCCAGACCGAGGCTTTTGGCCAACAATCCCCATCCGTCAACAAGAATAAATAATATCAGTTTAAAGGGCAGTGAAATCATCACCGGCGGCAGCATCATCATACCGGCGCTGAGCAGAACGCTGGCTATAACAAGGTCAACCACCAAAAACGGAATAAACAATAAACAGCCTATTTCAAAAGCCGTACGAAATTCGCTAATGATAAAGGCCGGTATAACCACGTGCATACCAATAGCTCTCGGGTCGCTCGGCGTTTCCATCTTTGCCATTTGGACAAAAAGCATTAAATCAGCCTGTCGGCACTGCCGAAGCATAAATTCCTTAATAGCGTCGCCTGCCCTGCTGCCTGCCATTTCGAAATCAATCTGGTCCGCTAAATACGGCTGAACGCTGGTTTCGTTAATATTGGAAAACGTAGGCGCCATTGTGAAAAGCGTTAGAAATAATGCCAGCCCTATAATAGCAATAGTCGGCGGTATCGTCTGAGTACCTAAGGCCTTGCGAACAAAGGATAATACTATAACTATACGGGTAAATGAGGTCATCATTACTAAAAGACTCGGCAAAATCGCCAGGCCGCTGAAAATGATTACCAGTTTGACGGGCGTTGACCACTCTTTGCCGGCAGCATCTTCACCGGCTGTTGTTTTATCTATTATTGTGGCAAGGTCGTTAATGCTCGGAAGTGAACTTGTTGTCGGGTTGCTGTCCTGACCGAATAAACAGCTATTTATCGACAAAATAATGAGGACTAAAAAAAATATTCCGACAGGCCTTGCTGACATTAGAGACCTCAATTACCATCTTTCTGGTCTGCCGTTAAATCTGTTTCTGACAGGCCCGTTAAATCCGCTAATTTGGTAATATTATCGTTCGTACTGCCGATAAGAAGAGTCTGTTTCCCTACTTTTATTAAATGGATTGCCCTGCGAGGTCCGATGTGAATTGTTTCAGAGACCTGAATCATTTTGCCCGGCAGGTTTAATTTCGGCAGAAGTCTTTTGGACAGATAAATTGCCGCTGCGCCGAGGGCAACAACCAGCAAAACCATAAACATCATCTTGAAAAACAATCCGCTTGTATTCAGATCATCGCTTGTTCCTACGGTAAAGCTCGGCTGATTATTGCTCGGAGGAACTGATTCGCCCACAAGCGCCTTTACATTTTCTCCTGTGCCGGCTTGGGCAAGATATGCGAATGCAGCGATGCCGCACAGCAAAATCACCGCCCAAAACACCCTGTTTTTTCTCTTATATAATTCCATAATTATACACCTGTTAGACTAACCATTATCATTAGTAGCAAACTGTGTGCCGAAACATCAAAACAGGCTCTAATGGCCTAAAAACCGCTATTTTTGCGTAAAAATGAGGAAAAAAACTTACAGAATGTCGAAAAAATTGACGAGGGTATGAGCGCTTTTCGACTAATTTTCTCTAAGAACCGCGATTAGTATCTGCGACTGTTCCGACATCGGAGCATCGCTTGCAACCCAGCAGCCTCCCGGCCCTGCTCCCCAGGAATAAACGGCGTTTCGGAGATGCTGCGGCAGGGTTTGTTTGAGAAAATCCGCAACCGCTCCGGCCCGCATAGCCGACAATGTCCATTGTTTTTTTTCAGTATGTTCGTCGCGGGCAAGACCAAGTACATAAAGTTTAATCTTTCCCGACTTGGCATCCTGCGGCAAATTCATAGCAAACTGAGTCAGAAATTTCTTCGCCGACTCGTTCAACTGCGCCTCGCCCGGTAAAAAACTGATACCCGTAACCGAAAAATCGGCCTTTTTTCCAACTATTTGAGAACGCGCCGTTTCCATAGAATGGTGGATTTTTTGGAAAATTCGTCGAAGGTTCTCTTCTCTTGCATCTATGGTTCTGACAACAAGGTCTTCATTTTCATTGCTTATGCAGTATTTGATTTTCACTTCGCTGAAATCCGGCGTCATTTTTTTGCCGAAAAGCATACCAAGCCCCATAGTATTTATATGCCGTACAAATGAGTCACGGCCGACATTAAACTTTTCAGGGTCCTGCATCTTCGCAAGCGATATAAGCAACACAAAAAATGTCAGCAGCAGCGTTACCATATCCGAAAAGGTAACGATATAAGCCGGCACTGATGGCGAAGTGCTCTGTGATACAGATTTGCGGCTCAATTATAAATACTCCTTTCGAGCAAAACAATTTCGAGCATACGCTCGGCCTTGGCATCCTCTATATCCTGCATTCGGTCATTTGCCGGTTCTGTATCAATTTCTGTCTTTGTTGTGCTTGCCGCTGCAATGCTGAACTGCTGTTTGTTGAGAGGCTGCTTTTTTGCCATATATTCCATAACAGCCCAGCTGCGGTTTAGCCCCAGATGCTTGTTTTTCGCATCGTCCTGGCTGTTTTCGCTTATAACTATTCTGGCAGCGGGCATTTCCCTTAAAAATGACGCCATCACAGCAAGGATTTCCCGTCCTTCGAGTGAAATAAGCGCTCCTTTGCCGTAGAAAATTTTATCAGATGAGATTAAAAATATTTTTCGATTGCGGAAGTCCGTAGGTTCCGTGTCTTTTACAAGATTTTCTTGGGTACCTCTTTCGAGGGTCGGTTTTTCACTGCCTTTTTCAAGAGTTACATCGGTTTCCTGAACCGTCTCGGTTGGCACTAATGCGTCTTTTTCAATGGCGTTTTTTTCAAAGAAAGAAAACTGTTTCTCAAAAATCCTTCTCCACATAAGAACGGCTTTATCATCAAACGATGAAAAGCTGAGCATAAGCACAAAAAATGTCAGCAGCAGCGTCATACAATCGCTGAACGTTACCATCCATTCCGGCGCCCCAGGCTCGCTTTCGGCTTCGGCTTGTTTCTTTCTTCGCCCCATTTAAATGCTTACCTTTACCTCTTCACGTTTGCCGTGAGAAACAAACGCCTGCATCTTTTCCCGTACCGCGGTCGGATTCTCACCCTGCGAGATTGAACATATACCTTCCGTAATCATTTCCATCGCTGTTACCTCGGCTTTGGAATAAATACCCAGCTTACCCGCTAACGGAATAAAAATCAGGTTCGCCACAAAAGCGCCGTAAAAAGTAGTTATCAACGCAACTGCCATTCCTGCACCGATACTGTCAGGCGAATCAAGATTCCGCAGCATTTGAACTAAACCGATAAGCGTACCTATCATTCCGAATGCAGGCGCAGAGGCGCCCATAAATTCGAGTATTTTTTTGCCGGTCGAATGACGGTCCTGAAGATACTGAATCTCAAGCTCCAAATGGTCGCGGATTTTATCCGCCTCCTGTCCGTCAATAAGCATCTGCAGCCCCTTAAGAAAAAAGGGATTAGACACAGAATGAAGCTCCTTCTCCAGCGCCAATGTTCCATCCCGTCTGTTGATAGCGGCGTAATTAACCATCTTTTTAATCAATTCCGACGGCGACGGTACTTTGGCTACTATTGTTTTCTTTACTATGGAAAATATACCTAAAAATTGCGGCAGCGAAAAATGAATAAGAGTCGCGCATAACATCCCGCCTATCGTAATTGCCAGCGACGGAATATCGACAAATATCTTGGCGCCGCCGCCCGCAACAATTGCGCTGGTTATAACTATAAGACCCGCTATTACGCCTACTATTGTCGCTATATCCATCGCTTACTCTTTTTCCATTATTTGTTTTAATCTCTGACTAAACTCCGCTGATACCGAAGGTTCCGTCTCGGCAACAGAAGCCAATACCTTGGCTTTGGTTCTATCGGACATATAATAAAGAATTTTCACAGCATCATTATTTTTGGTCTGGTTCATAGTCGATAATATCTTGCCCGCCTGAGCCGCATCCATCTTGTCATAAGTGGCCGCTATCGATGCGAGATTATTCCTTTCGATATTGGAAATCTCGATTCTGCTCTTTTGCAGTTTATCCTGCTCGCTCTTAATGGTGGAAATCGTCGAAGCAAGTTCAATTCGCAGATTGTCCATCTCCTGTATGTCTTTTTTCAACATTTCCTGTGTTGTTTGCAGTTTTTGCTCCCGCGATGAAAGTTCCTGCAGCTTGTTGTCGTATTCTCTAATCTTCTCGCGGACTTCGTAAATAATCTCTTTGAGCTGTTTTTCCGTCATAGCCGTTTTTATTCTGCCCTCGGCTGCGCCGCCGATGCCCGCCAGCATTTGAGTCTGCATCAGTTTAAGGCTGTCATCTTCAGCCGATGTTGTCTGCCCTGCGGCGGCCTGCTGAGTATCCGATACTGTTTTTTTGGTAAGTAAACCAAATACGAACATCCCCGCAAAACTTATTAGTCCGGCCGCTGCTATCATTATTATCAATTTTTTATTCACAAGTTTATCTCCTTAATCTTGCAATTAACAAATACAAGAAATTTCAATAGACGAAATTGCCGGTTTTATCCGCCTGCATTATCTTTCGAGCAAAACCCATAGTGGTCATTTCGTCCGCATCTTTCTGTTCGAGTTTTTCCTGTTCTTTTATAAACCGCATTTTTGTTTCAGCCCTCAGTTTCTCAAGGCCCTTTCTGAACTTTTTGACCTTTAAGACCTCACTGATTTTTTCTTTCTGCTTTATTTCGATTTCTTTTACTTTATTTTCGAGCTTTTTAATTAACTCGTCATTTATTGCCGCATATCTCAGAAAAAGAGCCTGCTTGTCCAGACGTATTTTCGGATGCTCCTGCGACAAGCTGTTAATCACGTCCGTCAATATCCGCCTTTGCATCAGCAGTTCGCTTTGCGCCTCAGCTAATTTGTGGGTTATCGCAAGCAGTTCGGCTCTTTTTATCTGTTCTTCCTTTATTTTTATGTCAAGAACCCGCTGCAGACGCCATACAAATCGTTTCATTTATTTTGCACCATTTATTTTTTTACAACATCAACGCTTAATAATTCGTCCCATACTTCCGCAAGAGCGATTAACTGACTGACGGTTTCTTCGAAATCAGTCCTTTCCCTTACAGGCTGGATAAGAAAACTGTTTAACCTGTCAATCAGCGCAATCGCCCCGTCGATACGGCGGTTGCTGCCCGCTGAAAACGCGCCGATATTTATCAGGTCTTCGGCGTCGATATACGTAGCGTATATCTCTTTAATCTTCTGGGCAGCCTGTTTATGCTCTTTACTAACCACAGCGGGCATCAATCTGCTTACGCTTGCCAGTATATCCACCGCGGGAAAATGTCCCCTATCAGCTAATTTTCTCGACAAGACAATATGCCCGTCAAGCAGACTTCGTGCACTGTCGGCAACTGGGTCGCTTAAATCGTCGTTTTCGACAAGCACCGTCAGAATTCCCGTGATGCTTCCATACTCGGAACAGCCCAGCCGCTCTACAAGTCGGGGCATTAGCGCAAAAACGCTCGGACAATAACCCTTAGCGGCGGGCGGCTCGCCGGCGGCAAGCCCAATTTCACGCTGAGCCTGGGCAAATCGAGTGAACGAATCCATCATAAACAAGACGCTTTTGCCTTTATCCCTGAAATATTCGGCAATCGTTACCGCTACAAATGCCGCTTTTACTCTTTGAATCGGCGGACAATCGGAAGCGGCAATAACAACCACGCTGCGGGCCAGTCCTTCGGGGCCAAGGTCTCCTTCGAGAAATTCACGAACCTCACGGCCTCGCTCGCCTATTAATGCGACCACATTTACATCTGCATCGCTCGAATTGGCAATATCGCCCAGCAGCACGCTTTTGCCTACTCCGCTGCCCGCGAAAATACCTACACGCTGGCCCCTGCCGCAGGTCAGCATTCCGTCCATCGACCTGATGCCTAACGCCAAAGGCTGATTGATTTTTTTCCGGGTCAGTGCGGAAGGACTGGCTGAATCCAGCGCCTTTTTATCGCTGCCTGCCAACGGCCCTTTCCCATCAATAGGCTCTCCCAATCCGTTTACTATCCTGCCTAATATATTCTCACTCAAAGTAATGTATCGCGGAGTCGTTCGCGTCGTTACGGTGTCGCCGGGCGATATACCTTCGATATGCTCCAGCGGAAGCAGAACAAGCCGGTCGTTATGAAAACCTACCACTTCTGCCAATACACGCCGGCCATCGCGGATATTAATTCCGCAAAGTTCTCCCAGCCCGACTTTCGGCCCACTGGATTCGACGGTCAAACCTGAAACTCTAATTACCGAACCCTGACAATTTAACAGATTCACCGCACGCAGCGCAGAGTGGAATTTATCAAAATCAATCAATTCATTTCCTGCCCCGGCCAAGACATCCTGCTGCGTTTTAAGTTTTTGCTCTCTGATTTTGCCCGTACTCATAAATTATTCCGTCTTTTTATTAAGCGCCTTTGCGATTTGCTCGAGATTTTCATCGATTAACGATTTGATTATTCCTTTTGGACTCTCGAGTACACACTCTGCCCGTCCGATACCGCCGTCTGCAACAAGTTTGATGCCGGATAATTCCTCAATGCCGCCCTGCTGCTGAATTTTCTGACAGTCTGCAAGGTCTTTAGGATTTAAACGCACTACCAAATCCTGATGGGCCGGAGCGTTCTTAAGTATTTCTTTTATAATCTCTTCAATTTTATAGTCGCCGTCCTCGACTTTCCGCATCAATATCTTTCTGGCGATTTCAACAGAAAGCCGGGCGATTTCCTCGCTGTGCTCGACAAAAATTCTCTCGTAAAACTGATTAAGTTTGTCGGCAAGGTTTTGAACCGTCCGGCAGGCATTGCCGTACAAATTCTTTTGTGCCTTCAATTCCTCCATCTGCCGGAAATCCGCTGCCGTATTGCCGCCGCTGTAATTATTTACTATTCTTACAGCTTTAAGCGGTTTATCGAGTTTTATTGCCATCTGAGCCATTGTATTATTCTTCTACAAAGCTGATTTCGCCTTTTTTATTCATCTCACGCATAGCCAGTACAAGTTCTTCTCTGGCGGCTTCAATATCCTCTTTTTTCGGCGCAGACATAAGCGATGTTTCCTCGTCGATTGCCGCTGCCGCACGTTCGGAAATATTAGACCTGATTTTTTTGACAATCACTTCATCTGCTTTGAACAGCGCCAACGCCAATTTACGAGAATCAACTCCCCGCAGAGCTTCCTGCATCGACCTGTCGGTAATCTGCGGAATATCCTCCCAAAGCACCATAAGCTCGGCAACTTTTTCGCCTGCCTGACTGTCTTTTCCCTGCAGTGCCGCAAGCAGACCATCGCGGATCTCTTTACTGAGGTTTCGCACAATCACAGCTACTTTTCGTAATGGCTGCTCATCAAGGGTTGGCTCAGCGCCGCCATGGCGAGCAGCGGCAGCAAGAGCTTCCAGACGCCCGTAAACCATTTGTGCTATTCGTCTTTTCGCCTCTGTGGAAACGGAACTAATGCTGGTCATTCCGCTGATAGCGCCGAGTCGAACATCCTGCTCTAAAAGTCCGAGAACCTCCG
The DNA here is from genome assembly GCA_002839495.1 of Planctomycetes bacterium HGW-Planctomycetes-1. Lineage (GTDB taxonomy): Bacteria > Planctomycetota > Phycisphaerae > Sedimentisphaerales > UBA12454 > UBA12454. Next base: position 40,839 of record PGYD01000004.1, read on the forward strand.
AGCTTTTTCTGGGCGGCAGTTCCGACAAAACAACCGCTACCACCTGCGGATGCTCCGTTCCCAAAATCGACGCTAAAGTTTTCGAGTCCGCCGAGCGAATCGATATGAAGGGGTCGCGTTTCTGAAGTAAATTACCAATCTCTGTTTGTATTTGCTTGGCCTTTTCGCCGCCTACCGTGCTTTTCAGCATCGCATCAAGAAACTTATTGATATGAAACCCCTTTTTGGCGGTATTTAACGAATTACAGAACTGAGACGCGACCTCGATGATTTGCCTGCCGTTTCGCAAGCCTGACGCATCCAGATATGCCAACTCTACCGCCAATTCCTGAACCACTTCCGGTTTTACGCCCTTGAGCAGCTCGGCAGCGGTTACCGCGTCAAGACTTGTCAGCAGCATCGCAGCTTTTTGTTTGCCTGTTAATACCACTTACTCAGCTCCCTTTTTCATCAATCCAGCTCGCGAACAATTGTTTGGCTTGCTCAGGGTTATTCCGCAAACTATTGGCGATTTGCCTGCGCAGCATCGACGGGTCGGCGCTTTCCACGCCGGCTGTCAGAAGTCCCTCTGTTCCGCCTGCCGGCAGTTGTGCCATTCCGGCGGCAGGCATTAAAGCGGCCTTGTTCTTTGCTCCGCTGAACATTTTCAGCACCAATAACGCGCAAACCGCCATAATTCCAAGCGAGGCCTGTCCTGCAATCGCCGCAATATCTAATTTTTTAGGTTCTTCGACTTCCGCTATAACCGGCCGTGAAAATCTGGCGTTTACCACCTTGATTGCGCCGGCATCTTTAAGACCGAGGGCATTCTTAATAATATCTACAACGCTGTCCTCTGCGAGTATAAGGTCTTTTTCGTTGGGGTCGCTCGGGTATAAATCTACAAAAGCGGCCACTGATAAAGATTTTATTCCTCCCGGCAGTGCGCTTATTGTCTGTGTTTTTTCGCCGAAAAGTTTGTTTGTGGTAATAGTATTGTCAACTTCCTTGCCGCCTGCCGCACCGCCATCGCCGCCGTTCTGAGTTTTGGATTTTTCCTTAATCTCTTCTTTTACAACCACACCTGCCGCGTCGTAAGATTTCGTAATAAGACTTGTGCTGTTCATATCGAGCTCGGCGCTGACCTTTACGGAAGCCCGTCCGGGGCCAAGAACAGCGGTGAGCATATCTTCGACTTTGGCGGCCAGACCCTGTTCCACCCTTTCCCTGTAATCAACGACAGCCCCTACGCCTGCGCCCATTACCTGATTGGATTCGGAAGAAAGAAGTCTGCCCTGACTATCCACGACGGTTATATTTTCGGGTTTCATTCCTTCGATACTGCCGGCAACCAGATGCGTTATAGCCGCGATATTCGTACCGCTTAATCTGTAGCCGGGCCTCAACCGAAGAACCACAGAAGCGCTGCTCGGCGATGCCGCAGAATTGAACACACTGCGCTCAGGAGCTACTATATGAACCCTTGCGTGCATAACTCCATCTATCATCTGAATACTTTTGGCAAGTTCGTCCTGCAGGGCACGATTGAGATTAACGTTTTGAACAAACGGACTTATTCCGATTTTCTCAGTATCAAATATTCCGTAGCCTTTCTGACCGCCTGCCGGAAGACCTTCTTTCGCCATATCCAGACGAAGCTGGGCAACGGTTTCCCGCGGAACATAAATAGTTGTTCCGCCGTTTGCCAGTTTGTAAACAACGCCTTTTTCGCCGATTTTCTCGACTATTTTTGCCGCTTCTTCGACGTCAAGACCTGAATATAACAGCCCCATCTCCGGCCTTGCGGCCCAGCGAGTCAGCACTACACTTACGGCGATAAACGTTATAACGATTGCCAGTAATAAAGCCCGCTGGACAAAACTCACGTTTTCCCAAATTGTTTTTATTTTCTGAAAAAAATCCATCATACTATTCCATTAAATTGTTTGTTTTTTGATGTTTTTCTCAATTACCGCCTACAAAGGCATACTCATAGTTTGCTTATAGGCCTCAATCAGCTTGTTCCGGACGCCTACAAGAAGTTTAAAGCTCATATCGGCCTTGGCCGCTGCCGAGACCACCGAGGTAAGGTCCTCATTTTTTCCGGACAGCAAATCCTGTATGGATACATCCGCTGTCTGTTGAAGGCCGTCAACTTTGGATATCTGCTGGCCAACAGCCTTAACCGCATCGGCAAAGCCGGAACCGGCGCCGGCAGTCTTGCCGTTATTGGCTCCGGCAGAGCCGGAATTTCCGACAGGCATCACCGAGCTTACATTAGCATTTAAATTAATCATTTTGATTTACCTCACTTTAACAATTCGAGCGTCGTCTCAACCATTTCCTGATAACGCTTAAGAACCGCTGTATTGGCCTGATATGTCCGTGCCGCGATGTTTAAATTCATCATTTCGCTCGGCACATTAACATTCGGCATAGTTACGTATCCCTGCGAATCGGCATCCGGATGGCCGGGCTTAAAAATCTTCGGAAATGCGCTCATATCCGATGTAATTTCCTCCAGATTTACGCCGCCCAGGCCGTCACTTTCCGCTTTCAATATGGCTTCGAGCCTGCGATAAGGCTGGCCGCTGCCGTCATCTGTAGATTGGGCATTGGCGACATTCGATGAAATTACCTCCATATTTTTGCTTTGCGCACGCAGACCGGAAATGGCGATATCTATCGGCCCGAAACTCGTGTCTATTCCCATTTTCATTTTCCTTTCCATAAAACCTTATGGCCAAGAACTATCTATTCAAATCCATCGCCATATCTATTTGCTGATATTTTTTCTGAAGAAGCCGGACATACGCCTTATGGCGAAGACTGTTTTTAACCATTTCGCCGACTTCTATTTCGAGGCTTACATCGTTGCCGTCCGATTTCACCGGCGTATTTTTCGGCTGGTAAATCTCGGCCTCGATATCGCTTAACTCAACTGCTCCCGATGAATCCAGAGCCTTGGCAAGCAAATCCTGAAATTTGACATCCGCCCTGCGGTATCCGGGAGTCTGGAGATTGGCGACATTATTGGCAATCGTCTTTTGACGAAGGCTTTCCGCTTTAACGGCGGCCCCAATTACATCGATGATATCGTTTATTTTAGACATCGATAAACTCCAAATTCATTGACAAAATCTATGCCTGAAGCAACAAAAAGCAATAATCGTGCCAAACCCAACAAAGTTTGACATTTTCAATCTATTACCCCATTTTTTACACCAAAAACCGCCTTTTCAGCAAACAGAGCCTTACGCAAGCCGAACCTGTGATGTCAGAATCCTGTACACCTGCAATACATTTTTTACACCTATTTCGAAAGGCGATAAAGCCGCCGCGGACAGGCAAAACCGGAAATTCTTTCCTGCCTTGCGGAACATCTGTCCGTAAATTAAAGCCGCTCATAAAATACCGCCGTTCAGCAGCCAATATTTTTTATTTGTAAAGCATTGCCAAAGAACGAGTTATATTTTTGTATAGCTGCTTTTCAATCGTGGCACAATACTTGCTAAAATAATTGGAGTATGGATATATCTCTGTCACAAACTATATTTGCGGCTAACGTTGGCACGGCATCCAATCCGTTGAATCTCGCCTCAGCCGCCCAGACACAAAACTCTGCCGAGATAGCCGCAAACGCCAATACCGGCGAAACGGGAACGACCGATAATATCCCGTTTATTGTCCAAAATAAGCCCGCTGATTTGCTGGAAAACTTTAGCAGCACCCTTGCAAAAAAAATGACGGTCAAGCTGTCCTCGGATGACCAAGCCGATGAGAATACTCAGGAGCAAAATCAAACGCTTGCCGAAATCGTCATACCTCAGGAATTGTTTGCTCTGCCGGTTGTGCCGGATTTCGCTCCCGATATAGAAGCTAACAAACCGCTGCCGCAAATAGCAGAAAACCAAATTCCAAACAATTTTGTTCAGCCGACTGCCGACGTTGAAGTTATTCCGTCTCCCGTCATTCAGATTGCCGAACCTGTCCAATTAGCCGCAGAGCAAAAACAAATCAAATTTGAAATAATGATGCCCGATATTCCTGCCGATGAAAAACCGGCACCAACAAATAATCCGGCTTCTATTCCTTTAAACACCGCTGAACCCGCCCCATTGACCGAGGCCTCAACACCGGTTTTCAACCAACAAAACAACAGCGAAGCATCGCCGCAAACACCAACCGGCGGCAGCAAACCGGAAATTGCCGCTGAAAAATCCGATGCAATTGATACCCCAAAGACAAAAACGCCGAACATCCAAATTACCGATACTGAAGACAAAAATCAGCAAAACACCGCACAGATAACGGAAAAACCGGCTGCTGATAAAGCCGATATTGACACCAGAGCTCCTCGAGTTAAAGCAGAATCTTTTGACCCGCTTGAAAACAACAAATTTCACATCGAGACTATCTCTGTCAAAACTGTCGAACAGAAAATCAGCCAACCTTCGACGCAATCGGACAATGGAGAGGACGAAATCAATGACGATTTACAGCCTGCCCAAACGGCTAACGAGCCGCTTGCGGGCAATAATGTTCAATCTGTCGTTTCTGAACAATCGCCGGATGCGGCTGTATCCGTCAAGGCCGCCGGCAATGACAAAACTGCCGTCAGTATTCGCAATCAAATTCAGGAATCTATTTACACCTCTTTCCGTTCGGACAGCAGGGAAATCGTTGTTCGGCTCAATCCGCCGGAACTCGGCAAAGTCGCGATAAAGTTTTCCGAGCAGAACAACGCAATTACAGGTTTGCTGCAGGTTGACAATCTCCAGACAAAAAACAGCATACAGCAGTCGCTGCCGGAAATAATCCAAAATCTCAACGACGGCGGCGTCCTCATAAAAAAGATTGAAGTTGTATTAACCAGCCAACAGGAGCAATATATGCCGAAAGAGCATTCAGCAGCAGGACAGCAAAACTGGGCAGGCAACCAAAGCGAGTCGAATTACGAATCACAGAGAAATAACGGCTTTTATGGAGAGTCTTTCAGGTATGCCGAAAGCAGCGCCGACCTTATGGAAACACAGGGACTGCTTACGGATAATTACATAAATGTATTGGTATAATCTTTCGCTATAATGAGCCGAGCTCTTGAGCGACTTTTGAAATTACCGGCCCCCATTTTTCCCTGTCTTTTTGGCGAAACAGACGCATCGAAGGATACCAACAGGTTTTCTCACCTTGCAGTCCCCATCGCCAGTCCGGCGCCGTCGGCAATAATGTCCAAACTTTAACTCCGAGCGCTCCGGCAAAGTGTACCGTCGAATTATCGACCGAAATAACCAAATCCATCGCCGCCGCCTGGGCGGCAAAACTTTCGATGTCCGTTAAAGGATTAACTTTGTCGTCCTTTATAATCTCCACACAGAATTTCTCACGAGCCGTCTGTAATTGCCTCGAACATTCGCCATATTGAAGACTTACAAAACGCACACCGCTGACTTTAAAAATCGGTTCCCATAGCTCTAAATCTATCGACCTTTTGGGGCCTTCCTGACTGTTGCCGCTTTTCCAACTTATTCCAACCAGCAATTCATCTTTGCCGTTTTTATACCGCTGCCGCAATTGATTTCGCAGGTTTTCATCGGGCAAAAGATATGGTTTTATATCCATAGGCCAGCCCAATACCTGCGGAATCGAACACATCGGAATCTGATGGGTAATAGCCTTATCTTTAAGAACATCTGCCGGCGGGTCGCTGCGCCCGACAACCGTAATTTTGGAAAAACTCCTCTGCAAAAGCGGAACAAGACGCCTGTCGCATTCGACAACAACGTCAATCCCTTTAGCGATTATAGGCTGAATAAGCCCTGCAAACTGCACCTCATCGCCAATTCCCTGTTCTGCCCAAATTAACAATTTTACCACGCCCCCGCTCTTGCTTTCGCCTGCTGCCTCATCTTGCGATGAGAATCGCAGAGGCACGCAAGAAAGCGCGGGGGCAGAGCCATCCCAGCGTTTTTGGGTAAAAGGTCTGATTGGAGTGGAAAAACCGCTATTTTTCCATCGCCATTCGTATTCTTTCCAGCCTTGCTCGAATCGGCCGGTGAGCAATAAAATAAGTGCTCGATTGAAATGCGGCTCGGCTTGCCGGGGGTCGATGGCAATTGCCTTTTCAAAGGCCGCGACAGCTTCATCAAATCTGCCAAGTTCCATCAACGCCGTACCAAGATTATTATAAGCCCCTATATAATCAGAAGATATGGTTATCGCTTTACGGCTGGCGGCGATTGCCTCTTCAAAACGGCCTTGTCTGTTGAAAAAAACTCCGAGATTATTGTGAAATTCAGCGCAATGCGGCGATAAATCGACTGCTTTTTGCAGATTTTTGCCCGCCTGTTCAAATTTCCCCTCGGCGATAAGTGTCATACCGAGATTGCTTAACGCTTCGGCGTATTGAGGGTCGATATCTATCGCTTTGGCGTAAGTTGCCTCCGCTTCGGTTAATTTTCCCTGTTTTTTCCGTATCAGGCCGAGGTTATTGTATGCCTGTTTGAAATCGCTTTGCAGATGTATCGCCTCCGTACAGGCATCAGCGGCCTCATTCAACCGGCCGAGCTTCATTAACGCAACGCCGAGATTGTTATAAGCCTTTGCAAAATCAGGCTTAAGCTCTATTGCCTTTTGAAATTCCGAGATAGCCTCATCGTTTTTTTTCATCTGGTAGAGTATCATTCCGAGGTTGTTATGAAGCTGAAAATGCCCCGGTTTTTGCTCAATGGCCTTGCCGAGCATTTCCGCCGCTTCAGCATTTTGTCCCTGTCCGCTGAAAATCATACCGAGCAATTGCAAGGCATCGACCTGATTGGGGGCTTTTCGGAGAACCTGCCGGCAAAGTTCCTGAGCCTTTGAAATATCCGCGTTTTTATAGCTCAAAAAGGCGAGGTCAAGGGCCTTGGCAATATCGCTGTCTATACCATCCTTAGGCGGCAATGCAAATCTCCGTTTTCAAGTTGTTTGCCGCATTGTATAAACCTCTTGAACGCCTTTCAAAGTTTAATTTTCAAAAAACCGGCCAATAAAGGGTGATTTTTCAGGATACAGCATATCCGAAATTTTAAATTTTTTGACTTTTTGAAAATTTTTCCGTCGTTACCGCCTCTCGGCAGGCCGTTATCAGTATGGCTGGGGGCGATATTAAAAGACCTCAAAATTTCTCATCGAATTTTTTGCCGGATGCAGCCGCAAATATGCGTTTATCAGTATTGATAAAGGGGATTTTGCAGGCAAATTTTTACATTGTTTCTTCAGACATAAAAGCCTCTTAAGTTTTTTTAATCCGAATCGAAAATGCAGATTGAAAGGGAATTTTCACCTCGATGCGCTCGTCGCGCATTAAGGCGAAAACAAAAGTATGAAGGAATTGAAAAAGTGAACGTTTATTTTTTAAGGAGTCAAAACTATGTTAGCGATTAAGAACAACATCATGGCAGGTAATGCTGCCAGACACTTAGGCACAGCTTATGACAGCTTGGCCAGGAGTGTCGAAAGGCTTGCATCTGGCCTCCGTATTAACAGTGCGAAGGACGATGCGGCAGGTATGGCTGTTCGAGAGTTAATTCGAGCAGACATTGCAGTTTTGCAACAGGGTGCACGTAATGGCCAGGACGCCATTAGTATGCTGCAAACAATGGAAGGTGCGATGGGTGTTATCGATGAGAACCTTATCAGAATGAAGGAACTGGCAGAACAGGCTGCAACGGGTTCATATTCATCCGGTCAGCGCGATATTATGCAGGCTGAGTTTGCGGAAATGGCCGACGAAATCGACCGTATCGCAAAATCTACCTCGTTTAATGGTATAACTCTGCTGGACGATATCACAGGAACTGCCACAGTTACTATTCACGTAGGCACAACCACAACGATTGTAATTAACAAGGTCAATATGACTAAAGACGTAACCGGTCTCAATCTCGCGGCCACCACTATCGGCGGTGACGGAACCGGCGCTGCTGCTGCCCTGGACACGGCAACGGCGGCCATTAACCTGAAAGACACCGCACGTGCATCATTCGGTTACAAGATGAACCGTCTTGAAAGCACGATATCGATTCTCGATATTCAGGCGGAAAACCTGATGTCTGCAGAAAGCCGTATATCTGACGTCGATGTTGCGACAGAAATGGCTGCTCTGACAAGAACTCAAGTGCTGGCACAAGCCGGTATCGCTATGTTGGCTCAGGCCAATGCGATGCCGCAGATGGCACTTACACTGCTTAGATAATTACCCACAATTGAACGATTCAGGGGGACGGCATCAAAAGCCGTCCCCCATAATTAAAATTGCAATAATAACGTATCCAAATTAGCAGAACGGAGTGCTAAATTATGAACAAGGGCATCGAAACATATCAGGAAAACACAATAACCACACAAGGTCAGGGCCGCATTATTGTTATGCTCTACGAGGGTGCGGTAAAATTCTTAAAACAGGCGATTCCGGAAATGCAGGCGGGCAATCACGAAGCAAAAAGCAAATACCTGAACAAAGCCGAGGATATAATAAACGAGCTAAGCACCGTTCTGGATATGGAAGCCGGCGGCCAAATCGCCACCAATCTCCGCGCATTATACACATTTATGATTCGCCAGCTTCACGAGGCCAATCTAAAAAATGAACCGGCCAAGCTCGAAGAAGTAATCAAGCTGTTAGAGGAACTGAATCAAAGCTGGAAAGCTATTGCCGGCTAATTTCGCGTTTCTGCGTTAAAAATGCCAATTCAGGTCGCAGATTACCTATTTAAAAGAGCAAACACCAAAAAATCAGACAATTTCCAATAAAAAGCTGAAATCTGCGCTGATAAGTAAAGATTACGCATTTTTAAGTCGAAAATATATATATTGGCAATTACAGACTGAAAAAGACCAATTTATCGGGCGGCACCTATCCGTCGCCTGCATACGGCGGAAAAAAATGACAATATACTTGCTATAAGAACAGCACTGAACATATAACTCTTGAAATCCATATTGAGGTATCTATATTCAGTAAAAACGATATAAAATAATTTAAATCGGAAGTCAGGATTAAAATGGAACTGATAAAACAAATCAAAGAAGCTGAAAGCAAGGCTAAACAACTGCTCGAAGACGCCCAGAAACAGGCCGCCCAGACCGAAGAGCAGATAAAAAAAGACCGTATCGTTCGGCTCGAACAGGCAGGCCGTCAGAGAAAAGAAACTATTGAGCAATCGAGACAGCAGGGCCGAGCAGAAGGTCAGCAGCAGGCTGAAGAACTAATGCAAAACGCAGCTCAGCAGCAGCAAAAAATAATTGCCGACGCAGAGCAGCATAAGGATACGGCGGCAAATAAAATCATCGATTTTCTGCACAACAATCTTACAGAGAAAAAACAATAAATTTTATGCCGGATAGACAATGTCGATAGCACGGATGCAAAAAATTCTTATCGCAAGCCATCACATCGAAGCGGCGGAGGTTCTCGAATCGCTTCAGGATTCCGGCATCGTGCAGATTTACGACGCCCAGCGTGCCTTTGTCAGCAAGGAATGGCCTGAGCTTCATACCGAAGTCGAACGTCCTAAAAAAATAGAGGATTTAAGCTCAAAAATCGATTCAGCGGTGGAATTTCTTAACCAATACGCCCCGAAACAGGGCATAGCGCAGGCCCTTGCTCCCCGTGCGGTAATAAGCGGCAAACAATACGCAGAGATAATCAGCACCGATAGGGCAACGCAGATTCTTGAAAAATGCGTCGAATTTTCCGGCCAACTGCATAAACTACGCGACCGGCAGGAACACCTTTTAGGACAGTTAGACATACTTTTGCCGTGGGAAAAGCTCGACTCAGACCTTGCCGATTTGGAAAAGTTCGAAAAAGGCGCCG
>PGYD01000045.1 GCA_002839495.1 Planctomycetes bacterium HGW-Planctomycetes-1
GCATCCTCCCGGGAAACATGAAGGATAACTTCTGGGAGATGGGCGACACCGGCCCCTGCGGCCCCTGCTCCGAGATTCACTACGACGGCCGGCCCGACGCCGAGCGCGCCGCGATCCCCGGGCACACGCTTGTCAACGCCGGCAGCCCCGCCGTCATCGAAATCTGGAACCTCGTCTTCATCCAGTTCAATCGCACCGACCGGGGCCTCGCCCCCCTCCCCGCCCGGCATGTCGATACCGGCATGGGCTTCGAGCGCATCGTGCGCGTGCTCCAGGGAAAGACCTCGAACTACGACACCGATGTCTTCGCGCCGCTCTTCACCGAGATCCGGCGCCTCTGCAACGCAAGGGAGTATCAGGGCTCGCTCACTGATCCGATCGACATCGCCTACCGCGTCATCGCCGACCACGCCCGGACCCTGACCTTCGCCATCTGCGACGGCGCGGAGCCGGGGAACGACGGCCGCAACTATGTGCTGCGCCGCATCCTGCGCCGGGCGGTGCGGTACGGCCGGCAGAACCTCGGCGTTCCGGGCGCTTTTCTGTGCGACCTCGTGCCCACGGTCGTCGGCACGATGGGGGCCGCGTTCCCGGAACTCACGAAGAACCCGCAGCGCATCATCGACATCATCCGTGACGAGGAAGAAGCCTTCGGCCGCACGCTCGACCAGGGAATCCGGCTCTTCGACTTTGCGGCCATTCGAGCCCGACGAGCCCAGCAGCAGCAACTGGACCTAGAGCACCCTATCCAAATCGTTGGCTTCGTTGGTCGCAATGCACCGGCGGTCGATGTCTCCAACATGCCAAACAATAGTCAGATTCAGCAGGATCGCCGGCAAAATGAACCGCCGATGATCTCTGCCGACGACGCCTTTTTGTGCCCAGTCCTGCCCTTTGACAAGTATATCAGGCTTTACTTTTTTGATTGTCTCAAGCGGGTCAGGCTCATCGAAAATTACGATGTAATCGACCGTTTCAAGGGCGGAAAGAACCGCAGCCCTGTCGAGCTGATTGTTAATAGGCCTGTCGGGGCCTTTTATTTTTTTGACGCTTTTATCGCTGTTGAGGCCGAGCACGACGATGTCTCCCTGTTTCTTGCAGAAGCCAAGGTACTCTATATGCCCCCTGTGCAGGACATCGAAACAGCCGTTGGTGAAAACAATCTTTTGCTTATGACCTCTGTGCCATTTGAGCTGGCCTGTAAGCTGGTCGATACTTTTGATTTTTGAGCCGCTTTTTTGCTTTCGGCTCATCAATTCGTTTACGATTTCCTCAACGGAAACAGTTGCAGTGCCGAATTTTTCAACTTCGATACCGCCTGCGACATTGCATATTTCAACTGCGGTTTTGTAATCGACTCCGGCCGCCAATGATGCGGCAAGCGAGGCGAGAACCACATCGCCTGCGCCGCTGACGTCATAGACTTTCCTGATTATTGTCGGGATGTGCTGTTCGGCGGATTTTGTTTTCAGGTACGCGCCTTCCTTATCGAGAGTTATTATCACGGCGTCAAGATTGAGTTTTTTGATGAGGATTGCGGCGGCTTTAGCAGCGTCATCGACGGTTTTAATATTATTTCCTGAAGCTATGGATGCTTCGAGGCGGTTCGGTGTGATTAGCGAGGCGCCGGTATATTTTGCGAAGTCCGCTTTTGGGGCGGGGTCAATCAGGACTTTTTTGCCTGCCGATTTGGCGAGCTTAATCAGGCTCTTGCAAAAACCCTCTTCGAACAGGCCCTTGTTGTAATCCTGAAGGCAGACGATATCGGCCTGCGGAAGTTTCTTTTTGTACAATTCGAGAAGTTTCTGATAATGCTTTTCATTCAAAGAATCGTCTTTTTCCTCATCTACTCTCAATAACTGCTGAGGATGGATGTGCTGGGCAAGGCCGACAAATCTTTGTTTTGTGATTGTGGGTCTGTCGGAAATCTCAACAAGGCCGGAAATATCTGCTCCGGCGCCTTTAAGCAGCATTTTAAGAGTTTCAGCGTTTATATCTTTTCCGACCGTTCCGAGGCAAATCGTTTTTGCCCCCAGAGCGGCAAGGTCAGCGGCGACTGAGGCCGCTCCGCCGGGACGGTACTCCCTGCTGATAACTTTAAGAATAGGTACCGGCGCTTCGGGGCTGATTCTCAAGGCGTCGCCGTAAACATAAACATCGAGCAGAAAATCGCCGGCCAGCAGCACCTTCGGCGAGCCGAGAGTTTGAACAATATTTATCAGTTCGTCATACATCCCGCACTTTCCTTTTATTCAGATTTTATTTGTGTATTTTAAATTACTAAATTTATTTGTAGCCTGCACTTTAAAAAAATTATATAAATTTTAGAAAGTGCGGGATACATATTTTTCAATGGTCTTGTCTATAAGAGAAATAATTTTTTCCTGTCCGTCAATAAACTCAAGCTCAATCATTAAAGCGGCAAAAGGTATTTCAAATTTATCGATACTCAAAAGAGCCGTTTTTATCCAGTCCTTATGCGTTGTCAGGATAAACTGAGCCTGTTTGTATTTGGCGTCCTCATAAATGGCCGCGATATCGGATTCCGTATATTTATGATGGTCATTATATACTTTTGTTCCGACAATGTTAAAAGCCATCTGTGAGAGGGTCTGAAAAAATGAATCGGGGTTTCCGATGCCGCAAAACGCGTAAATTTTTCTGCCTGCAAGCTCATTTAACGGCATTTGCTTGTCTTTTATCAGTTTTATTCCCATCGGCTTATGAACCGCTGAGGCAAAAACGATGTCAGGGTTGATTTTCGATAATCTTTCCTTGATTTCGCTGATTTTTTCAGTACTGTTCTGGTTGGAGCGTGTTATTACAACCGCATCGGCCCTTTTCAGCGAGTCGAGGGGCTCTCTAAGCAGGCCTGCCGGCAGAAGTTTTTCATAACCGAACGGCTCTGTGGCGTCTATGGCAACGATATCGACATCCCGTGCCAGTTTTCTGTGTTGAAAACCGTCGTCCATAATCAAAAGTTTTGCGTTGTGCTGACTTATGGCTTTTTGTGCGCCTGCGATTCTGTCTGGATTGACTATCACCTTCGCTTTGGGAGAGGCTTTGGCGAGCATCGCAGGCTCATCGGCAAAGACGGAACCTTTGGCTTTGTATCCTCTCGTAAGCACGGCTGTTTCGATATTTTTAGCTGTGAAGTAATTGCAAAGCCAGGCGACCAGAGGCGTTTTGCCCGTTCCGCCGGTGGTGATATTTCCGATGCTTATCACGGCGGCAGGGACCTTTACGGCTTTGATAATAGATTTGTTATAGAGAATATTTCGCAACGCGACTATGAAACGATAACAGAAAGAAACCGCGAACAAAATATAACCCAACAACCTATAACCTAAAGGCTGGTTTTTAGACGCAACCAATTTTCTCCAGAAAACGGTCTTCAATTTTGAATCTTTAATCTTAACTCTTGATTTTTTTGATTATCGCGTCTGCCATTTGGCTGGTTCCGACAGCGGACGGGTCGTTCCTGTCGGCTTTCATATCGTAAGTTACGTCTTTGCCTTCGGCTATTACGGCGGCAACGGCGTCTTCGAGTTTTTTGGCTTCGGCCATTTTGCCCATATGCTGCAGCAGTAAAACGCCGGAGAGAATCAAAGCACACGGATTGACTTTGTTCTGACCTGTGTATTTCGGTGCGCTGCCGTGCGTTGCCTCGAAGATTGCGCCTTTATCGCCGATATTTCCGCCCGGCGCGACGCCCAGTCCGCCGACAAGGCCGGCGCAAAGGTCGCTGAGAATATCGCCGTAGAGATTCGGCAGAACCAGTACATCGTAAAGCTCCGGTTTTTGGATAAGCTGCATACACATATTGTCAACGATACGGTCCTCGAATTCGATATCGGAATAATTTTTAGCGACCTGTCTGCTGACCTCAAGCCAAAGACCATCGGTGTATTTCATAATGTTGGCCTTGTGGACGGATGTAACTTTTTTCCTGCCGCATTTTCTTGCGTATTCGAAGGCGAATTTGACTATTTTTTCGGTCGCTTTTATCGAGATAGGCTTTATGCTTATTCCCGCATCGTTTCCGATTTTCCGCTTGCTGTGTTTGTTGAGCCAGTTAATAAGTTCTATTGTATCGTCTTTGTCTTTTTCGAATTCGATGCCTGCGTATAGGTCTTCGGTATTTTCACGGACAACGACAAGGTCGATATCCGAGTATCTGCTTCTGACTCCTTCATAGCTTTTGCACGGCCGCAGACAGGCGTAAAGTTCCAGTTCCTGACGCAGAAAAACATTTATGCTTCTAAAACCCGTGCCGACGGGTGTTGTAATTGGGGCTTTTAAGCCGATACCGTTTTTCTTTACCGAATCGATGGTTTCCTGCGGCAGGGGGTTGCCGGTTTTGGCCATAACATCAACGCCGGCCTCTGCCAGCTCCCATTCGATGCCGGGATTGGTTGCGTCAATACATCTTCTCGTTGCCTCGGCGATTTCCGGCCCGATGCCGTCGCCGGTTATTAAAGTTACGGTCGTCATAGTAAAATAGTCTCCAGAATTAACTCTTAAAAACGTGGTATGTTAAGTTAAAAACAAGGTATTGTCAACAAAGACTTTAAATGCGGTTTATTTGTATCTTTTTGTTAATAAAGCAGTTAGGTCGATAAGGCTTGTTTTTAGCGTTTGGCGGCGGTAAGGGCCTCGATTTCGCGTGCGACTATCTCAGCGATGATTTTCTGCTGCGGAGAGGCAGGGGGCTGGGGTATCGACTGAATCGGCACAGGGATTTTCGATTCCGGCTGTCGTGTTTCTTCTGAAACATTTGGCGACAGGGGGGATTTTCTTTTAAAAGCGGCGATTTTTCGCTGCTGGGCGAGGATGTTTTGGCCGAGGTTGAAAGTCGGCACTTCCGTTGAAAAATCCTCATTATCCTGCCGACTTATTTTTTCGACCATCTGACTGACGAACTCCTGTTTGGGGGCATCCGTATTTTTCATTATATCCCCGAATGCAGGCATACCGTGCGGTGCGGTTTTCGGTGTTCTGTCGTCATTTGCCTTGTCGTTCTGCATAGCGGCATTATAGCACAAATTCGTAAAAAATCAAATGAAAGCTATTGAGGCCCGACGGCAAATTGCGTGAAATCGGCGGGCGGAAACCGCTCGATAAGGTTTTGTATATCCGCCAAAGTTACGTTTTTAATCCTCTGAATCTCGTCTTCAATCGGCCTATACTGTCCGAGATATACCCAGTTTATACCGAGCTCAAGCAGCCTTCCCATTGGGATTTCATTTTTGATTGTAATAGCAGAGAGGACTTTGTTTTTGGCTTTTTGCAGCTCGTCGGCTGAGATTTTTTCTTTTTGCAGCGACCTGAAAATCTTTTCGACAACTTCCATAGCTTTCGGGCCGTTTTGGCGGTCGGCACGGATATAGCTGTAAAAAACTCCTACGCCGTCCATTGCCTCGCAGTGCATAGACGCTGTTTCAGCGATTGCGCTGTCAACCAGTTCCCAGAAGAAACGCGAGCCGGTGCTGTCGCCGATGATTTTGGCAAGCAGCGTTGCGGCGTAAACCATTTCGTCCTGATATGCAACGGTCGGACTTGCCAGCCAAATATGCTGACAGTTAAGATTTTTTCTCTTTTGATGTTCTCTTTTGGCTGTTCCTGCGAAAAATTCTGTTTTCCGCTCGGCCTGTCTTGGTTTCCAGCTTCGGCAGAGGTTTTCTATCTGGCCGCAGATTTTTTCAAAGTCGAAATTTCCCGCGATGGCGGCGGTTATATTGTTCGGAGCGTATCTGCTTTCGAAATATTCTCTCATTTGTTTGCTCGTAAGAGACGTTATGCTTTCGACTGAGCCGAGAACGCTTTTGCCGCAGGGATGATTACCGAAATGTAATGCCCTGCAGCTTTCCTGAGCATCGAATTCCGGCATATCTTTGTACATCGCGATTTCTTCGAGGATGACATTTTTTTCCATATTGAAATCGCTGTTTCTCAAAGCAGGCCGCATAAGCTGGCACCAAAGCGTTACGGCCTCGCAGAGCCTCTCCGGCAGAGTCGCGGAATAATAAACGGTATTTTCCTCGGTAGTGTGAGCGTTGTATTGTGCGCCGAGGTCGTCGAAACCGCTGTTGACTTCGTGCGCTGCCAGTTTGTCCGTACCTTTAAATAACATATGTTCGAGGAAATGGCTGACACCGCTGATTTCGTCCGTTTCATCTCTTGCGCCGGTTCTGACAAAAAATCCAACCGCGGCGGACTGGGCGGCTTTATTGACCTCGCCGATGATATTCAGACCATTTTCGAGTTTTTTATGTTTAAATTCCATTTTTACACCGGTTTTATTTCGACCGGCCCTGTTGTTACGGAGCAGAAGGTTTCAAAAGGATTATTTTTCAGGAAATCGGTGACGCTTTTGACGGTCGTTTTTTCTATATTCTGTTTTATTTCTTCGAGAGTTCTGACTTTTCCGAGGAAATAATAATCCGTCGCGGCGGCTCCGGCTCTTGCCATAGTTGATTCGCTTTGCATAACAAGTGCGCTCTGCAGTCCGGTTTTCGCTCTTTGCAGTTCGGATTCGCTTATGCCGTCGGCAAGTCTTTTAAATTCGGCGATTATCACGTCATAGGTTTCCTGCGCTTTTTGCGGTATTGTTCCGGCATAGCAGCCGATACCCGCTGTTTCTTTGAGGCTGTGATAGCTTGCGCCGACGGCGTAGCAAAGGCCTCTTTTTTCCCTGACTTCCGTAAAGAGCCTTGCGCTCATCCCACCCGACAGAACAGCGACTGCGACCCTTGCATTGTAATAATCGTTATTTTGCGGCGTTACAGAGCCGGTCATAATGCCGATATGCACCTGCGCCCCGTCGTGCGGATGATGATAATAATCGAGCGGTCGCTGTTTTGGGGTTATATTCTTTTTGTCATTGGTTTTTCCATCGGCGAAGAGTTTTTCGACCAGTGAGCAGAGCTTTTGGAAGTCGTATTTTCCCGCGACAGCGAGCATAGTTTGCGAAAGGTCGAAATTTTCCGCGATTATCCTGTCGGTTTTTTCCGCTGTAAGGTTTTGCAAATCCTGTTTTTTGCCTGCGGTATTTCTGCCGAGCGGGTCGGGATAAAAATGTTCCCTCAGCAAAAGCATAGTTTCGTGCCGTGGGTCGTCCTCGAGGCCGAGCAGGCCCTGCAGTGCGAGCTGTTTTGAATATTCGAACTGCTCCGGTTTGAGGGCCGGTTTGAGAATAATATCGGCATAAAGCTCGATTGCTTTAGGGAGGTTATCGGCTTGTAAGGCTGCCGATAAGTTTATATGTTTCGATTCGACGCCGCTGCCGCGATGAAGACCGAGGCCGTCGAGGATATCGGAGAGCTGTCTGCTTGTTTTGCCGCCTGCTCCTCTGAAGATCCAGTCTTCGATTACAGCCGGCGCCCCGCAGCAGCCGTTGGGCGTCATTGCCGCTCCGGCAGGGATTAGAAACTCAAACGCCGCCGATTGCACACCGGCCACAGGAATGCCGATGAGCGTCATTCCATTGGCGAGTTTGTATATATCTGTTTTTTCCGGCATAGACAAAGAAAACCTCAAATAGGAATTTTCAAAGGATACAGGATTTTCCTCTTTTTTGCAACCCGATTCTGAATATATCCCGTCGAAATTACGCGACAGCGACCGCTTCTTCTTCCTGCATCGGCTGGAAGCTGTCGAACGTTACGCTTATTTTCTTGCTGATGCCCTTCTGCTGCATTGTTATTCCGAACAGCATATCCGCGATGCTCATTGTGCGTTTGGCGTGTGTTATAATCACGAACTGCGAATTTTTCTGGAATTCCTGCACAATGAGGTTGAACCGTTCGTTATTCGCCTCGTCGAGGGCCGCATCGACTTCGTCGAGGAAGCAGAACGGTGAAGGCTTTGTCTTGAAAATCGCGAACAGCAGGGCGATGGCGGTCATTGTTTTTTCGCCGCCGCTGAGCAGGCTTATGCTTCTTGTCTCTTTGCCCGGCGGACGGGCTATAATTTCTATGCCGCTTTCGAGTATGTCTTCGGGCTGTTCGAGCATAACATCGGCTTTTCCGCCGCCGAACAGCTTGCGGAATACCTCCTGAAAATTGGCTCTGATTTGCTCGAAAGTTATGGCGAATTTATCCATCGACTCTTTGTTGAGCCGGTTGATTAATTGCTGGAGCTGATTTTTGCTGTTGTTAAGGTCTTCTATCTGGCTGGTCAGGAATTCATTTCGCTTTTCGAGTTCTTCCTGCTGCTCGATTGCATCGACATTGACATTGCCGAGCCTTTCGATTTTGCCTCGCAGTTCTGTTATTTCGTCCCTGACGGCGTCCCAGTTCATTTCGCCTGCGGTGTAGTTCTGATATTCGGCAACCAAATCCATACCAAGCTCTTCTGTTACTCGCTGCATAAGGTCGGTTGCCCTGACCTGGAGCTGTCCCAGTTCGAGTTTGAGTTGATTTATCTGCTGGTCGAGCTCGTTTTGACGCTGTCTGTCCTGCTTGAGGGCCTCCTCGGTTTGCTGACGCTGGGCCAGCATAGTTTCGACTTCCTGATGCAGTTCGACACTTTGATTTTGAGCGGCTTGTTTCTGAGCGAGCATTTCGGCAATTTCGGTTTCGGTGTTTCGGATGTCTCTTTGGCTCTGCTCGATTTGCTTGATGCAGGACTTTATATCATTTTGTGTTGAGTTGAGTTCATTTTTGCCGTGCTCGAACTGCATATTAAGGCCGGCGATTTTCTGCTCAACGGCCTTTTTCTGTTCCTGAGCCTGGCCGATAAAGACTTTAAGTTCCGTAAGCTCGCCGCTGTTTTGTTCGAGCGATTTTTTCTTCTCGGCAAGCTGCGCCTCAAGCTGTTCGATTCGCTGGCTTCGCTGAGAATTTACGGTCTCGAGTTCTTCAAGCTGTTGTTTCGACTGGTATTCTTTCTGGACGGTTTCGGAAATCTGTTTTTCGAGCGATTGAATTTCACTCGTCAAAACAGGCTGTTCCTGAGAAAGCCTCTTTATATTCTGCTCGATAACGTTAAGGTCGGAAGTGATATTCGTTTTTTCGGTATTGGCTTCGTAAACGGAAGTTCTGAAATCCTTGCAGAGTTTTTCGAGATGTTCATTTTCCCTGACTCCGGCGGCGAGTTTTTCTTCGAGTCCGGATATATTCGCTGAGACCTGCTGCAGTTCGCCGGTGAGCTGGACGAGCCTGCTTTTTCTTGAGATAAGGCCGCTCGCTTTGCCGATTGGGCCTGTGCAGAAACTGGCGTCGCTGTTGAGTATGTCGCCCTCGACGGTTACAAAGCTGTAGCCGTAAGAGCAGAAAGAGGCCATCTCGAACGCTTTTTGGGTGTTTTCAATAATGACGGTCTTACCGAGCATCCGCCATACGAGCTGGGCGTATTGAGGCTCGAAACTGACAAATTCGACGGCTCTGCCGATGATGCCGTCTGTTTGAGGCAGCTCGATGCTTTCGACAAAAGGCTCAAGCCTGTCGGTGCAGATGAATCTGACTCTGCCGCCGGCCTGCTGGGCAAGGGTTTTGTCGTTCAAAAGTTGCTGCGTACTGTCCGCTACGATAGCATCTGCTTTGCCTTCGAGTGCCGCTTCGATTGCGGCGGCGTATTTCGGCTTTGCACGGATAATATCGGCGATAATGCCCTTGATAAACGGCTTATTTACTGCGAGGACTTTTTTGACGGCGGTATCGATGCCTTCACGCCTGTCTTCCATATCGGATATAACCTTGATTTCGCTTTGTATCGCACTTCGCTGTTCCCTTGCCTGCGCAAGCTGTTCGTTTGTCTGCGCGACATCCCGGTCAATCTGGTTAATCTGCTGACGTTTGTTTTCAAGCTGCTGCTGCAGTTCGCCGATGACCTTGTTTATATCGTCGAGCCGGGCCTGATGCTGTGCCTTGCCGCCGAGCAGAGACTCGAATTGCTCCCTTGTCTGGCTGACCCTGTCGGTCAGGCGGTCTTTCTGGCCGCTGAGATTGTTGCGATATACGCTTATGCTCTGAATTTCGTTATGAAGCTGGGCGGTGTGCCTGACAATATCTATGATGCCTGTTTTTTCGTCCTGCAGTTCCGTCTCGGTCTCGGCGCAGGCAAGGTTGATTGTTCTTATCTGTTCCTGTAATTTTTCGAGCTCTGACGATTTCTGTTCGACAATTACGCCGATATTTTCGAGTTTGGAGGCGCTTTCTTTAATCTGCTGCTCGAAATCTTCCAAACGCTGTTGGATCTGTCCGATATTCTGCTCTTCGAGTCCTTTTCGCTCCTGCGTTTCCTGTATTCTTTTGTGCAGGAACTCGATTTTCTGCTGCTGCTGTTCGATTCTGCCTGTTACGCTGATGAGATTGTTATCGCAGCGGTTGATTTCGTTTTCTTTTTCGTTCATTTCCGCGGCCAGCGAGCTTAATTTTGCTTCGTTTTGCGATACTTTCGCCGCGACGGAGGCCAACTGATTTTGCAGTTCATCGACTTGTGTATTTTTCTGTCCGGTTTCGGTTTGAATCTGGTGATATTGGGCCAGCGAGAAACTTACCCGCAGCTCTTTGAGCCTCTGGTTGTATTGCAGATAACTTCTGGCCTTGCCTGCCTGCAGTTTTATGCTTCTGAGCTGTTTTTGCACTTCGCCGACGATGTCGGCCAGTCTGAGCAGATTTTGCTCGGCGTGTTCGAGTCTTCTCAAAGCCTCTTTTTTCTGCGCTTTATATTTGCTTATCCCCGCGGCCTCTTCGAAGATAAAGCGTCTGTCGGTTTTGGATGTGGTCAGGATTTGCGAGATTTGTCCCTGTTCGATAATTGAATATGCGCGGACGCCTACGCCGGTGTCCATAAACATTTCACGAATGTCTTTGAGCCGGCAGGTTTTGTTATTGATGAGATATTCACTCTCGCCGCTGCGGTATAATCGGCGCGTTATGACGAGCTCATCCTGCTCGGCGCCAATCGATGATGCGTTGGAGAAGTGCAGGCTTACCTGCGCCATTCCCATAGCTTTTCTCGCAGCCGAGCCGCTGAATATTACATCCGCCATTTGGCCGGAACGCAGGCTTTTTGTGCTCTGCTCGCCCAGTACCCATTTCATCGCATCGACGATATTGCTTTTTCCGCAGCCGTTAGGGCCGACAATTGCGGTTATCTGCTGATTAAAATCGAATTCCGTCTTGTCAGCGAAACTTTTAAAGCCGTCCAGAACAATCTTCTCGAGTCTCAAAAGATGTCTCCATACAACATAAGTATATTAAAAATAAATAGATATAAGATACCAAACGCCGACTGCCAAAAACCGAATACTATACTTTATTATCGGTCTTTAGCCCAATAATTCTTTGATTTAAGCTATAAATACCAGATTTTCCGGAAAGTTTAAACAGGATATTTTGAGAAAAATGAGGGAACCCAAACTATGTCGGCGCTCAGGTACTCATCGCATTAATAATAAGCCTTTGCAAAAACAGCGTGATATATCATTCCGATAAGGTATCCGTCTTCGTCCTATGGACTGCGCCGAGACAAGAATTTCTTGACAATATCGGGTCGTGATGGTATTCTTATGTCTTTATAAGATAATAGGTTATAATTAGTTATTCCATAAGGAGATAGAATTGAGAGTTTTGTCAGGGATTCAGCCGTCGGGCAGACTGCATATAGGTAATTACTTCGGCGCGATGAGACAGCACCTTCAGCTTCAGGAGCAAAACGAGGGGTTTTATTTCATAGCCGATTATCACGCGATGACCAGCGGGCCAAAGCCGGACGAGCTTCGCCAAAACCGTCTTGCGGTCGCGATGGACTATCTTGCCCTCGGACTCGATACGAAAAAAACGGTATTCTGGTGCCAGTCGGACTTGCCGCAGGTAACCGAGCTTTGCTGGATACTGTCCTGTGTTACACCGATGGGATTATTACAGCGATGTGTCAGCTATAAGGACAAAGTCGCACAGGGACTTTTGCCGAATCACGGATTATTTGCATATCCTGTTCTTCAGGCGGCGGATATTCTTATTTTCGACAGCGAGCTTGTGCCGGTCGGTGCGGACCAGAAACAGCATATCGAAGTTACGAGAGATATCGCGGGCTATTTCAATAATACCTACGGCGAGACGTTCGTTTTGCCGAAAGACCATATTCTCAAATCGGTGGCGGTTGTGCCGGGCATCGACGGCAGGAAGATGAGCAAAAGCTACGATAATACCATCGAGATTTTCGAGCCTGAAAGTTCCGTTAAGAAAAAAGTGATGAAAATCGTTACGGATTCGACGCCTGTTGAATCGCCCAAAGACCCGGAAAAATGCAATGTGCTTGCTTTGCTGAAACTGGTTGCTTCGGCGGACGAATTGGCGGACTGGGAAAAGAAATATCGGCAGGGCGGAACAGGTTACGGGGATGTGAAAAAGAGACTTGCCGAGCTGTTGATAGAATATTTCAAGCCTTACAGGCAGAAACGAGCAGAGCTTGAAAAAAATATCGATTATGTAAAAAAGGTTCTCAAGGATGGCGCTGAAAGGGCGGCGGCAGTCGCCGACAAGACGCTGAAAAAGGCATGTCTGAATATAAAATAAATCTTGATGTATTTTCCGGGCCGCTGGATTTGCTTTTGTACCTTGTCCGCAAGGAAGAGGTGGATATCTATGATGTCCCGATAGCGAAGATTACAGCCGAGTATATTCGATATGTCGAAATGCTTAAGCTGTTCGATATCGAGCTGGCGGGTGAATTTCTCGTTATGGCGGCAACGCTGATGGAAATCAAGTCGGCGATGCTGCTTCCGAAAGACCAGCTTGACGCGATAGAGCAGGATATTAACGACCCTCGCGGCGAACTCATCAGGCAGCTTCTCGAATACAAGAAATTCAAGGACGCGGCCAATATGCTCAAGGCGTCAGCGGAGAGTCAGCAGCAGAAATTTTCCCGCAGCGATAATATTATCTCCAGCCTCCAGCCCAAGACCGAGCCGGAACTTGACCTCGACCAGATAAGTGTCTGGGACCTGCTCAACGCATTCGATACGATGATGAAGGCGACGGGCAACTTAATGGATATAAGCCATATTGCCGATGACACGCCGATAGACCTTTATCAGATTGAAATTCTTCATCGTTTGCAGAGCGAAGGAGCGATGAGCTTTACGAGAATTTTCGAGGGCAAAAAGAACAGGCTGGTTATGATAGGACTTTTCCTTGCGGTTCTCGAACTTGTCAGGGAAAGACTTGTAACCGCCGAGCAGGCGCCCGAAAGTCAGACAAAATCTCAAACGATGCCTATTTATTTAAGGGCGTTGACCGAAGAACCAGCCGAGGAGGCGGTTCACAACGCTATGATTGCCCGTTCAGAAGAGGAAGAGATGCTTCAGGAATCTGCCGAGGGGCAGAATATTCCGATTAAATCGATAGAAGCGGCTCCTGCTGAACCGCAAGTGAAAATACCGATAGCGGAAATTGATAATAGTCAGCAGGCAGATGCTCCAAAAGAGCAAGTTGAACAATCTGAAGTGCAAAACAGCGATTTTTAAGCCTGAAATTACGACTGAAACAGCCGGCTAAATAATTTGACATTTCGGGCTTATATAAATACAATTTTCAACTCGGATTAAGCAGTACGATAGAAAGGATATAAGATGGCGGGAAACATAATTGAATTGACCGATGCGGTATTCGACAGCACGATACACAATAGCGCCGAGCCGGTACTTGTCGATTTTTGGGCTCCGTGGTGCGGACCGTGCAAGATGCTTACGCCGGTTATCGAGGAAGTGGCCGCCGAATACGCCGGCAAGGCGAAAATATGCAAACTTAATACCGACGACCATCACGAAGCGGCAGTGGAATTCGGCATAAATGCCATTCCGACCATAATCCTTTTTAATAAAGGCGAAATGGCGAAGAAGTGGGTGGGGCTTGTCAAGAAAACCGATATTACAGAGGCCATCGACGAGCTGCTTAATTAAATTTTTGCCGCAAACGCTTTATTTATAAAAATAAACCGGGAAGATTGTATGCTTAAAAGAACTCATAACTGCGGACAACTGCGAATAGAAGACGCCGGCAAAGACATTATTCTTTCCGGCTGGGTAGATTCCTATCGCGACCACGGAAATCTTGTTTTTATCGACCTTCGCGACCGCGAGGGGATAACGCAGCTTGTATTCAATCCGGAGACGCAGCCGCAGATGCACAAACTTTCGCGCCAACTGCGGTGCGAGTGGGTCATTGCCGCCAGCGGCAAAGTCAGACATCGCGGCGAGGGTTTGGTTAATCCGAAACTTCCCACAGGCGAGATAGAAGTTCTTATAGATAAACTTGAAATTCTTAACAGCGCGGAAACACCGCCTTTTGAACTGGATAATGCCGAGGACGTAGCAGAGGAAACAAGGCTTAAATACCGTTATATCGACCTTAGACGGCCAAGGATGCAGGACATATTAAGGGTTCGTCATAAGGTAACGAAAGTTACACGGGATTTTTTCGACAGCAGGGGATTTTGGGAAATTGAGACGCCGTTTTTAGGCAAAAGCACACCCGAAGGCGCAAGGGATTTCCTCGTTCCGAGCAGACTTTGCAGCGGCAATTTTTATGCGCTGCCGCAATCGCCGCAGCTTTTCAAACAGGTGCTGATGGTAAGCGGCGTCGATAAATATTTTCAGATTGTACGATGTTTCAGAGACGAAGACCCCCGCGCCGACAGGCAGGCTGAATTTACTCAAATTGACGTCGAGATGAGCTTTGTCGAAAGCGACGATGTGATAAGCGTTCATGAGCAGCTTGTCGCGAAAATCTGGAAAGAGATTTTAGGCGTCGATGTAAAACTGCCGCTCAGGAGAATGACATACAAACAGGCGATGGACGATTACGGCATCGACAGACCTGATTTACGCTTCGATATGAAACTGAAAGATATTTCCGCTCTCGCCGGGGCGTCTGAGTTTAAAGTCTTTGCCGATACGATACAGAAGGGCGGTATTGTCAAGGGTTTATGCGCTGTAGGCGGAGGCGCGAAATTTTCGAGAAGCGATATCGAAAAAACCTTTACAAAAGTAGTTACGGATTTCGGGGCCAAAGGGCTTGCCTGGTTCAAGGTGGTAAAAAATGAGCAGGGCGATATAGACCTTTCGAGCAATTTAGTCAAATTTTTCACGCCTGAGCAGAGAAAAGCGATAATCGAAAAATTTTCGGCTAACGTGAACGATTTGATTTTACTCGTCGCCGACAAGGAAGCGGCGGCAAATAAGGCTCTTGCACCGCTGAGATTGAAAGTCGGCAGAGATTTGGGATTGATTGACGATAAGGCTTATGAACTGCTTTGGGTAATAGATTTTCCGCTTTTCGAATGGAACGAAAATGAAAAAAGATATGATTCTCTGCATCATCCATTTACGGCGCCGGTGCCGGAGGATATTGCCAAACTCGATACCGACCCTGCCAATATCCGGTCGCAGGCTTATGATATTATCGTAAACGGTTCGGAAATCGGCGGCGGCAGCGTTCGTATTCATCAGCCCGAAATACAGGCCAAGGTTTTCGACCTGCTGAAAATCACAAAACAGCAGGCTCAGGACAGATTCGGCTTTTTCCTGCAGGCGCTAAAATTCGGCGCCCCGCCTCACGGCGGAATCGCATTCGGACTGGACAGGCTCGTAATGTTCCTGACCGGAACGGACAATATAAGAGATGTTATCGCATTTCCGAAGACCCAGAAAGGCCAGTGCCTGCTTACAGATGCGCCGAGCGGCGTCGAACCGGCCCAGCTCGACGAACTGAATCTCAGGGTTCAGACGCATCATTAGGCCGTTTGGCTTTTGGCTTTCCTGACGCCGGTATTTGTGTATAATAATTGCCGATGAATAGCGCCGGAAAAATATTAAAAATAATTATCGATTATGTGCATCCGAGGCCGGTATCGCTGGCGGGCAAATGCAGACTGCTTTTCGGCCTGGCAATCCTGTTTGTTCTTATTCTCGCCCTTTTTGTGCCGTATTTCTGGATGGGCAGGCTTACCGATAAAACCCTTATCGACGCCGGCAGGGCAATCGTTAATACGGTTTATGAGAGACATTTCAAACTGGATAGAGCCTCGGACAAAAGCCCCGTAATGCTCGACGAAAGCGGCGCGGTAAAACAGACTCAATCGAGCAGGGTTAACTGGATTAGGTTTAATTTGCCCTCTCAGCCGAACTGGAAAAATCAGCTCGATGCCGAACAGGCACAAAGAATAGAGGAACTGCTCAAACAGCCGCAGAGGACCGAGCAGACCTGGATAGACAAGGCCAACGGCAATATCGAGACAACTTATGTAAATATCATCCGTGCAAATAAGCGATGCTTGAGCTGCCACAGTACGGAAGGCTCAGGACCGACCTTTGCGCTTTCAGAACCTGTCGGCGCTGTGATGGTGCGGATGCCGGGCAGGGAAATCAGCAGAACGGTTCTTATGAATCGTATTTGTATAATCATCGCCGGCCTGCTCGCTATCGCCGGCGCTATTGTGGCTTTTTATATTATCGCCCAGCGGATTATTTTGAGCCCCATAAGGCAGCTAAGGGCGATGGTCAATAACGTTTCACAGGGCAATCTTGACGTTCGCTGCGGCATCAAAACCAACGATGAATTCGAACGGCTCGGCGATGCTCTTAACGCGATGCTTGACGGTCTTGTCGAAGGTCAGGAAAAACTTCGGACGGCCAATAAGCAGCTCGACGAGAAACTTACCGAGCTTTCCGAGAGGAATATCGAGCTTTTCAGGGCCAATAAGCTCAAGGGCGAGTTTCTGGCGAATATGTCTCACGAGTTCCGAACGCCTTTGAACGCCATATTAGGTTTTGCGGAAATTATGCGTGAAAAACCCGCCAAAGACGCCGCCAAGAGCAAACGCTACGCCGAGAATATTATAAACAGCGGCAAAAACCTTCTTAATATGATTAACGACTTGCTCGAACTGGCAAAGGCCGAGGCGGGCAAAATCGAACTGCATATCGAAAAGACCAATATACCTGAATTGTGCCGCGGCCTTGTGGCGTTCTTTTCGCCGCTTACCGAAAAACAAAAACTTAAAGTACGCCTGACGGTTGACGAGGAGATACCTTTGATAAAAACCGATGCCGGCAAGGTTCAGCAGATATTGTATAACCTGCTGAGCAACGCGGTGAAATTCACGCCTGAAAAAGGCAGAATCGAAATCAAGGCCCTTATGCCTGATAACCAGACAGTAAGAATATTGGTGAGCGATACCGGGCCGGGAATTGCCGATGCCGATAAGGAGAAAATATTTGAAAAGTTCCGCCAGGCTGACGGTTCGCTTACGAGGACACAGCCCGGTACGGGATTGGGCCTTGCCATAAGTACTGAGTTTGCCAGACTGCTGTCAGGCAGAATTGACCTTGAAAGCACGGCCGGTGAAGGCGCCACTTTCTGGCTCGATTTGCCGATAGTCAGAGCCGACGAAGCATAAAACGATTAAAGCCGAATGAGACAGTCCTCGACAAATAGTCTGTTTAACATACCGGAAGATAAGAAAATTCAATGCAGCAATGTTGCGACCGTTGCGGTTGAAACCGGCGTCGATGATGTATTCGATTATCTTGTGCCGGACAAGTTCCTGCCTGTCCTGCCGGGGCAAAGACTCGAAGTGCCGTTCGGCAGAGCCAACAAACTGCTCAACGCCTTTTGCATAGAGATTAAAGACGCCAAATCTTCCGCTATACCTGCCGGGAAACTTAAGCTCGTAAAAAAAGTTATCGACCAAACAGCTCTTCTCGACGAGAGACTTTTAAAGCTCGGAAAATGGATTAGCGATTATTATGTATGTCCATTAGGCGAGGTTTTAAGCGCGATGCTGCCGGCGGGAGTAAAAAAAGGCGCAGGAATCAAGAATATCAAATCCGTATTTCTTGTCTCGCAGGCGGAGATGGATAAGGTTCGAGGTAAAAAGCAAAAACAAATCGTACAGGCTTTAATCCAGTTGAAAGCCGATAATCGGGATTCAGCAGTTGAGGCCGAGGCTGTTCTAAAACAGGCAAATTCAGGAATGTCGCCGTTAAAAAAGCTTCTCGAAGCGGGTATAGTGAAGCTTACCAGCCGAACGGTTTATTCCGAGCTGTCGGTAATCCCAAAAGGATTTATTCTAAAGACCGGCGAGGTTGTATTAAATGACGACCAGAATAAGGCCCTTGCGGAGATAGAAAAGCGGATAGATTCCCATAAGTTTTCCGTGGTTCTGCTGCACGGCGTTTCCGACAGCGGTAAAACAGAGGTTTATATCAGGGCGATAGAAAACTCAATCGCCAAAGGCAAAAACGCCATTGTCCTGCTTCCGGAAATTGCGCTTACCGCGCAAACAATTAAACGTTTCAGCAGCAGGTTCAGTAATATCGCAGTTATGCACTCGCAGCTTACCGCATCGCAGCGAAACGCCCAGTGGCAGAAAATCAAAAACACCTCGCCAATTGTCGTCATCGGAGCCAGAAGCGCCGTTTTCGCTCCTGTGTCCAATTTAGGTATTATCGTTGTCGATGAGGAGCACGAGCCGAGCTATAAACAGGATACATCGCCGAGATATAACGGCAGGGACGTCGCGATGAAACTTGCGCAGATGACAGATGCCGTTTGTGTTCTGGGCAGCGCAACGCCATCGCTTGAGACGCTGGGCAACTGCAGGACAAAAAGCCATTTTATAAAGCTCTCTCTGCCGAAGCGAGTTATGGACCTGCCCAAGCCGCAGATGAAAATTGTCGATATGGCCCAGTGCAGATTTGAAAAACACGGCGTAAACCTGATAAGCCCTCAGCTTGAAGAAGCGATTAAGCAGACGCTGCAAAGAAAAGAGCAGATAATTCTGCTTTTGAATCGGCGTGGATACAGTAATTTTATATTTTGCCCGAGCTGCCGTTATACCCTTAAATGCCGCAATTGCGATGTAACGCTGACGTTTCATAAATCCGAAAAACATCAGCCGCAGCCCCGCTTGAAAAACCGAATTGAGGGCGGTTTTGCGGTTTGCCATTATTGTCTTTCACAGACACTTGTTCCAAAGGGCTGTCCTATGTGCGGCAAAAATGTAGCGATGATAGGGCTTGGCACCCAGCGGCTCGAAGACGAGCTGATACAGAAAATCCCGTCCGCGCGGGTCGTTAGGGTTGACAGCGATTCGATGCAGAAGCACGACTATTACCGCCTCCTCGGTGATTTCGACGCGGGCAGAATCGATATTCTTGCCGGTACGCAAATCCTCGCAAAAGGTCTTCATTTCCCGAATGTTACTCTTGTCGGAATAATCAGCGCCGATACCTGCCTGCAATTGCCGGACTTCCGGTCCAACGAGCGGACGTATCAGCTTATCTGTCAGGTTGCCGGCAGGGCGGGCAGGAGCAGCAAGGGCGGGACGGTTTATATCCAGACATTTTTGCCGGACCAGCCGGCCATTAAATTCGCGGTCAGGGACGATTTTGAAGGGTTCGTAAAAGAGGAACTAAAGCACAGGCAAAGCTGCTCGCTGCCGCCGTTCGGCAGGGTCGCTATTGTAAGGCTGCGGGATACGAAATTTGACAGGCTTTCCAACGCTTCGCAGGCCATTGCCGAACAGATTAAGAGCAATATTTCAGCCTGCGGACTTGATATAAAGCTTACCGGCCCGATTCCTGCGGTAATTGCCCGAATCCAGAGGTTTTACAGGATGCAGATAATTCTGCAGGCCAAAAATCCGGCACAATTAGCGGAATTTTTCAGCCGGTTCCGCCGGCTCAAGCCCGTATCTTCCGCTGTGCAGATGCAGTTCGATGTGGACCCGGTTAATTTATTATAGGTTGAAATAATTTGATAAATACAATCACTATTGTCCCATTATAACTTGAATAATAACAATTGGTTACGAAATTGAGAAATTTCGTTTTGCAAAATATTTTTCGTAAGTACTTGTGTAATAGGAA
>PGYD01000156.1 GCA_002839495.1 Planctomycetes bacterium HGW-Planctomycetes-1
TTAGGGGGTGAGATATAAATTTAAATTATATTTCAACCTGCCCGATCACCGCTGACAGCACATTTGAAGCCGTGTTTAAAGGAAAAGAAGCAGATGTAACGGAGACTGCAATTAATGCAGGCGATGCAACAAATAATGCATGGGATGCGTTTAAGGTTGGGCTGGCGATTCCTAATGGTAAGTTCTGGGTTAATTTAGCACCTGATATGCAGGACATGGTTGTTCCATACCCGTTTAATAAAACATGGGCGGGGAAGGTCATGCTTCAGGCAGATCTTGATTTAAAATATAAATATGCCGAATTAAAAGATTGTGATCATGGTTATGGGAACTCTGCAGATGCAAAATCTTCTTGGAAAGAAATACAGCAAAAATGGAATTCTGAAATAGATGACGCAATAGACTCGGGAAAATGCCCTTCTGATCTGAATAGAGGCAAAATTGGTTGGCTCGTAGTGGGAAGAGTATGGATTGAGCCAGAATATGTAAATGTTAGCGGAGACGACTGTAAACACTTTGTAATAGACTCAAAGTTAGATACTGGTATAGCAACAGAACCTGGACGCAGCTATGTAGAATTTCATGATGGTTATACTGTTTCATCTGGATGTGAACAGGAACTTGACAGAATAGTTAAAAGTAATTTGCTGCCCTTTGTTGTTGAGCAGGATAAAAAGTTGTTCTTATCAAAAGTAAAAGATATGATTAATAATGACGATACTTTCAGGGATTTAAGGCAAGTTTATGTGTCATTAGCATTAGCCCAATTATATAAAAAAGAATGGAAGGCAGCAGGAAGACCCAATGGTTGGTTTTTTGCAGACTTAATTAAAACGGGAGACCTAACGGATTTAGAGTATGATTGGAATATGAGGGATGTGTGGAATGAATTCAAAGCATCATGGGATTCTGTTGTTGAATATGGCAACTCCACATATACTTGTGAAATTAGTAGTAACGGTAAATATAAGGAGTATATGACTGGCGGCGTGGTTCTGGACAATATTCCGATATATTATGAAGGATATATGAGTTCTGAGCAAGAAAATTTAGTCACCAAAGCAATCCATGATGGTTACTCTCAGAAAGATAAAGAATATTATTTTGGGCACGGCATGGGCAAAGTATCTCCTGATATTGAGTCCACGATATTAACCCTGAATCCTGATGTTCAGATAAAAGATGGGAAAGTTGAGATATATGGTGTAGTAAAGAATAACGGAGCCGTGGATGCAGAGGATATTGAAATAATTGTTTATGCACTGGATTCATCGCGAAAAAGGTATGATATAGCACATCAAAATTTACCCATTACTGCTGGAATTTCTGAGGAGCTATATGCCACATGGAATGTTACACTCCAGGGGAACTATAAAGTTTATTTACAAGTTGATCCGAATAATAAGGTTCTTGAATTTAATGAAGAAAATAATTTGATTGTTAAGAATTTGATTATTACAATTCCAGATATTGTTCCCATAGAGATTATATTAATGGATCCAACACCAATACATGGAGATAATATTAGCGTAGTAACTAAAATAAAGAACCGTGGATTTGTAGATATGAGAAATGTACCTATTTTCATTTATATTGACGAAACATTGGTAAAAGAAACATCAATGTGGATAGAAAAAGATTCTGTAGAAGAACTAAAAATTATATTGGACACTTCTAATATAAGTGTTGGAGAACATAACATAAAAGTTGTTGCAGACTCGTTAAACGAAATTCCCGAAATAAATGAAAACAATAACGAAATGAGTAAAACTATATTAATTGC
>PGYD01000046.1 GCA_002839495.1 Planctomycetes bacterium HGW-Planctomycetes-1
ACTCCCAACTATAACCGCAGGGACAAGATGCTTACTAATTACATTCACCAGCTTACTTCTGTCAATCGGCTTGGGAATATAATCATCACAACCAACCTTGAGACAATCGCTTTCATCTTCATGGGTTACGCTGCCGGTCATCGCAATTATCGGAGTTTTTACACCGAGATTTCGCAGCTTTTTGGTTGCATCAAAGCCGTTCATATTCGGCATCTGCATATCCATAAAAATCATATTGAATGACTGCCCATTTAAAGCGTCAACCGCCTGAAAACCGTCTTCGGCAATAGTTGCCACAAAGCCGAGTTTTTCGAGCAGAAGCTTTATGAGCATTTGATTTGTCAGACTATCTTCAACAATAAGTACTTTGCCTGAAAACCGTCCGTGAAATTCCGTGCTCTCCTGTCCACTGTCAGATATAGCCGACCGTATATCCGAGTGCTGATTTTTTTTCTGTTCGCCGGCGACAGTACTAATAGGCACTGACAGAGTAAAGGTGGAACCCTTGCCTTCCTGACTGGTGACGCTTATATCACCGCCTATCAGATTGGCGATCTGTTTGGTTATAGTCAAACCGAGTCCCGTTCCGCCATATTTCCGGGTTGTACTTCCATCTCCTTGTGTAAACGCATTGAAAATCGTTTCCAGTTTCTCAGGATGTATTCCGATTCCCGTATCAGCAACCTGGAATTCCATAAATGGTTTCTGTTCTTTTACAACAGATTGAACAGAAAGTTTTATAGACCCGCTTTCGGTGAATTTAATCGCGTTATTGACGAGATTAACAAGACACTGACGAAGCCTAACAGGGTCTGTTATTATAATCTGAGGTATATCCGGCATAGATATTATCATAAATTCAAGGTTTTTCTGCTTGGCGGACGGGAGCATCAAAGATTCCACATTCGCGAGCAATTCGGAAATGTCGCACTCCATTTTCTCGGCTTTTATCCGGCCCGTTTCAATTTTTGAAAAATCGAGAATGTCATTTATCAACTGCAGCAGATACCTTGCGCTGTCAAGTATGAGTTTGACATAGCCCTGCTGTATATCCGATATCTGTTCTTCATAAAGCACTTCTCCGAAACCGATAATAGCATTCATCGGCGTTCTTATTTCGTGGCTCATATTCGCAAGGAACTGGCTTTTGGCAACATTTGCCTTGTCGGCTTCAGCGGCCATTTTATTGGCCGTATCGGTTGCTTTTATCAGCTTTGCGTTTATCTGTTCAAGCTCCTGTTTTGTCTCACGAAGGTTGGCTTCGGATTTCTTTCTGGCGATAGCATACCGTATCGTTTTTATAAGCGTGTATTTGAGGCCGCTGCCCTTGACAAGATAATCCTCAGCACCGCTGTTTATCGCTTCCAAACCCACATCTTCGTCATCAAGGCCGGTAAGGACAACAATAGGAACGTTCGGCACAACAGCAGAGACTTTCTGAATATTCTCGTTGCCTCTGCCGTCGGGCAGATTAAGGTCGAGCAGAACAATGTCGTAACCCGGTTTGGTCAGTTTCTCAAGCGCTTCGGCAAGCGTTTGCGCATAATCGATGTTGAAGCGTATTAGACCGGCTGCTTTGACGAGGACAAGCCCGACCAGTCTGCGGTCGAGCGCATCATCATCAACAACTAAAACATTTATTGTCTTGTTGTCTGTTTGAGTCATGAGGTACCCGTTTGCATATAGTAAACCAATAATCACTTAACGTTTGTATAACTTCCTGGAAATCGGCGAGAGCGATCGGTTTTTCGACATAACCTGCGGCCTGCAATTTAAAACTCATTAGTATATCCTTGTCGGCGTCACTAGTTGTAAGAACGACAATCGGTATAATTTCAAGGCTGGGGTCCGACTTCACAAGTCTCAGAAACTCTCTGCCGCCGAGCCCCGGCATATTTAAGTCCAGCAGAATTAAATCAGGCCGTACGACACTCTTGTCCGTTTTACTTTTTTCAAGATACTCGAGCGCTTCTTCCGCACTGCTTACAACAATCGGCGTATTTGTTATATGCTGACTTTCGAGCGACATTTTTATAAGCTTCTGGTCACCGGGGTCATCATCCACCAACATTATCGTTGCCGCTTTATACAAATTCATCTTATTCTCCTGAAAACTTTTAGTGACAATTCTGTAATTTTAAAATCATCTATCCAGCATAACTGAAAGTTGAAAACCAGTAACGAGTCAGTTTCTTGAAAGTGTCGTTAAACTCCTGCGGCGAAGCCGATTTTTGAATATATCCGGCTGCATGTCTGGCATAGCACTCTTTGATATCGCCTTCGTCATCAGAAGTTGTAACAATAACAACCGGTATCGAACACAATTCGTTATCAGCTTTGACTACTTTCAAAAATTCTCTGCCGCCCATTCCGGGCATATTCAGGTCAAGCAATATCAAACTGGGTTTCGGACACTGCTCGGGATTTTCCATACTCGCTCGCAAATAATCAAGAGCTTCTTCGCCACTGGAGACAATCTTGAGATTTACTCTGCTATTGTTGCTTAAAATGGCCGTCTCAATCAGCTTCTGGTCTCCCGGCTCATCCTCTACCAGAAGAACATTTGCTCTTTTCTGTTCTTTCTCCATATTTAAACCTTTCGATTCAGCTTGTTTATAAAGCTGTGAATTCAGCCCTTTGTTATCAGTCCGTAATCAGCTTCTCCCGCATTGTACTTTACACCTTATGCGTTAGTCGCCGTATTAACGGTTGCAGGTTTTTTCGCAGCCGGCATCGTAAACCAGAATGTACAGCCTTTGCCGAATTCGGATTCAACACCAATTTGTCCGCCGTGACGTTCTACTATCTTCTTGCATACTGCAAGACCAATACCGGTACCTTCATATTCGTTTCTCGTATGCAGACGTTTGAACATCGCAAATACCGATTGCTGATATTCAGGCTTAATACCTATGCCGTTGTCTTTTA
Organism: Planctomycetes bacterium HGW-Planctomycetes-1; assembly: GCA_002839495.1. GTDB lineage: Bacteria > Planctomycetota > Phycisphaerae > Sedimentisphaerales > UBA12454 > UBA12454. The sequence goes on from PGYD01000046.1 coordinate 2,929, forward strand.
CATCCACTCTTATCATACCATCGGAGGCGGGCTTGCTGGTTATCGTTATATGAGGAACTGTGCCCTTTTCCTGATACTTTATGCCGTTGGCGATAAGATTCTGTATAAGCTGCCGTATCTGGGCCGGGTCAACTTCCACAGACGGCAGCGGCTGCGGCACTTCTACAACAGCCTGTTTTTCCTCCAGTACTACCGAAAGTTCGAGCTGCTGGAGCTGCTGAACTATTTCATTCAGGTCAACAGTTTCCGGAGGATTTGACTTCGTGCTGACCCTCGAATAAACCAACAGGCCTTCAATCATCTTGTTCATCCGCTGCGCACCGTCTATCATAAACTGCAGGTTTTCGGTGTCATCTTTTTCAAGTTTGCCCTGCAGAGACTTTTGCAGCATATCTCCGAAAGCGGATATTTTCCGCAGAGGCTCACGCAAGTCGTGAGACGCAATATAAACGAAGTTCTTCATCTGCTGATTAGCGTCTTCGAGGTCGCGCGTAAGTTTGTCTTTTTCTTCTTCCGCTGCCTTGCGTTCGGTAATATCCGTATATGAACCGAGAATTCCGACTGCATTTCCGCTGACATCGTGCAGCGGCACCTTGTTAGTCTCAAGCCACGCTGTTTTCCCGTCAGCCTGCCGCTGCGGTTCGATAATAAGATACTTAGGCGTATTGGAATCCATAACCTTCTTGTCATCTTCACGGTAAGCGTCAGTTTCTTCCTTTTTCCACGCAAGGTCATAATCCGTTTTCCCTATAATATCGGCCGGCTTTTCAAGTCCCACATCCTTTGCAAAATTGACGTTGCAGCCGAGATATTTCAAATCCCTGTCTTTCCAGAATATCGACTGAGGCACGTTATCTATAACAAGCTGCAGCATTTGCTGGGACTGTTTCAATGCCTGTTCGGCCAGTTTACGCTCCGTAATATCACGGAAAGTCCATACCCTGCCCACAACTCTATTATTTATTCTTTGCGGCTGGGAGCATCGCTCATATACTCTGCTGTCTTTAAACTCCAGAACATCCTGAGACTTCGCCAAAGGATTGGCGTATAGTCTCTTGACTTCAGCTATAAACTTATCCGGCTCTGCCAACTGGTCCAGCACAAACGTAAGTAATTTACTATCATCACTGGTTTCAGCCACTCTTGCAGGAATCTGCCACAACTGCAGAAATTTCTGGTTATAACTGACGACTCTCCCGTTCAAATCAACGACAAGAATGCCGTCCGCGGTTGATTCGAGTGTCGCTGAATGCAGCGACAGCAGGCTCGATAATTCGTCCTGTGCTCTCTTTCGTTCGTCAATCTCCCGAACCATCTGCTCGTTGGCTTTGGTAATTTCCTGTGTACGCTCTTCGACCTTTATTTCCAATCCCTCTTTGGCGTCGAGCAATTCGGAATCGCGTTTCTGGATTTGCTCCAACATTTCGTTGAACGCGTCGATGAGCAGACCCACTTCGTCATTGCTCTGTTTCATAGCCCGCGAAGAATAGTCTTTTTTATCCGAAACAGCTTTTGCCAACTGGGCCAGACTTAAAATCGGCTTGGAAATAACCGTTTGAAGTCTTGATGAAACCAAAAATGCCGCCAATAGAGATAATACAATAACAAGAGTTATTATCTGGATATTCCGTATAAGCATTGCGTTCATCGGCTTCAAATCCATTCGGAGGCAAACGGTACCGGTCATTACTCTATCGAGAATAATCGGGCTTGTTACGGTTAGAAAACCGCCTTTGAAAGCAAAATCGGTTTCCAGATAATCAGACGGATTAATTTCAACCTTGGAACCACCGTAATAATAGGCCGCAAAGAGCTTACCGTCTTTGGTATAAACGCCTCCAAAAACAATAGATGAATCTACATGAAGAGCCTGCAGTATTTTCTCTGCATCGTCAGGGTCTTCAAACGCAAGGGCCGCCTTACTGTTATCTGCTATCATCGCGGCCTGTGTTGACAGATTCTTTACCATATTATTGCGAAGCACGCGCCGTTCCCAGCCAATGAGTGTTGCCCCTGCCATGAGTAAACCGATAGTGCAGGCCACCATGATAATCGCCATCAGCTTATATTTTATCGCCATGTTTCGCAGAATAGTCATAACTTTACTCTTTCGCCTCCTGCGACATTCCAATTACTCTTGTTGCCAATCTTAAAAGCTGGGACCTAATTTTAAGTCCTGCCAGCATGGCGGCATTGGCATCAATTTCAAACCTTACCTTTTGTTCTTCTAATACAAAATTGATAATTCCTCCGCCGGCCTCAAGAAACTTCGGCACATCTCCAACTGTTAAAATATTACTGTCTTTAATTAAATCTGTTATCTCCTTGACAACTTTTTCTTCCGAAAGACAAATAAACAATAAATGGCATTTCCTGATAGCCTCGAGCTCCTGATTAAACTCGGCCTCACCGGATTTTTTCAGGTCTTTAAGTCCCTTGAACCGCTTGACCGCGACTTTCCTGTCTTTGGCCTGTTTGTCTTTGACAGGGTCGAAGGCGTTTCCGAATGGGTCTTCACCGATGATTCCTATAATTATGGGTTCATTGACAGCGGGCATTTTCTCTTCAGGCCAGTCAACGAACATAATGAAGTTATATAGAAATGCAGCTTTGACCTGGTACTCACGGGAAGATGCGGAATCCGCCTGGGCCTTTGGTGCCGTAAACAAGGCCAAAAACAAACACACAAAAATATAAATTTTAATTTTCATCCGCAGTTAGGTAGTCTGCTTTTATATAAACACGGTCTTTTCATTTTGGTTACTTATCCGTAGGCTTAAAATCGGTATAAATAGGCTGCTTATTAACTTAAATAGTGCTTTAATGAAGAAAAACGACTAAAATTACCATTCAGGGAAAATTTATCGGTCCTTTTCTAATTATTATCAACATTAACCCAATAATGCACAGAACCCGTCGCAACCATCTGAAGCAGAAAGGGTTATGAATAAGATTTCAGGTACGAAGCGGCTATTAGAAAACCAGCGTTATAATCGAATGTGCAGGACTGCTTATTTTAGCAATGCCTTTACCTTGGCCCCTCATCATAACCCTATAACAACATTTTGCAGTTTTCTGAAACATTTTTATATTATTTTTTGTCATATTAGGACTCCACAAATGGGCTGAGCTCTCTTAGGCGATTGACGATAATAGGCATTTTTTCAATTACGAAATCAACTTCCTCTTCGGTATTGTACGTACTTAAACTAAATCTAATCGAGCCGTGAGCGGCGGTGAAAGGAACGCCCATCGCCCGCATAACGTGGCTGGGCTCAAGGGCGCCGGAAGTACAGGCAGAGCCGCTGCTGGCACAGATGCCAAACTGGTCGAGCAGAAGCAGAATCGCTTCGCCTTCGATAAATTCAAAACTGATATTCGTAGTGTTCGGCAAACGATTGATTTTGTCGCCGTTGAGCATTGAGCCGGGACAGGATTTTAGAATTGCATTTTCGAGTTTGTCGCGAAGTTTTTTGACCTTTGTGTTTTCCTCTCGTATTGATTTGGCGGCAATTTCGGCTGCTTTACCGAGTGCGACAATACCGGCGACGTTTTCGGTGCCCGCCCTTCTGCTTTTTTCCTGATGGCCGCCGACAATAAACGGAGAAATTCTTGTGCCCTTTCTGATATATAAAACGCCAACGCCCTTTGGCGCGTGGAACTTGTGGCCTGAAAGACTGAGTAAATCAATATTGCTGTTGTTAAGATTCAGGGGAATTTTACCAACAGCCTGAACAGCATCGGTATGAAAAACAACGTCCTTTGCCTTGACGATTTCGGCGATTTTATCTATTGGAAAAATAACGCCCGTTTCGTTATTGGCGTACATTATAGTTACAAGTGCAGTATCGTCATCGACTTGCGCCTTGAGTTCGTCGAGAGCGATTTGGCCATATTTATCGACGCCAAGCTCGATGAGTCTATAGCCCTGATTCTGAAGTTCTCTGCAGGTCGTAAGAACGGCGGGATGCTCGACGCGGGTAGTGATGATTTTTCTTTTTTCAGGATAAGCCGCCAAAACGCCTTTTATGGCAGTGTTGTCGCTTTCTGTGCCGCAGCCTGTAAAAACTATTTCCGAACTGTCGCAGCCGAGAAGAGCGGCAATTGCTTCTCTGCTATACCTGATATGTTTTTCGACCTGACCGCCGAAAGTGTGCATACTCGACGGGTTGCCGTAAAGGTCGGTTAAAAATGGTTTCATCGCTTCGAAAACTTCCGGAGCAACATTGGTTGTCGCGTTATTATCGAAATATATCACTCTTGACATTTGTCCGTCCTTATTCGCTTTGTTCTTCAACAACAATATCCTTGCTGACAAATTCTTTCAATCTGCCCTCGACAACATCCTTCATAGTAAATTCAGCCGTGGGGCACTGCGAACACATACCGCGAAAAGCGACGATGACTTTGCTGCCTTCGACATCAATTAAATCTATGTCGCCGCCGTGAGCTTTCAAGAGCGGGCGAACCTGCTCGCTGATTGTCCGCTGAATGAGCTGAATTTTCTGTAAATTCGTCAGTTTTTTAGGATGAGTGTGTACTTCGGTGCCTTTTCCCTTTTTGCCGCGGATTTTGTCGATGATTTGCTGAATTTCGCCTCTGCAGGAGCCGCATCCGCCGCCAGCCTTGCAGTAATTTGTAACCTGCTCGACCGTTTCAATGTCATTTTCGATAATAACCTTTTCAATTTCCTTGTCGGTAACACCAAAACAGGTACAAACGATTTTGCCTTCGGCTTTTTTGGCTGGTTTTCCCTTTCCGGTGCGATAATTCGCAATCGCTGCCTGAAGTGCCTCCATACCCATCACCGAGCAATGCATTTTCTGTTCCGGCAGGCCGCCAAGTTTATCGACTATATCCTTATTAGTAATCTTTTCAGCCTCTTCGATGGTAAGACCTTTTACCATTTCAGTCATTATCGAGGCTGAAGCGATTGCGCTTGCGCAGCCGAAGGTTTTAAACTTCACATCGGCTATTTTGCCGTTTTTGTCGAGTTTGAAAGTCAGCTTGAGCATATCGCCGCAGGCGAGAGAGCCTTCTTCTCCGATGCCGTCGGGATTTTCGACTTCACCGGCGTTTTTCGGATGAAGAAAATACTCCATAACTTTTTTATTATAGTCCCACATATTTTTAGTCCTTAACTTTGGGCTTTTTTCAAAGCATTGTCAAAATCAGCGATAATATCGTCGATGTGTTCGGTCCCGACAGAAACGCGGATATAATCGTCTGTTACACCGGCAGCAAGCTGCTCGGTTTCAGTCAACTGCTGGTGAGTCGTACTTGCCGGATGGATGACCAGAGTTTTGCTGTCGCCGATATTAGCAAGATGGCTGGCAAGCCTAACAGAATTGATAAATTTTACCCCTGCCGCTCTGCCGCCTTTAATCCCGAAACCAAGTATCGCCCCCTGTCCGGCCGGCAAATACTTTTTAGCAAGTTTGTGGTCCGGATGAGATTTCAATCCCGGATAATTGACCCAACCAACCGCACTGTGTTTTTCGAGCCAATTAGCAAGTGCAAGAGCGTTTTCACTATGACGCTGCATTCTCAGATGAAGAGTCTCAAGACCCTGCAGGAACAGAAATGCATTAAACGGCGACATACAGGAGCCCATATCGCGGAGGAACTGGGTTCTGGCCTTTATGATATATGCAAGCGGACCGACAGCTTCGACATATTTTACGCCGTGATAGCTCGGGTCGGGCTCGGTAAGCTCGGGATATCTGCCGTTCGTCCAGTCGAATTTACCGGAATCGACGATGGCGCCGCCGATACTCGTGCCGTGTCCGCCGATAAATTTAGTACAGCTATGGACGACAATATCGATGCCGTGCTCGATGGGACGAAATAGAATCGGCGTCGCAACGGTATTGTCGCATATCACAGGCATCCCGTTATCGTGAGCAATCTGTGCGATTTTTTCGTAATCAAGAATGTCATTTTTCGGGTTGCCGATAGTCTCGATGTAAATCAGTCTCGTGTTTTCCTTTATCGCCTCGGCGAAATTCTCAGGCCTCTTAGGGTCAACAAAAGTTACATCAATGCCCAATTTCTTAAACGTATGACTGAAGAGCGTAACCGTCCCGCCGTAAAGCGAACTGGAGGCGACAATGTGTCCGCCTGCACCGCAAATATTGAAAATACTTACATATATTGCCGATTGTCCGGAACTGAAACCGAGACCGCCGATACCGCCCTCGAGGGCAGCGAGACGTTTTTCGAGGACATCCGTCGTCGGATTCATCAGGCGAGTATAGATATTACCGAATTCTTTCAGCGCAAACAAATTGGCCGCGTGGTCGGTGCTCTTGAATACGTAGCTTGTGGTCTGATAAATCGGCACCGCCCTGCTTAACGTAGTCTGGTCAACCTCCTGGCCTGCGTGCAGAGCCAGCGTCTCAATATGATACTTTTTTTCTTCCATCTCTATTTATCCTTTCGGCAAAACTGCTATCATTCTGTCGAGTGCTTTTCTCGCTTTTTGGGCGATGTCATCGGGCACTTTTACAATATATTTGTTATCTTCGAGCGAAAACAAGACTTTTTCGAGCGTAATTTTCTTCATATTCGGACAAATAAACTTCTCCGAAGCAGGATAAAACGTCTTGTCCGGATTCTGCTTTTTCAACGTATGTATAATTCCGATTTCAGTGGCGATTATAAATTCCTTTTTGTCGCTTGTTCGTACATATTTCAGCATTTGCCCCGTACTCAAAAGCTCATCGGCACAGTCCCTTACAGGTTCGGGACATTCCGGATGTGCGAGCAGAATCGCGGCAGGATGAGCGGCCTGTATTTTCTTCACATCGTCGGCAGTCGCGAAAATATGAGTAGGACAATAGCCGGGCCAAAGCACCATATCCCTGCCGGTTCTTTGCTTTACGACCTGACCGAGATTTTTGTCCGGCACAAAGATAATTTTCTTTTCCGCATCGAGCGAATTTACAACATCGACGGCATTCGAGCTTGTGCAGCAGTAATCGCTGATTGCCTTTACCTCGGCAGGACTATTTACATAGCAGACGACGAGCGAGTCCGGATATTTTTGCTTCAATTCTTCAAGCTGGGCGGCGGTAATCATATCGGCCATGGGGCAGCCTGCGTTTTTGTCGGGCAGCAGAACTGTTTTTTGCGGCGAAAGAATCGAGGCAGTCTCTGCCATAAATAAAACACCACAGAAAACGATTACATCGGCAGAGGTACTTGCGGCCTTTCGGCTCAATTCGAGAGAGTCGCCGGTAAAATCGGCGATATCCTGAATTTCGCCCGGCTGGTAATTGTGCGCAAGGATTACCGCGTTTTTCTTCTTTTTCAAGTTATTGATTTTTTCAATGATGCTGCCAGTCATTTACTTTTTCGCCTTTTTCTGGATATAAACGAGTTCCGGGCTGGGCATTGAAACAATAACACCGGCGGGGACGGAATCTTTAATCCAGACGTTTCCGCCGATTACGGCGCCTTTTCCGATTGTTACATCGCCGAGAATAGTCGCCTCGGCGTAAATCGTAACGTCGTCTTCGATGGTCGGATGTCTTTTAACGCCCCGCAGGCTCTGGCCTTTCGCAGGAGCAAGAGCGCCGAGCGTTACGCCCTGATAAATTTTCACGTTATTTCCTATAATCGAGGTCTCGCCGATGACGATGCCTGTGCCGTGGTCGATGAAAAATCTTTCGCTGATTCGAGCGCCGGGATGAATGTCAATCCCTGTTTCGTGATGGGCGCGTTCGCTCATAATTCTCGGAATCAGCGGCACATTTTTCAGATAAAGCTCGTGAGCAATTCTATGGGTCGTAATCGCCCGCAGGCCGGGATAGCTCAAAACGATTTCCTCGAAACTCGAAGCAGCAGGGTCGCCGTCGAAAGCGGCTTGAATGTCGGTCTTGAGAAGCCTGCGAATCTTCGGCAATTGCGACAAAAGATGGTGCGTAACTTCCTGAGCCATAATACGGCAACTGTCGCAATCGGCTTTTTTCAATCTGCACTGATGCAGCAGTGCACTTTCAATCTGTTCGGAAAGCTGGTCCTGAAGCTTGCAAAGAATATCGCCGATGACAAAAGTAATGTTCGCATTCGTAACTTCCGTGGCGCCCGTATAGCCGGGAAAAATCACCTCCATAAGCAAATCGAGAATTTCGCGTATCCTGTCCCGCAAAGGAAGATTTTTGGTGTCGATGAAATTTATGCCTGAATCATCTTCATAAGTATCGACAATCGCTTTGACAAATTTTTTAATGTCATCATTTTCCATATTTTGCCTCTTATTGAAACAGTTCGGTCGAAATATATCTTTCGCCAGTGTCGCAGATAATCGTTACGATAACCTTTCCTTTATTTTCCGCTCTTTTCGCGATCTGCAGCGCGGCAAAAACATTAGCACCGGAGCTTATGCCCGCAAGGATGCCCTCTTTGGCGGCAAGCTGCTTTGCGGTCTCAATCGCATCTTCATTTCTGACGCAGATAATCTCGTCCAATATATTTCTGTCGAGCACACTCGGAACAAAGCCTGCGCCGATGCCCTGAATTTTGTGCGGGCCGGGCTTTCCGCCTGAAAGCACGGGCGAATCGACCGGCTCTACGGCCACTACTTTGACAGACGGTTTATATTTTTTCAGCACCTGTCCGCAACCTGTAATTGTACCGCCAGTTCCGACACCGGCAACAAATATATCAACGGCTCCGTCCGTATCGTGCCAGATTTCCTCGGCGGTAGTTTTTCGGTGTATCTCCGGGTTGGCGGGATTGTCGAACTGCTGGAGCATAACCATATTTCCGCTGTTGCTGACCAAACGCTGGGCATAGGCGACCGCCCCTTTCATACCCTCGGCGGCAGGGGACAAAATAATCTCGGCGCCGAGTATCGTAAGCAGTTTGCGTCTTTCGATACTCATCGATTCCGGCATAACCAATGTGAGCTTATAACCCTTTACGGCACAAATAAAAGCAAGGCCGATACCCGTATTTCCGCTTGTCGGCTCGACAAGCGTCGTATGCCTGTTAATTCTGTCCTGCTTTTCAGCGGCCTCAATCATCGCAAGGCCGATTCTGTCTTTGACAGAGCCGCAGGGATTGAAAAACTCCATTTTGCCGAGAATCTGCACATCGGTCGGACCAAGAGTGTTAATCCTAACCAGCGGCGTGTTGCCGATAGTTTCAGCCAGATTGTTATATATCTTCGCCATAATATGCTCCGATTAAATCTGATAACTCATACCTTGTTTTTCTTTTGCCGTCATTTCGACGAGGTC
>PGYD01000157.1 GCA_002839495.1 Planctomycetes bacterium HGW-Planctomycetes-1
CGGTACTTTTTAATACCAGAAATAATTCAAAAGGCGAAAAGCTTTCGTATATATTTTTTCCTGCACTCGAAAAGATTTTAGTAAAAGAAAAGCAGTAATAACTCAAATTCCATCCGCTGTCAGTGAACTTGTGGCGGACAAGTATTAAAATTCAAATATTGAAGAAGTCGTGAGGATAGACAGCAGAGAAAACTTTGTATTTGGCGGGATGTGGAAAGATAGAAGTAGAAAAGGAGAATATGATGAATAGGATGGATGGAGTGCTGTTTCTGGAGAGTCAGAAGCTGTCGGGGTGGGTGAAATGGATGGCTCTTTTACCGATAATAGTTTTTTTGTTGATTGAAATTTTGAGACAGCACAGGCCGTCAAACAGAGAGGATGCAGTTGGTGTTTATATTCTATTGTCGATACTGGCGGCCGTTATGTTTCTGGTTTACGGTTTTAGGCTGATAACCGAGGTTCGCAGCGACGGGGTATATATTAAATTTTGGCCGATAAGCTGGAAGTTCAAGAGAATCGGCTTCGAAGAGATAATCAGATGTTATGCGCGTAAGTACCGGCCGATAGCAGAATACGGGGGATGGGGAATCAGATGGGGCGGGAGCGGCAAGGCATATAACGCATCGGGGAATATGGGGGTGCAGCTTGAACTGATAAACGGGAAACGGCTGCTAATCGGCTCGCAACAAGCCGAGAAACTGGCCGAGACAATAAACGCCGCTATGCAAAAGGCGTAAGAAAATCAGAGATAGACGGCCGCTGCTGTCCCCCAGTCCGCCATAGGCGGGTAAAAGGCGGCGTCATCGGCGGGGCGGCTGGAAATCTGCTTACGCCTCAGCAGGCGGAAGCGACTCAAAAAATTATCAGCAAGATATGCAAAGATATGCCGGCAAGAATACCGCCCAGACAAGATTTGTTTAAATTCAGATTTGCCAGATGAAGCTGTACAAAAGAAATAAAATGTATTAGAATGTCTGCTATGATTAATATAGAAAAAATCAAACCAGAGATTGAGCGGATATGCCAGCGTTTACCTGTCAAACGATTAGGCCTGTTTGGCTCTGTCCTGACCGCCAACTTTTCTCAGGCCAGTGACGTTGACGTTTTAGTAATCTTTGATTCTGACGAAAATATTGACCTTTTCGATAAATATTTTGACCTGAAAGAGCAACTCGAACAATTTTTTAAGCGAGAGGTCGACCTTGTTGTTGATAAAGAATTTAGAAACCCTGTCTTAAGAGAATCCATCGACAAAACGAGGACAGTTATTTATGAACGATGAAACAAGAAAAAACCTTATTGATATCCTTCAGGCCGTCGAGGAAATACAGAATTTTGTTCGCGGAATGGATTTCAAAGAATATCAAAATAACCTCCTTACCAAAAGAGCCGTCGAAAGAGATTTTGAAATTATCGGAGAAGCCCTTAACAGAATTAAATATGCAGATGACGAGTTGCTCGAAAAGATTTCCGAACATCACCGCATTATAGGTTTCAGAAACATCCTGATTCATGGCTATGACATTGTTGATGAGGCCATTGTATGGCAGGCTGCTACAAAACATCTGCCAATATTAGTCAGTGAAGTAAAAGAAATACTAAGCGTATAACAAAATACGGCAGGGAATTGTTAAAATGGTGTAGTACTCTGTCACCTCTAAAACTGTGGATATAGCCGTTTAAGTTTTACTCTCGCATTCTCACATGTAAATTGCCAATCAACCGATTTCTGTTTCACA
>PGYD01000047.1 GCA_002839495.1 Planctomycetes bacterium HGW-Planctomycetes-1
TTAATTTACGATGCGGACATGGCAGCGGGGCAGCGGCATTACCCTTGCCTGCGGCACGGGGGCAAGTGCCTGCTGTGCGGCTGCTGTTCTTACGGACAGGTGCGGCAGAATTGTTACCGCTCATCTGCCCGGCGGCGACCTTCGGCTTGAGTGGCCGCAGCAGGATAACTGCGTTTATATGACCGGCCCGGCGACGGAAGTTTTCACCGGCAATTGGCCGATAAGCTGAAAACAATGGCAATCGAAGAGGAAATAAAACAGAAGGCCCTTTCACTGGGCTTCGACCTTGTCGGCATAACTTCGGCTGATGATATTGAATGTGGACAGGTCGAAAAATTCAAAGAATGGCTGAAAGCGGACTGCAATGCCGAAATGGCTTTTTTAGAAAAGGATGCCGAAAAAAGATTCAGTCCGGTTTCAATTCTGCCGACGGCAAAATCCGTAATATGCGTTGCGGTTAATTATAAACTGCCGCAGTCTGCTCCAAAAGACTCTCTTAAAATCGCTTCCTACGCCCTCTATCCGGATTATCATATATTCATCAGGGAAAAACTGCTTTTGATTGCTGAGTTTTTGAAGAGTAAATACGAAAATCTTAAATTTAAAATTTGTGTTGATTCTTCGCCGCTCGCGGAAAAGGCTCTTGCGATGAGAGCTGGATTGGGATTTGTGGGAAAAAATCGATTATTGACAAATTCAAAATTCGGTTCGTTTCTGCTTTTCGGCGAGTTAATTACCAATATGCCTTTAAAATCTGATAAACCGATAGAACGGCAGGAATGCGGAAATTGCCGAAAGTGCATCGATGCTTGTCCGACCGGCGCTTTGACGGAAGACGGTTTCGATGCCCGCAGGTGCATAAGCTATCTTACTATTGAGCACAAAGGCAGAATAGGTTCAGAATTGAAAGACAAAATGGATTCTCACCTTTTCGGCTGCGAAGACTGTTTGAAAGTTTGCCCGTATAATGAAAAAGCCCCTTTGTGCAAAAAACAGAAGTATGGTTTTGCCGCGCGAAAGGTCAAAGTTGAAATAGATACTGTCCTGAATTGGTCGAAAGAGGATTTTGAAAATTTCGCAGACGGTTCACCGATAAAACGCACCGGTTTTCGGCGGATAAAGAGAAACGCTCTTATTTGTAAAAAAAATCAGGGATAATTTTTTACTGCCCCAGTGCCTCTAAAGCGTCCATAACTTCAATGACGTGCATATAAGCCGGCCCGCTGCTCATTACCGCCGCCGCTCCGAGGATTTGTTCCTTGCTTGAGCCGATTTATGGGTAAAAATCCTTACAAGGCATTTCATAACCTCAGTCTTTGCGCGGCGCAAGTTTAAAATAGATAAGATTTTAGGTTATGAAATGGCTTGTAACGATTTAACTCGAAGAGTTGAAGAACATAATACCGGTCGTGGAGGAAAGTATACACAGCAAAATAGGCCTTGGTTATCGGTTTATAGCGAATCTTAGCCAGATTGTTCTTCTGCAGCCAAACGGGAACTATATCTCAAAAACACTCGTGGTTCTCAAGAGAAGAAAAATTAGCCGGTAAAGTAAATTGTACTTTGTAAATTATTATGGTATAATAGCGGTTTTGCGGGGAGTAGCTCAGCTTGGCTAGAGCGCTGCGTTCGGGACGCAGAGGTCGCAAGTTCAAATCTTGTCTCCCCGATTTTGGCCGGCGGAAGCCGGCCAAAATCATCACTTGTTGATACCATCAATTCGGCGATTGGGGCACAATTTTTGCTTTTTTAAAATGACAATTGGCCGTATAATGCCTTTTTTATAAACATAGATTCTGGAGTTTATATGAAGGTTAATCTTTCCCGGCCGGACATAAACGAAGACGATATCAAAGCAGTCGTTGAGGTGCTTAAAACGCCCTATCTTTCCTTTGGGCCCAAAATACCCGAATTTGAAGAGAAATTAGCTAAATATATCGGCAGGAAATATGCCGTTGCGGTTAATTCAGGCACGAGCGGCCTTTTTATGTGTCTCAAAGCCCTCGGAATCGGCAGGGGCGATGAGGTAATAACCACGCCTTTTACGTTCATCGCTTCGACGACCTGCATTTTAATGGTCGATGCCAAGCCTGTATTTGTGGATATCGACCCGGTAAGTCTGAATATCGATGCCAAAAAAATCGAGGTGAAAATCACCGCAAAAACAAAGGCTATTTTGCCCGTTGCGGTTTTCGGCAATCCGGCAGGTCTCGATGAAGTCTGGCAAATCGCGCAAAAGCATAATTTGCCTGTTATCGAGGATAGTTGCGAAGCGCTCGGCTCGGAACTGAACGGCAAAAAGGTCGGAAACTTCGGAACGCTTAGCAACTTTGCCTTTTATCCCAACAAGCAAATGACAACAGGCGAAGGCGGAATGATACTCACCGACGATGAGAAACTTGCCGATATATGCAGGGCTCTTCGCAATCAGGGCCGTGGCAAAGGCAGCGGCTGGCTTGCTCACGAAAGATTAGGCTATAATTTCAGGATGAGCGATATTAACGCCGCCCTCGGAATCAGCCAACTTGTGAGAATCGAACAGGTCGTCAGTAAACGCCAAAAGGTCGCCGGGATGTATCAGCAGTTGCTGGCAGATGAGACCAGAATAATCGTGCCGAAATCGCCGGACAAGTGCAGAATGAGCTGGTTTGTGTTTGTTATCAGGCTTAAAGAACCGTATATCTCGAAACGCGACGCGATTTTAAACGCTATGCTCGCAGAAGGAATACAGGTTAGTAATTATTTTCCGCCGGTAACGCTTCAGCCTTTTATGGTCGAACAATTCGGTTATAAAGACGGCGATTTTCCGATTTCCGACGACGTATGCAAAAGCACAATCGCTCTTCCGTTTTATAATAATCTGACTCAAGACGATGCTTCGCTTGTATGTAAAACGCTGAAGAAGTGTCTGGATAAAACAGTTTAGCAAATCAATTCGGCGAAATTATTTCGAGTAGGGCGGAGTCTATTTCAAGACAGGTGGCCTTGCCGAGAATATCAACCTGAAGAACGAGCCGGGTTCTGCTCTGTTCGCTGACGACTAATCCTTCCGTTCCCATAAGCGGTCCTGCGACAACTCTGCATTGCTGGCCTGCCTTGATGTAATTATACGGTTCAAGATTCGCACCGGTTTGAAGGGCTTTTTCTATCGGCAGCAATTCCGCTACCAAATGCTGCTGGTCATTTACTGCTATAAGCCCGGCCACTCGGTTTGTTTTGAGCACTTCGAGCCTGTCGGCTTCGCTGCCGCAGAAAAAGACGTATCCGCTGAACAAGGGCAGCATCGAGCGGAAAACCCTGCGGCTTTTTTTATAGATTTTTTCGGTCAGGGGCAGGAAATAGCTGATGTTTTTCTTCTGCATCTGCCAGGCAAGGGCTTTTTCGTTTCGGCTTTTTGTATGCGCGACCCACCAAATACCCTCGAAGTCTTTAAGACTTTTTTCCGGCGGCCATATAATCGGAGGATTTTCTTCGGGTTTTAACATAGAGATATTGTATTAGGAATAGCCGAAACTGTCAATGTTATTGGGTGGATGTCATTCCCGCCTGCGCGGGAATGACAGGTTGGTATTGGTATTAGACCGTAGTCAAAAGATATTCGGTATTGCTGCCAAATGTAATTTCACCCTCGAAAATCGCCGGCAGTAGAATCGTTTGTCCTTTTTCGAAATTGACAGCACCGGTTATTTGTCCGCTGCCGCTGATGACGATAATTACCTTCATCGTGCCTTTGGTAATTTTTTCGCAAGTTCCTGCCTGTGCGGTGATTTTATCAATTTTGAAAAATTCCGTATCGACAAGCCGTCCATCGGTTATTACGGCAAGTTTCTCTGCTTTCTGGTCGAAATGAATACTTTCGAGGGCCTGTTCGATATGAAGCTGACGAGGTTTGCCGTTTTGCAGCCTGTTCCAGTCGAAGACCCTGAAGGTTGTGTCCGATGGAGTCTGAATCTCGGCCAATAAAATTCCTGCTCCGATTGCGTGAACCGTGCCGGCAGGAAGAAAATGACACTGGCCAGGCTTTACGGGAACTTTGTTGAGAAGCTCGGCACAAGTGCCGTCTTTTATAGATTGTGCGAATTGCTCTTTTGTTATGCCCGCCTTTAACCCTTTGTAAATACAAGAGTTAGGCTCGCAACCGATTATATACCAGCACTCTGTTTTCGGGTTGCCGGCCTTGAGTTTTTTAACAGCTTCTTTATCGGGATGAACCTGAACGCTCAACACATCGGCAGCGTCGATAAATTTTATAAGCAGTCCGAAAGGCGGCTGGTAATTTTTTCGTCCTGTGATTTGTTCGGGATATTTTTGCAGAATCTCGGAAAGAGTCTTTCCGGCAAATTCGCCGTTAGCGATTACGGTTTTGTCGTTCGGCAAATCGGCAAGCTCCCAGCTTTCGCCGATTTTTTTATCGGCTGGAAAATCTTTGCCGAGAATATTACACAGCTTATGTCCGCCCCATATAAGCTCTTTATAAATCGGCTTGAATTTCAACGGATAAAAATTCATTCTATTTCTTTATACAAATAATAACAAACTTAACGCCATAACAATCATACCTGCGACAAAGCCATAAACGGCATAATGATGTTTGCCGTATTTTTCCGCCGCCGGCAGAAGCTGGTCGATGGAAATAAATACCATTATACCGCCGACTGCGGCAAATGCTATACCGCATACAATATCATTCATTACACGCAAAAGCGCAACATAGCCTATGACGGCGCCCAAAGGCTCGGCCAGGCCGGAAAGGAATGACAGCCAAAACGCTTTTTTTCGGCTGCCCGTGGCATAATAAATAGGTATTGAGATTGCGATACCTTCCGGTATATTATGAATAGCTATCGCAATGGCGATTGGAATCCCAAGCTGAGTATCTTTCATCGCGACAGTAAATGTCGCAAAACCTTCGGGAAAATTGTGTATTGCGATTGCCAATGCGGCAAATAATCCCATACGGTACAATTTGTGAAACTCTTTGGCTGCCTTGACGTCGTCGATTTTTTCGATTTTCTGCAATTCGTGCGGATTATCAACGCCCGGTATAAGTTTGTCGATGGCGGCTATTATAAAAATTCCGGCGAAAAACGAAGCGGCCGTGAGCCAGTAGCCTTTTGCCTGTCCCAGTTCCGCGGTCAGGCCGTCCTTTGCCTTGGCGAAGATTTCAATCAGGGAGACATAAATCATAACGCCTGCCGAGAAACCCATAGAGGTAGAGAGAAATCGTGTGCTGGTTCTTCTGGCGAAAAACGCCATCGCGCTTCCGATGCCGGTGGACAATCCCGCGAAGATTGTCAGACCGAACGCTATCGAAAGGTTCTGTGCAGTCATAATTTTTTATCTGTTTCTGAAATAATCCGTTATGCCGTCGGCGATGGCATTGGCGAGACGTTTCTGCATCTCGACATTTCTAAGCTGCTTTGCCTCCCAGTAGTTCGACAGGTATCCGAGTTCAATTAGGACAGCGGGGCATCGGGTATGCGTAAGAACGCGATAATCAGCTTTCCTGACGCTGTTGCTGCTTATGCCGGTTTTGGCTTGAGCCATACAATTATCGATTGCATCGGCAAGTCTTGTCGATGACGCCGAACCGCTTCGCGCGACATATAGGGTAAAACCGTTTTTACTGCTCGTCGCGCAGGAATCGGCGTGAATGCTCACGAAAATATTGGCTCTGCTGCGGTTGGCGATGGCGGCACGTTCTTCAAGCTCGATAAATACATCCGAATCCCGCGTCATTATAACCTTGTGGCCTTTGTTTCGTAACAATTGTGCAACCTGCAGGGCAACGTCCAGATTTACAGTTTTTTCATAAAAGCCGTGAGTACTGGTAGCGCCGGGGTCTTTGCCGCCGTGGCCCGGGTCAATCACGACAGTTTTTCCTGAAGGTTCCCAGTCGCTTTTGACAGGCGGCTGATATTTCGGCGTATATTCCGCCGCGGGCTTTGCAAGTTTGCCCCGAATCTCAGCCTCGACGGAAGCGCGAATATGAGTCAGCCCATCGATTTTTTTGATTCTGCCGACAGAGCCGAGGTATTCATTATTTACATAAATCTGGTTTAACTTGGGATAAATCGCTGCCGTATTAGTCGCATTGCTAAGTATGATTTTTTCATTGGTCTCCTGCGATACGGTCATGCCGAGCCTGCCGGCCAGATAATGAATGCTAATCAATTCCTCGTCGGCAAGGTATGGCCTGCCCGCTGTTCGCTGCGAAGGCATCTGACAGCCTGCCGCCGCGAGTATCGTACAAGCGAATAGCAAAACCAAAGAGGCGTTTTTTCTCATTTTTATCCCTTTAACATCATTTCTTGTATATAGTTATCGTCTTTTTAAACTATAAGACATTATTTTTATGCGATATTTTGGTTTTTGGCAATGAAAGATTTGCTATTAAGACTCTAAGTCCTTCTGCTGTGTTGTCCCTTTCGGCTCGACGCCGAGATGTTTGCAGGCCTTGTCGGTTATTTCTCTGCCACGGTTTGTTCTTCGGACAAAACCTATCTGTAATAAATAAGGCTCGACAACGTCTTCAAGTGTGTCTTTTTCTTCGCCCAGCGTAGCCGCAAGGGCCTCGATACCCGCCGGCCCGCCTTTATAGACGTTTGCCAGCGCCCTTAAAAACGACCTGTCAAGCTCGTCAAGGCCGAGTTCGTCAATCTGCTCCATCTTCAATGCGCTTGTAACCACATCGTCGGTTAATTTTCCCTTGCCTTTGACCTGTGCGTAATCGCGAACCCTTTTCAAAAGCCTGTTTGCGATTCGAGGCGTGCCTCTGCTTCGCGATGCGATAAGGTCGAGTGTACCGTCCTGACAGGCAAGATTCAAAAGTTTGGCCGAACGATGTAATATTTGAGCAAGCTCGCCGATGTTGTAAAATTCGAGATGATACAGCATACCGAATCTGCCGCGTAACGGCGCGCTTAAAAGACCCGCTCTCGTCGTTGCGCCGATAAGAGTGAACCTTTTTAACGGAAAGTTTATCGTCTTTGCGTGAAGGCCGCTATCAACCGTAAAATCGACCCTGAAATCCTCCATCGCGGGATAAATAAATTCCTCGACAGGCGTACTTAGCCGGTGTATCTCATCGACAAACAAAATATCGCCTGTATTGACATTGCTCAAAAGTCCCATTACATCGCCTTGCTTGACGAGGGCAGGGCCCGAAGTGGTTTTTATTCTTGAGCCCATCTCATTTGCGATTACGTGAGCAAGGGTCGTTTTTCCGAGTCCCGGCGGGCCGTAAAACAGGATATGCTCGAGCGGTTCGCCTCTTTTTTTCGCGGCTTCGATGGCGATGGCCAGTTTTTCTTTTACGCTTTGCTGTCCGACACATTCTGCAAAAGTTGTCGGCCGCAGCGAAGTGTTAAAATTATCTTCCTGTTCGTTCATCGAATCGGAGTTTAAAACCCTATCTATTGCCATTCCTTAAACCTCAATTCCCTGTTTGATTCTGTAAACCAGCGGCACAAGTTCTTCTGCGGTTTTAATCTGCGGATGTTTCCTGCACGCCAGATTTATAAGTTCAGCCGCTTCGTTTCGTTTTTCGCCCCAGGCAATCAGAATTTCAAGCGCTTCAATCTGGAAACCTGCGAACGTAGATTCCTGACTTGCCCTTGCAGGCTCGGCGCCGACGGCGTAAGTGGTCAATTTGCCTTTGAGTTCTGCGATTATATGCTGAGCGAGCCTTTTGCCGATGCCGGGCAGGGCGGTGAGAGTTTTTTCGTCGCCGCTTTCGACAGCCGCTGCTACGGTAGCTATCGGCAGGGCAAGCGACTTTAAACCTTTCTTAATGCCGATGCCTTTTACACTCGTATATCTTTTAAAGAAATCCCTTTCGCCGGTGCTTACAAACCCGACAATCTGCGGAATAAGATTTCCGCCCGCCATATTACCTTCGTAATATTCCATCGTGCAGAGCGTAATATCCTGTCCGATTCTGCCGGCAAGCAGAGAAGAAAGATAGCCGGGCAAAAGCACCTCATAGCAGATTTGCCCGACACGGACAAGCGCCGTATCGCTGTTGAGACTAACGAGATTTCCTTCTATCCGGGCAATCATAATAATGCCTGTTTTAAATCTTCTATGATATCTTCGGCGTTTTCTATTCCGACCGCAAGCCTGATAAGTCCGTCCTTAATGCCTAAAGCGAGACGTTCTTCTCTGGTTACGGCATAATAGCTTATCGTCGCCGGATGCGTCGCGAGCGATTCCACGCCGCCGAGGCTCGGCCCGATATTGATGATTTTCAGCCTGCTCAAAAACTCCAGCGCCTTTGAAACATCGTCCTCCATTTCAAAAGTAACTACGCCGCCGAAGCCTTTCATCTGTTTTTTTGCGATTTGGTAATGCGGATGGCTTGCAAGACCCGGATAATATATGCGTTTGACTTTCGGATGGCTTTCGAGATATTCAGCGACCTTTTGGCCGTTCTCATTATGACGCTGCATCCGCAATTCAAACGTTTTGAGGCCGCGGATTAAGAGATAAGCCGAATGCGGGTCGATGCAGCCGCCCGTTATTTTCAGATATTCACGAATAACGCCGGTCAGCTCTTTTCTTCCGAGTACAACTCCGCTGAGCAGGTCGTTATGTCCGCCGAGATATTTTGTCGCGCTGTGTATTACCAAATCGATTCCGTATTCCAGCGGTTTTTGATTGTAGGGCGTCGCGAAAGTACTGTCGGATATGACATATATTCCTTTTCCCTTAAAGATGCCCATCAGCCTTTTGATGTCCATTATGTTCAGATAAGGATTTGTCGGCGACTCAGAGAAGAAAATTTTAGTGTTCGGCTTTATCGCCTTTTCGATAGCCTCATAGTCGCACATTTTCACGACCGTACATTCGATATCGAACCTGTTAAGACATTTCAGGCAGAAATCGAGCGTCCGTTTGTATGCATCGTCCGTTATTATTATATGGTCGCCTGCCTTTAAAATTGCGAAAAGTGTGGTTGTTATTGCGCTCATTCCCGACGAAAAAAGTACGGCGTCTTTCGTATCTTCGAGTGCGGCAAGTTTTCGCTCGGCGGCGACTTGCGTAGGATGGCCGTATCGGCCGTATTCGAATCTGCCGACCGCACCCTGAGCAAGTTTCTTTATTTCGTCTACGTTTTTGAAAATGAATGTGGATGACTGGACGATGGGTGTAGTTATTGAGCCGTATTCGTTATAGCGTATCTCGCCTGCGTGCACGGCAGTAGTGGAAAATCCGGCTTTTTTAACTTGTTTCTTCATAACAATCCTTTTTTAAAGCGAGTTGGCACAGCAAAGTGCCGCCGCAATCGCGTCCGCAACATCGGCAGGTTCGGGCACTTTCGCCAGACCGAGCAGGCTCTTAATGCTCCTTTGCATCTGCATTTTCGATGCTCTGCCGTTTCCTGTCAGCGATTTTTTAATTTTCGTCGCCGCAAAGCTCCTTACATCTATGCCGTTTTCGCAGGCCGAGGCAAGTATAACACCTCTTGCGTGTCCCATCAAGATTGCCGTTTTCGGATGGACGTAATGCGAATATAAGTCTTCAACCGCCATACAGGCAGGCCCGAATTTCTCGAGCAGCGAATTTATGTCCTGTGCTATCTGCACTAATCTTTTTTCGAGCGGCTTCTTCGAGTCGGTTTTGCAAATACCCGCCTCGAGCAGCTTTGTCCTATTCCTGTCGGCTTCAATGACGGCATATCCGCAAACCTGCAAACCGGGGTCAATGCCGATAATTTTCATCCCGCACCTTCCAAGTATTCAATAATTATTTTTTGAAAAACGGAAAAGAATATTGTCTTATCCATATAACTTTCTAAAAAAAATGAATAAAAAGAAGGTGCGGGATTCATTAGGTATTCTCTCCGCGTTTTATTCTGTATCCTCCGCCGGGCGTATCTTCAAGGAGCCAGCCCTGTGCCGAAATTTCGGCTCGGACGGCATCGGCCGTTTTCCAATCTTTATTGAGCTTTGCGGTTTTTCTTTTCTCGGCAAGCTCGATTATATTTTCCGGCACCTCTTCATCAGTACTTTCGAGAACGCCGAGCACCGAATCGATTTTGCTTATTGTTTCCAGCAGGGCGGACGCTTCGGATAAGTTCATATCTTCAGCTTTATTGACTTCTCTGATAAAATCGAAGCAAACAGCGAGAGCTTTTGAAATATTCAAATCATCTGATAACGCTTCATCAAACTGTGCCAGACAATTTGACGATAAATCTTTAATTTGCTGACAGATTTCGCCGGCTTTACTGCTTTTTTGTATATCTTTGAGCTGAAGAACGCACTGCTGCATCTTATCTATCGCCTGCTCGGCCGCTTTTAGGCCGTCGAAAGTAAAATTATAATTTTGCCTGTAATGCGACGAGATAAGGGCGTATCGAATAGCGTTTTTCCTGACCCCCTTTTCGATAAGTTCCGGTATCGTGTATAAATTGCCCTTGGATTTGGACATTTTTTCGCCGTCGAATAATAAAAATCGCGTATGCAGCCAGTAATGGACGAACTTTTTGCCGCTTGCCGCTTCGGATTGTGCGATTTCACATTCGTGATGAGGAAATATGTTGTCTTCTCCGCCGGTATGGATATCGAATTCGGCGCCCAGATATTTTGAGCTCATTGCCGAGCATTCTATGTGCCAGCCGGGAAATCCTCTGCCCCAGGGGCTGTCCCACTGTTGCAAATGTTTGGGGTCGTGCTTCCAGAGAGCAAAATCCTGCGGATTTTTCTTTTCCTGATTAATCTCAATTCTGGCGCCGGCATTTACATCTTCGAGCGTATTGCCGGAAAGCTGTCCGTAATTGGCAAACTTCATAACATCGTAATAAACATTATGCCCGACAACGTAGGCGTAGCCTTTGTCGATAAGTTTTTTAACCATATCAATCATTTCGCTGATGTGCTCGGTCGCTTTTGGGTATTTGTCGGATGGTTTTATATTAAGCAGTTTGCTCGCCTGCATAAATGACTCTGTGTAAAACTTTGCGATTTCAAGGGGGTCTTTTTTCTGCTTTCGGGCTGTCTCTTCAAGCTTGTCTGCTCCTTCATCGGCGTCATCAACGAGATGCCCGACATCGGTTATGTTCATAATATGGGTTACGGAAAAGCCCTTGAACTCGAAAAACCGCTTCAGTAAATCCGCAACGAGAAAGCTCCTGAAATTTCCGATATGCGGATGCGAATATACCGTCGGCCCGCAGCTGTATATCCCGACCTTACCTTGCTGCATCGGGACGAATTCTTCGACTTTATGAGTTAGTGTATTATATAGTTTCATATTCGACACTGATTTACACCGTTTTTTTCAGACACGGATTAACACAGGATTTACACTGTATATATTACTATTTATTTCATAATTCTTCATTATTTGCTATTACTTTCCGTAATAAACTTTCTATTTCATCAAAATGCGCTGTGTCATATATTTCAACAGCACAATTTGGATTATTCCTTGAGCCTCCCCAGAATCTTTGATTCGATTCTGAATGACTTATAATTTTATGATATTGTGAGTTTAAGGTGTTCTTGACTTCGTTTTCTGACAAAAGAACTATCATTATAATTTTTCTTTTTCTGCATTTTATAAAGACAAATTGTTTTTTTATATATATACCAATATAGTTTTTGGTAGGATTAAATCTAATCCCACTTCTAATTTTTAGAAAAGATTGTTTAAGTAGATTGTAGACTTTTCTTACATTTTCATTACGTCCTTCCAGATGGAATTCTTCCGTATATGCGGAAGTTTCTGATTTTTCTATGTCGGTCGATACGGCAATATCGCCAAATTCCAAATTTTGAAATGGAGGGTCTGCTATTATGATATTTTGATTTTCATATTTGAAATGATTGATAATTTGGATATTAACCCACTTTCCCCACGTATCTACACGATTTTTCATTTTGTCTTCAATTTCACGCTTGGCTCCATCAATAATAATCAAAATATTTTGACTATTTTCAAGAGTTTCTTTCAGGAATCTATAAATCTCTCTTGTACCAATTATACTTTTGAGTTTGCGTTGTAAGGCATCATCTTGCCGAAATATTGAGTATATTTTTTCAATTAATTTATTTCTTTCTATTATATTACTACAAGTCATCCCAAAACCCTCCGGAGTAAGATGACGATACAACCAAGTTGAATCATAGCGAGAAAGTTTGCAAGATGATATTCGTAACGAACAA
>PGYD01000048.1 GCA_002839495.1 Planctomycetes bacterium HGW-Planctomycetes-1
GATGAGCCGGGCGGATAAGTCTCGGTTAAATTGCGGTTAAGCAGCGGATGATTCCCGTCGGCAAGCAGTCTCGAATATTCCCATCTTGCGCTGTTGAGGTCGAAATCAGGCAGCGACGCCATAGCGATAATATCGGTTGAGTTGACGTCGATTACAATGATGCCCAGCGCCTTGCCGAATGTCGGATACAGGGTGGGATTCTTGAGCAGCTTTTCCACTTTTTGCTGCAGTTCTATATCGATGGTAAGTTTTACATCGCTTCCGAACTCTCGCTCCGTTCTGCTTACGACTTCGTTGTCGAGATTATAGACGATTCTGCCCGATTTGCCTTTGAGTACCGGCTCGCAGAGATATTCTATACCGCAAAAACCGACAGCATCGCCCAGACTGTATCCGTTCGCTTCGTTCTCATCGGCGGGATTCCACGGCTTGACCCAGCCGATTATCTGGGCGGCGGAATTTTTATACGGATAAACCCGCTCACTCCTCGGCAGTATTTGCACTCCTTCTGTATCTATGAATTTGAGCTGTGCCGCCAGTACCGCATCGTCATTTTCGAGTCTTATCAAAGGCTGCGGCTGATGCATTTCCGCTATATCGACCTGTGCTGCGAGCAGCAGTCTTTTGTCTGCGTCAGGCTCGGCGGCCTCGAAATTCTGTTTCGGATATTTCCGCTTTCCCGCCAGATAAAACCGCAGCTGCCAGATAGGGTCATTGATTTGCCGATTGAGCTGCTCGGTTATTTCCTCTGTTGTGCAGTTCTTAAAAGCGGCGCATTTGGCGATAATCGCGTTTAAGGTATTGTAATCCTGCTGGAATTTCTCTCTTACCTGTTCTCTTTCTCTGTCGCTTTCGCACCGCAGCGATTGTACCCGCCAGAATCTTTCATCTCCAAGACGGGCAAGACGATAATCTATGCAGAGCGTAAAGCACGCCTCGTCCGTAGCGAGAACTTTGCCGTTTCTGTCGAGAATTTTACCGCGAAGTGCGGCAAGTTCCGTATGTTTTCCCGTCCTGATTTTTTCGAGCTGACTCTGCCAGGCCGACTGCGGATTAAGCTGGATATACGCCAGCCTTGCGATGCATACCGCGGCGATGCCGATGCAGAAAAACGCGAATATTTTCAGTCGTTTGCCGGACATACGTTATCGCTCTTGCGGCTTTGCGCCGAATCGGAAAACACCCGCCCCGACCCATTTGCCCATCGCCCTGACGAACCATTTGACAAGGAACCACAAAATTGCCGAGTAAATCGAAACCGTAAAAATTTTGAACATATTTGCCGCCGCCGAGGGAACTTTGAATTTTATCAGTATGCTCGCCAGTATATACGTCAAAATCCCCATAACGAAAATGGCAGCCGCCTGTTGGCGGGTTTGTTTGAGAAGAATTACCTTTTTGATATGCGCCAGCGCCGTTCCGAGCAGGCCGAAGCTGATAAAATGCGGGCCGATTGCCGCACCCGTCAAGTCAGCAGCAAAGCCGATTGCGAAACTGCATATAATCGCGTCATAGCTTTCGCAGCTTATCGCGAAATAAACAAGCAGTATCAAAAGCAAATCCGGTTTTATATGCATATCCGTAAGCGAAATCGTGCCCATCAGTGCGCTGGCCTGAATCACAGCCGCGGCAATTATCAAGAATGCGAATCTGAACCATCTCATTTTCTGCTCCGCAATTTCATCCGCCGGCAGCGGGATTTATCACAATCACCGCCACATCTGTTATATTGTTTAGGTTATAAGCCGTCTCTACCGTAATGTCCCAGATGACGGGGTTTGTCTCGCCGATGACGCATCTCGATATCCGTCCGATTATTCGCGGCGACAGGAGAAAACCCGCCTTCTCCGCCGCGTAAACGTTAGAGCCCGCCTTGATTTTATATTTCTGCGGCATATTTAGTATTATCGCGCCGTTTTTGTCGTCGCCCTGCATCGTTCCGTTGAAATATGTGCCGATTTGCGGCGCCGAAATCCTGATTGGTATTTTGCACGTTGAGCTTGTAATCAGCCGAACGCTCGAAATATCCGCCGAGGCCTGCTCAATTACGCCGATTACCGCGTTATCGCCGAGAACATATTGGCCGTTCTTGAGTCCGTCGTTCGAACCGCGGTTTATAATAAACTGATTGTCTTTCCTGTTGACTACCTTTGCCAGCACAAGACCGGCCAAGGGGTCCGGCTCGGTCAATCTTACTTTGCCGAGTTCTTCGATTTGTCTTTTATACTCCTGAAGTTCCGCCTGCTGGTTGGTATAAGCCACCCAGAGCCGGTTGTATTCGTGCCTCGACACAAAATCGGGCGATGTGCTCGGAGGCTGATGATAATACGCCGCCGATGAACCCATATTCAGAAAGAAACCGAAAATATCGATGAACGCGAAGTTAAGTTTTGACGTTAAAGTTTGAGGCAGAAGAAGAAGTACGCATCCGAACAAAAAAAGACCGATGAAAAGTGTAAGTTTTGATGGTTTGAATCGCGTCCGTGCCATCAGAAGTCCTCAAACCGGCGGGTTCGGGTTTTTACTCCCATCCGTAGCCGTTATGGTCCATCGTGTCTTTCCATATTTCGAGGTTTTCGAGATAAACGCTCGTTCCTCTGGCCACGCAGGTCAAAGGCTCTTCGACACGGTGAACAGTCAGGCCTGTGGCATTGGAAAGAACTTTGTCCATTCCTCGCAGCAGCGAGCCGCCGCCGCAGAGGTGCATTCCGTTTTCGATTAAGTCTGCCGCCAGTTCCGGCTCGGCCTTTTCGAGCGTTTTCGTAACTGCTTCTATTATACCGGAAATCGGCTCCTTCAGGGCTTCGCGGATTTCCTCGCTCGTTATGACTATTTTGCGGGGAAGACCCGATATCGTATCTCTGCCGGCAATTTCCATTGTCATTTCTTCTTCCAGCGGCGCAGCGGAGCCGAGCTGCATTTTTACCCGCTCGGCGCGAGGCTCGCCGATAAGAAGATTATATGTCCGTTTGAGATGATTGATTATCGCCTCGTCCATATCGTCGCCGCCGATTCGCACTGATTCGCACGAACTTATGTCGGCAAGGCTCATTATAGCTACTTCCGTTGTTCCGCCGCCGATATCGATAATCATCGATGCCGTCGGTTCGGTAATCGGAAGTCCGGCCCCGATACCTGCCGCCATCGGCTCATCGACGAGAAATACCTTTCTTGCTCCGGCTCGTTCTGCGCTGTCTATTACGGCCCGTCTTTCGACCGCTGTTATACCGCTCGGCACGGCTATGACCACTCGCGGCCTTACAAGACCGCCTCTGCCGTGAACCTTGCGGATGAAATAGCCGAGCATTGCCTCGGTTATTTCGAAATCGCTTATGACGCCGTCTTTCATCGGACGGATTGCTGAAATGCTGCCCGGCGTTTTGCCTAACATCTCGCGGGCCACCAAACCGACAGCTTCGCCGTTGTTCAAAACTATATTGGTTCCTTTGCGGACGGCTACCACGCTCGGTTCATTCAGTACGATACCTTCGTTGCGGACGCATACGAGAGTATTACAGGTACCGAGGTCTATCCCCATATCCATACTAAACCAGCCCAATATCGTGTTCAGAAACACGTTCAAATCCTTTCAAAAAATACAGCGACCTCTTTCCTGTTTAGTGCTGATTAACGGATGTTCTCCACAATTTTTAAAAGTGTTCCGTAAACAAAATGACATTTAAAAGCGACAAAGCCCGCAGTCGCCGCAACGGCGCCGCAAGCCAGCGCCAGTAAAGCTGTATAGAGATTGCTTGGAGCCTTGACCTTGTCGGTTGTCTGCAAATCGCTCATTACTGTTCCTGTCAGTTCGAAATTTGTCGGTTCTTCTACCATGTTGTGGATGCGATGTCTCCGGCCTGAGGCTGCTGTTGTACGAGTTGCAGCGTCCCTGCCGAAACTTCCGAATCCACTTCTGTTATCTTTATATCGCAGATAAATGCGTCATTTCGCGTAATATGGAATATCATTCCTTTTTCCACGCCATCCGCCGTTCCTATTGAAAGCGTTGCCAGGCTGCCTTCCACTGCGGTAAGCTTTCCCTGCAGCGGGCTGCTGCCGTATGCCCCGATTGCCTCGGTCGCAGAATCAGGCACTGTCGTTATGGGTTCATAAGTTCCTGTTCGACCGCTGATTTTGCTTTCTATGCCTGCCTTTTCTTCGAGCAGTCTCTTCTTTTCCGTGTTCAGCGACTCAAGCTGAGCCATCTTTTCTTCGAGGCTCGCCGTTACTTCGTTCAGATTTTTGCTGAGTTTAATACTTTCCGCTCGTGCCTTGTCGAGCTCTTCGCGGGTATTCGTCAGCGACTCCTGCATACTTCCGACCGTTCCTTCGAACTTCAGCGCCGCCGCCGTAAGCGTCTGTACTTTTTCGTCAAGCGCGGCCTTGTTGCGCTCGGCGTCTTTCAAAGCCTGTTCAGTTTTTGTCTTTTCAGCTTTCAGCGATGCTACCTCGGCGTCGAGTTTGTCGGTAAGAGCCTGCATCTGGCGGTTCTTTTCTTCGAGCTGTTCTTTATAGCTTGTGCTGGTCTGTCGCAGGGAGGCCACGTCTTTCTGTGACTTCTCATACGCCTCTTTATAGTTTTTCGCTGTCCCGATATACGTTACAACTGTTCCGCAAAGGAATAGAGAAAATAACGCCAGTAAAACTATCAAAATCTTTGTAAGGGTACTCAACTTTTACTCCTTTCGCTGCTGGTTGCCAGGCTGATTTCTGCAAATATACGAAAAATATATAAACTATCCGCAAATTTAAAGACTTCCCCGTCTGAGACCGAATGATTTGTCCCTTGGGGGTATACCATAAGACTTGTGCTGATTTTACGGATTGAGACCCTTAAGGTCAAGTTATTTTTACTCTTATGGCGATTTGTTATTTGCCTTTTGCGAGGATAAAAACGCTCTTTGCCGCCGCCAGCCTGACAAATTGTGAGTCATTTTTGAGCAATTTCGGCAGATGGGCCGTCAAAGCCTCGGTCCCGATTTGCCCTATAGCAAGTGCTGCCAGTGTATTACGGCGATCGATGGTATCTTTGTCAGCCGATTCGGGGCTGTTTAAATACTCAAGAACGACGATTTGACCGCTATTGTCGCCGAGCATGCCAAGCTCCTTGGCCGCGGCAAGTCTTACCTCCACCACATCATCGTCCAAAAGCGTAATTATAGCGTTTGCCCCCTTAATTCCGCCCAAAGCCCCCATTGCATGGGATCCAAAATATCTATCGTCCGCATAAACACTTATGAGCATTGTCCATATCTTGGAATAAATTTTTTCATCGCCTATTCGCGCAATCGCCTCGACAGCGTTAAAAGCGACAATATTGCTGGCATCCGGATTGTCCTTGAGGCTATAAAGCAGTCTCAGCGAGCGTTTGCTTTTCAGTTTTCCAAGCAGCATCGCAGCATTTGCTTTTACGGTTTGGTCGTCGGTACCGGCGGCACTTTCTATCATTTTCAGATAATCGGGATTGCTCATCTTGCAAAGTGCGTAAGCTGCCGCTATTACTACATTTAGGTCAGAATCTTTCAATAATTGTACGAGTTTTTTTTCGCTCGGTTTGTACTGCATATCGCCTATCGCGACAGCGGCGGCAAACCTGACCGGCATATCGGCATCATTCAAAAGTTCAGCCACTTTAGGCATCATCTCAATTTTTTGGCCCGAAGCGACAACCTCGACAGCGTTTGCCCGAATCCTGCCGTCAGGACTTTTCAGACCGTTTAAAACGATTTTTTCAGCGTCAGGAACAAGACTTTTTACAGCCTCCGACCCTGCGCAATAACTGCTTGTCATTAAAATAGTTATAACTAAAATATAACAGATTTTATTCATAGTTTACCTTCTGTTTTCTCGTTAATTTATATATCGACATAACAGCGGTTAAAATCAAACATATTGCACAGGCGATATCGAGTAATTGCCCGTGTTTACTGAATGCCGTAATCCTTTTATCTATCGAAATATTGTCGGCAAACCAGCCCTGCTGGCCGGTTCTTTGGAGAGCTTTTTTCTCCAGTGTCCCTGCCGAAAAGCCGTCTTTTATATTTCCGAGCGAATCTATAAAACAGCTTATTCCCGTATTTGCGCATCGAATTACCGAAAGCCGATTCTCCACCGCCCGAAATACGCAAATCGCCGTATGCTGACTCAATTCGCTGGTCGCCTTTATCTTTCCGCCTCTCTTTTTAACGAACCAGCCGTCATTGGTTATATTTACGAGCCAATCCGCCTTCAGCGAGACCTCGCCCGCCGGCGGGTCGGCGCGTTTGTTTTGATTTTTATCTCCCGAAAGAGAAGCTGCGCTGAGAGTCAGTTTTCTGCCGATTTTCGGAATCGTATCCTCGAAGCAAATCATCGCGCCGAAGCTGTAAATTCTGTCCCGCATCGGCATTTTAAAAATCGTGTATTCCGTCCCCGCGTCCAATATATAGTCTTCGGTATAAGGCGTAAGCGCCATCAGGAAATTGTAAAGGAACGGCAGATGGTCTTTGAGCGGCATATATTCGCCGAACGGAACAAGATGAATTTTATTATAGCTCTGCCTTGGGCCGATACCGTTCGGCTCGTATAAAAATGCTGAGTTGTAATTCGTTTTCATTTCGATTTGCTCGCCGGCGATTTCCGCCTTGCCGCCGAATGCTCCGACCAGAAGATAAATACCCTCATCAGCGTGCCGAATTAGCGTCCTGTGAAACAGCTTTGTAATACTGTCTTCGCCGAGCAGTCTTAAATAGCTGTCGTCCAAAATCGCCTCAACCATAGTCTCCGGCCAGATAATCAGTACCGGCTCGGCTTCGAGCAGACATTTTCTGCTCTCGGCCAGCATATCGAGAAATGTTTTTTCGGCAGGTTCGATTTCCTTTGCTGATTCAATCGGCACGTTTGACTGTACAACTCCGATTTTCGGCCCAGCCTCGACAAATTGCGGCGTCTGTTCGATTCTGTATCGGCCGTAGAATAGAGCCGCCGCCAAAATCAAAATCAAAAGAACATTACCGAGACGGGCGGAATTTTTATAAACGCTGTTCCTGACGCTAAGAATAGTTTCGCTGATTGCTCCGTTTGCCATAGCGATAATAAAACTGACGCCTGCTGCGCCGAAAATGTCGGAAATCTGAATCAGCGGAATATTCCTGTATTGGCTGTGCGCCAAAAACCGCCAACTGAACAGCCAGCCCCACGCCGCCTCTGCGCCGACGACAAGTATCGGCAGCGAAAGCGACAGCGGAACGCCTTTCCGCACGCAGTACCGCAGACACATCGCGATGAGCGGCCAGTAAACCGCCAGGTAGAGACAGACTACGAACCAGCCGGGAATCGTTATCGGAATGAGCCAGTAAAGGTTGCCCAGCCAGTACGCAAGCCCGACGATATACGAAACAAGGATAATCGTCAGGTTTTTTTCGTTCACCAGCGATGCGATTACAAACGGCACAAACGCAATCCACGCCAGAAACGAAAGATTAAACGGCGCACCTATTACCGTCTGCGAAACAGCCGATATCGCGAAATATACTATGAACGGGATGTTCTTTTTGGACACTAAAGCCTCCCGCTTTAATTTTGCTTTCGTTTTTCGCAGTCTGCGAAGTCCTTGATAACCGACATCACCTGTCCTGCATCGTATTTTTTATCGTTGTTCATCCCGCACCTTCTTTTTTCATTCTTTTTTGAATATTTAGAAGGTGCGGGATTCATTCGCAGAGCGAATTGCTTCGTAAAAATTTTAAGAATTTTGCTGTTCGCAAGAAGCTTTATTTTATCAATGCCGCTTTCGATGAATAATCTTTTTATCTCGTCGATTTCCATCGGATTGAAATACAGATTTTTACCTGCTTTGGCCCGTTTTTCAGCCTGACCGATTCGCTCTATTGTTTTCTTTACATAGCTTTCGGAGATATCGATTCCGCAGTAATTTCTGCCGTATTTTGCCGCCACGACCGCCGTTGTACCCGAGCCGATAAACGGGTCGAGTACGCAATCGCCTTTGTTTGAGCTTGCCGCGATGATTCGCCCAAGCAAAAGCTCCGGCATCTGGCACGGATGCCAGCCCTGACGCTCCTTAAACGTGCCGCAAACACGGGAGAAACAGTCCCACACATCGTCCGGATTTTTACCGACTGAGTTTGCACGTTTATCGTTATAGATTAATTGCCTGTCGGAAGGCGTTCGTATCGCGTAATCGTTGAACGTAAAATCATTTTTATCTTTGACGAAATAGAGTATGTGCGTATGAGAGCGGGCGAATTTATTTTTCGTATGCTGCCCGAACGTGTAGTGCCAGATAATCCAGTTGCGGCAGAATAATCCCAGCATATCTTCTGCGATTATTTTCACCTGCGCTGCGTAATCGTCGCCGATAGCGATATAAAATGACCCCGTCGGCTTTAGAACATTGCAGCAGGCCGTCATCCATTCTCTTGTCCAGTTGATATAGTGTTCTTTTTTGTGCCTGTCCTGATATTTATCGTATTTGTAGCCGATATTGAAAGGGGGGTCGGCGAAAATAAGGTCGGCAAACTGTTCTTCGGCCTTGCCCAGTATCTCTATACAGTCGCCGGCTATTATTTTATTCAAAAGTTTGTCCATTCCCCCATTTTAGCGCCAGAGGCGTATATTGCAAGCGATAAAAGCAGAGCCCAAGCGATAGCGCAGGGAGTGTTTAT
The DNA here is from genome assembly GCA_002839495.1 of Planctomycetes bacterium HGW-Planctomycetes-1. Lineage (GTDB taxonomy): Bacteria > Planctomycetota > Phycisphaerae > Sedimentisphaerales > UBA12454 > UBA12454. The sequence goes on from PGYD01000048.1 coordinate 8,664, forward strand.
TCCAAACTCCAAAAGCCCCCAACTTTATGTTGGGGGTTTTCGTTTACCTCTGCCAAGGCAGTGGGCAGGAATCATCGGCGCAATCCCAAAATTTATCATATCGCTTATTTTATTCAGATTCTGGGTTTTCGAGAATCATAAAATAATCCTGCCCATGAGGTTTATCCAATGATAGATTATGTGTGTACTGAATTTTATAGCGAGAAATATCTCTTAAGATTCTACTAATCGTGCCTATGTGTGATAACTGGTTCATATTATCTATTTCCAAATCTTTACCTCGCGCTCTGACAATATGGGCAATCGCGTTTCTTACGTTTTCACGTATATATTCCCCGAAATCCTGTCTGTTTAAATTTATACCGAAAGCTTTTTCTTTATTTTTATTTGTAAATTCTATGAGCCAATCAATATCTTGATAAACGTGCTCATACCCAGAAATTTTGCTGTCGACGAACTTTTGAATATAGCCTTGTGCGTCGTTATCATTCTGAGAAGGATAAACCAACGTATGCCAGAAGAATAACAATTGCGAATATACGTTAATGCAACTTCTTGCTACTCTGTACAGTCGAACTGCTTTGTCTTGAACTTCTGTTTCTATTTTTGGTAAATAAACTATAGTAGGATAGGTAGTATCATTAGGAACCTTTACTCTGTCCTGTGCAATTATATTGGCTTTGAGAGCAGATTTTTCATCTGGGAAAGGTGTTCCACTTTCAATTCCACAACAAGGCATTACAATTTCATCTGTTTCAAATGACCAGAGACTTAGAAATTCTGTTAGAAGTTTATAGGCATTACTTAATGAGTATTCATGAACAGGAAAATGTCCCGATAGGCAATCTGTATACTGTTTTTTCTGATTGACACTATATTTGAGTGCAACCCCTTTAAATCTAAAATAGTACAAAGATTGTTGTAGTTCTATAGATGTGTCAACAGCAACGGACAAAATTGTATAGGCTTCCATCTTATTTCCAGTATGTCATTTTGTTTTTTAATTTTCCTCTGCCGTTCTGTTTTCCCCGCCGCCTCTTATCTCCTGGCTACTGTCTATTGGCTATTAACTACTGAACAATTCTACTCTCTTTCTCCTCAAACACAACCCTCAAAAAATCTATTCCCTATTCCCTATTCCCTAACCCCTAACCCCTAAATCTCTTTGTTTTCCTTCTCTCCTTAACTCTTTAATCAGGAACATGTTATTGCTTTAAGACATAGTTGCGCAGCAGCAAAATTCGAAGCGATGTGCCGGCGGTAAGTTTACTTACAAGTAAGGCACAAGCTATGAATTTATAAGTCCCGATTTTCGGGACGCCTTAAAGCAATCCTTCGTGCGTCCTTCGTGAACTTCGTGGTGAAAAACCGTGTCCGTCCGTGTTAATCCGCGGTTAATTTACTTATTGACGTTATCTTAAAGATGTTGAATAATGCTTAAAAAATCGGCTTTCCTAAAGGAAAGTTTAATTGAAAAATAGCCGATAAAGTAATAGGCTTATACCCTATGAATAGCTATAAGTCGTTTTAGGGAAACGAATTAAGGGAATAAAATGATTATCGAGCCGAATAGAAATCTGATTAGGAATATTAAATCGCAGACCCTCCATAGCCTTGGCGACGGAGGGCCAAAGTTGCAGGTCCAGCCCAGTTATCAGCGTACTCGTGAGATGACGCTCGATGATATGTTATTGGAGAATCGCATTGTTTTTATGATTGGTGAGATTTCCTATGGTTTGGCGGCTAACGTGATAATGAAGATGTTGTATCTCGACAATCAAAAACGTGGGACTGAGATTAGTTTATACATAAATTCTCCTGGCGGCAGTGTTGATGACACGATGGCGATTTACGATACGATGCGGTTTATAGGTTCGCCGGTTGCGACGTATTGTATTGGCCGAGCCGAATCTGGCGGGGCCATTGTCCTTGCCGCCGGCGCCAAGGGCCGCCGCCACGCTCTGCCGCATGCAAAAGTCATGCTCCATCAGCCCTGGGGCGGAGTAACGGGGCAGGCGGCGGATATCAAGATTCAGGCAGAAGAAATACTCAAGGCAAAAAAGACAATAAATGAAATACTGTCGCAATTGACGGGACAGCCGATAGAGAAAATTACCACTGAAACCGAACGAGACAGATATATGACAGCCGAAGAAGCAAAAGAATACGGTCTAATCGACGAAGTTCTGCACGAACACGAAGCAGAAGAATCAAAGGATAAAAAAAAGAAATAAAAAAGCCATAGAGCCACCCACGCACTAAATTACGGCAGCAGCCTATTTGGTGCGGGGCAAGCAGAGAGCACAGAGATATAACGAAAAAGGGTAAAAAATGACACTAAATCAGAATTTAGTACCGATAGTAATAGAAAAAAGCGGACGAGGCGAACGAGCTTATGACATCTATTCAAGATTGCTGAAAGACAGAATAATCTTCCTCGGCGGTCAGGTCGATGACGAATCGGCAAACCTTATCATTGCTCAAATGCTGTTTTTGAGCAACGAAGACTCCAAAAGCGATATAAATTTCTACATCAACTCGCCGGGCGGCAGCGTAACGGCAGGACTGGCAGTTTACGATACAATGCATTTTTTACGATGTCCCGTAGCGACATACTGCATGGGACAAGCGGCAAGTATGGGAGCAATACTGTTCACCGCCGGAGCAAAAGGAAAAAGATACGTACTCAATAACAGCCGAATACTGCTGCACCAGCCGTTGATAAACGGCGTTCTCGAAGGGCCTGCAACAGACCTCGATATCCAAGCCAAAGAAATTATCAGGATTCGCGGCAGAATCTACGATATACTTGCATACCATACGGGCAAATCAGTGGAAAAGCTGACGGCAGACTGCGACAGAAACCTGTGGCTCGAAGCTAATGAAGCTGTCGAGTACGGACTGGCAGATGAGATTCTTCAAAAAGCTCCGCAGCCGGTCGAAAGGGCCGACAAAGAAGAATAAAGTCAGGCACCAAGCGGCTGTGTTTAATTTCAAGGATTTTTTAGAATTATTTCTTCTGTCCATAATGTCTGATTCCTTATCATCGTATTGAGTATTATCAACAACTTACGCAAACAGGCGTTCCACTCTCCATCGTTTTTTGTATCGCCGCAATACCCGACCATCTTGAGTCGTTGGTTTCACACGATTCTTCTTGTGCGGAGCAA
>PGYD01000049.1 GCA_002839495.1 Planctomycetes bacterium HGW-Planctomycetes-1
CACAAGATGAGGCCAATTTCAAGGACCTCGGAGTAACCGAAGAAGATGCGCAGGGCGTTGTGAAATTTCTCGATGCAGGCGGGGAAATTATCACGGGCGTAATCATAGGTAATGACAGCCCTTCAGCCGGACTTTATTACGGCAGAAAAGTCGGCGATGAAAAAGTTTACGTTATGGACAACGTGCCGTGGCCGGGGTCTTCGCCGCTCGAATATATCGATAAGAGCCTGATAACGATAAACAAGACAGAAATAGCGTCGATAACGGTAATGTCGCCTGACGGCAGTTATAATCTTGTGCCCGAAGCCAACAGCACAGATGCGACGCTGAAAGAAGTGCCCACAGGCAAAAAGGAGAAAAAGAACGAATGCAATCAGGTCTTCAGCGCGATTATGAATTTAAGGTTCGACGATGTGGGCACCGCTTCGAATGTGACAGACCTAAAATTCGACCGCGAATACGCCTGCCTGATGAAGGATTCGACTTTGTACCTTATCGAAATCGCACAAAAAGATTCGAAATTCTATATAAAATGCAACGTCGATTTTACGGATAAAACACAGGTCGTAAAAGAACAAGGAGTAGAATCTCAGGAAGAGCTCCAAAAGAAAGAAGCAAAACTGCTTGCAAGGGAAAAGGCTAAAAAACTTCAGGAAATGTTTAATGGCTGGGTTTACGAGATACCGGCATACAAAGGCGAATATATGACAAAACCATTGGCCGAACTTGTGGAAGATATTGCACCACCAAAGCCGGCGGATGCGAATGAGTCGAAGAAAACGACACAAAAATCAAAATGACAAATCGAATTTATTCAGGGCTGTCGCCAGGTTGACATAGCGATACGGGAAATTGTATTCATCACAAAGAGTTTTAAATTTTTCGATTGCCTGTTCGCTGAGTTTGTTTATTTTTTCGCTATCAGCTTTGCAGAAGAAAATTCTGCATCCTGCGAAGCGGAAATTTCTTGCGGCGCATTTTCCGTCTTTGAGGTACGGACAAATATTTTTTTGAATAGATTTCTCGGCTCCGTCCCGATTTATCGGGACTTCGCTCGAAATGACGATGTTTTTCTTGAAATAGAGCAGTTCCGGCGTGGTTATAAAGAGTTTGTGGCCGAAGGCGTCGAAATTGCAGCATTTTCCGCAAGTTTGGCATTCGACATTCATTGATTTTATCTGCGAATCGAGCCAGTCGTAGATTTGTGAAACCTGTTTGCAGATTTTCAAAGCGGTTGAGCTCCCTGCGCTGTCCCGACTTCGCCAAGGCTTCGACGGGCAGGCGCTTGGGCTCTGATTATTATTTTTGTTTTTTGATTTTTTCAATTTCGTCAAAAGAATAAAATTTCCCTTTGTTTATTCCGGGACATTTTTGCGCCGCGGTGTTCCAGTCATCGGGACTTCGCAGATTGCTCGGCCAGAAAGGCCAGGTTTGACACTGGGTCGGGCGGACATCATAAATCGCACAGCCTTTCGAGCCGTTGACCCCGCACCTGTTGTTCCGTGTTGTAGCAAGATCAAAATCACTTCTCTTGCCCGCTGTTAAATCGGTTTTCTTCTGGCTTGAGTATAGTACAACAGGTGCGGGGTTAATATTGACCAGAAAGATACAGTCTTTCGTGTGCGGATTTTCCTTTATCGAGCAGCGAAAGCCGAATTTTCTAAGATGTTTTTTATGGACATCTTTTACGCTTTGGCCGAGAAAGTCCGCAAGCCTGTTGATTTGGGGCTTTGAGATCCAGATAACGCCTTCTTCCGGTCCCGAGCAGCAGTTTCCGCACTGGATGCATTCGAAATGCAGGCCGGCGATATACCAATTATTTTTAGCTGCGGATTGCGCAGGTTTCACGGATTTTGTTTTTTTAACCAATTAGTGATTGAATCGACAAAATTGCCCCGCTTTGGAGCATAAGTTCTGCTTCGTTGTGTTCAATTGCAGAAGTGCATCCATAATCGCCGAGCTGTCTTTTTTCAAATGCCCTGTTAAGTTCTCTGCCTAATTTTTTATCGAAGAGGCCTGTTTTAATGAAGTGTTCGCCGAAAGCAGATATTACGCCTTTGTGAGACGAGAACGACAAGTTTTTTGTTAAAAGCGCTGCCTCAGCACAAAAGAACATAGCATAGTAAATCCTCGAGACGGCTGATTCGCAGTCGCTGTCGTCAATAAGAAGTCTTGCACTTTTAAGATAACGATTTGCTTTTTCGATTAGTGATTGTATTTCACTCATGCTGCGACTCCTTCTTTTCGCAGATTCATAAGTATTGGACTATTGACGGACGCGTAATCTTTTTCTGATACCGGATATACGGAAATCAATACGCCGTATTTAAGGTTTATTTCGGTAATTATGTCTATCATTCGGTCTATTTCACGGCCTGCCGCGATATCCCCATCAAGCACAATCGCCAAATCAATATCTGAATCTTCAGTAGCGTTTCCCCTTGCCCATGAGCCGTAGAGAATAACGCTCTTAAGCTTTTTTTTGTATAGCCTTGCGGTTTCTTCCTTGAATTCTTTAAGTATTGGCTGTATTTCCATAAACACTTATTATAATACATCTTTATGGAAATAAATACGATTTTTTATAATTTCCATTTTAATATTGCGCCGGTGTCCGCACTTGTAGCCATCGAGGCGTATTTGGCCAAACAGCCTTCGGTAATTCGCGGTTTGGGAGGCACGAATTGAGCCTTTCGTTTTGTGAGTTCTTCGTCGGAAAGTTTAACGGCCAGTTTTCTTGCCGGGATGTCGATTTCGATAATATCGCCGTTTTTCAAGAGGCCGATAGGGCCGCCAACCGAGGCCTCGGGGCTGACATGTCCGATACAGGCGCCGCGTGTTCCGCCGCTGAACCTGCCGTCGGTGATAAGAGCGACCGATTCGCCAAGGCCCTTGCCTACGATATAGCTTGTCGGCACGAGCATTTCCTGCATACCGGGTCCGCCTTTTGGGCCTTCGTTTCTAATGACGACGACATCGCCGGGCTTGACCTTGTCGGAGAGGATGCCGTCGCAGGCATCTTCCTGACTTTCGAAGATGACTGCGGGGCCGGAATGCACGAGCATTTTTTCGGTGACTCCTGCGGTTTTGACGATACTGCCTTTCGGAGCGAGATTGCCTTTTAGGATGGAAAGGCCGCCGGTTTTAGAGTGAGCGTTTTCGAGGGTGTGTATGCAGTCGGTATTTTTGATTTTGGCATCGGCGATATTTTCGCCGAGGGTTTTTCCGGTAACGGTAAGACAATCGAGGTTGAGCATTCCTTTCATTTTGCTGATTTCTTTTAGGATTGCGCTGACGCCGCCTGCGGCATCGACGTCCTGAACGTGCCACTTGCTCGACGGCGAGACTTTGCAGATGTTGGGGCATTTGTCGCTGATGCTGTTTATTCTTTCGAGGTCATATTTGACTTTCGCTTCGTTTGCCAGAGCAAGAGCGTGCAGGACGGTGTTTGTCGAGCCGCCCATAGCCATATCGAGAACGAAAGCGTTATCGATTGATTCGGCGGATATGATATCGAGCGGTTTGATGTCCTTTTCGATTAGTTTGATGATTTGTTTTCCCGCCGCTTCGTATAATTTGTCTCTTTCGGGACTGATAGCGAGGATAGTGCCGTTTCCCGGCAGAGCCATTCCGACAGCTTCGCAAAGGCAGTTCATACTGTTTGCGGTGTACATACCGGAGCAGCTTCCCTCGCCCGGGCAGCCTGCGCATTCGACTTCGTAGAGTCTTTTTTCGTCGATTTTGCCGGCTTTGAAAGAGGCGACGGCCTCGAAGACGGAGCTTAAATCGACGTCCTGACCTTTTGAGTCTTTTCCGACGGCCATTGGTCCGCCTGATACGAAGATTGTCGGGATATTGACACGGACGGAGGCCATTAACATACCGGGAATGATTTTGTCGCAGTTAGGGATACAGACAAGGCCGTCAAAGCAGTGGGCGCGGACCATCGACTCGACGGAGTCGGCGATGATTTCGCGCGAGGCCAGAGAGTATTTCATACCGGTATGTCCCATCGCGATGCCGTCGCAAATGGCGATGGTGTTAAATTCAAGGGGAACGCCGCCTGCGGCGCGGACGGCGGCCTTGACCTTTTGGGCTACGACGTTGAGGTGCTTATGGCCGGGGACGACTTCGCAAAAACTGTTGGCAATGCCGATGATGGGCTTGTTCATATCTTCATCTTTAAGGCCGCAAGCTCTTAATAACGCCCTGTGAGGGGTACGCTGGAACCCTTTTCTAATAATATCGCTTCTCATAATATTCTCCTAAGTGACTTTAAATTAAGAAATAACGAATTATACCCGCAAGGAAAGGATAAATAAAACGAAAATTTCAAAAAGCCTTATTTTGGCATAAAAAAATTGCTACCTGCGTTTAAGTTGTTATAATCAGGCGTTGTTTATAAATGGATTAAATGATTAAATTAAATAGTCTTAGGAGAAAGTTATGAGCAGTCGAAACGTGAACGCGGTTATATTTTTGGGAGTTGTTTTGTCGGTTTTGGCCGGCTGCGTGCCGAGTGCCGAGATGAAACTCAATCTGGAGCCGAAAAGCGAGACGGTATATAAAGTTTTTGTAAGTTCGACGAAAGACTATCAGTTTGTTCAGCCGTCTATAAATAAGACAAAAGAACGTCATACCGAAGCGAGCCTTGAAATGGTTTTTTCGCAGCAGGTAGAATCGGTTGACCGACAGGGTAATGCGACGGCGGATATTACGATAAAACAGTTGAAATATCTTTCAATGGGGCCGGAAGGGGTGAAAGAAGATTTTGACAGTGAGCGAGAGCAGGACAAATCCAAGCAGTTGGCCAAGCTTATCGGAATCGGCTACAGGCTGAAGATTTCGCCGAAAGGCGAGGTTTCGGTACTCGATTCATCGGCGGCACGGTCGGTTTTGAAAGACGGCCAGGCGGGAGCTATCGCTACAAACATGTTCAGCGACGAAGAGATAGCAAGACGCCATCAGGTAAAGGCTCTGTTTGACGCAGACAAAAGCAGTTATAAGAAAGGCGACAAATGGAGTTCTTTAGCGGACGCTCCGCCGGGAACTCTTGTGCCGAAGACATTTGAAAAGGTTTATACATTGACGGATTTGAAAGAGAAAGACGGACAAAAAATAGCCACTGTTGAAATGAACGCAGTGCCAAGCTCCAAACGGCTTGACGACCAGAAGCAGGAACAGGTTGTGAACTTCTTTTCGAGTATGTTCGACGAGAAGAACGATTATACCGGCAAAATGGTTGTCAATCTGACCACCGGCGTGATAGAAAGCTATCAGGAGGATTTCAAGGTTGAATGGCTCGCTGTAGAACCTGCTATCGAGCAGAAAGGCGAACAGGAGCCCGACCATTTGACAATGGCCTTTACACAGACATACAGCATCGAGAAGGTGAACTGACAAAACGGAAGAGATTCGATTAACGGATGAATATTATGAAAAAATGGATTTTTGCAGTACTGGTTTTGACGGTAATTACGGTCGATTTTGCCGAGGGTATGGCAACAAAGAAACCGGTGCGTTCTAAAGGGCCGCTGCTTTTATCGGTTGATTTCGAGCCTAATGTGCCGCTGAGGTACAAGTTTGTTTGTGAAAGGCAAATAGAGCTCGACCTTGATTCGAAGGGACGTTACAGAAAAGAAGGAGCCAAAGGCAGAGGACAGGTGCAAAATTATACCGAAATGCTCGAGATGGAGATTGTATATAAGGCGGTGGAAATCGACCCCTACGGTTATTCGATAATCGAGGCGACCTGCCAGAGCGCCAAAGTTGTCCGCAGTTCGACAGGCGGCAGAAGTCCGTCGAAACCGGATGCGGCCGAAACACTCGCGGGAAAGAGTTTTACGCTGAAGATTACGCCGACGGGCAAAGCGGCGGATTATTCGAGCCTTGAGGCGCTGATGAAGGAAGTCGGCCAAAACGCCTTCGGCACAGATTCAAAAAGAACCAATGTAAAAGACCCCGATATGATTATGGATTTTGCCGCGACACAATGGGGATTATGGGATTCGATATCGAGTATAAAAAGGCCGCTGAAGGGGCTGAAGAAAAACAGCAAATGGACATCGAAACTTTTAGCTCCTATGCCTTTTGTCGCGAAAGTCGGCAGAGATGTAAAATATAAGCTGGCAGGTATTGTCGAATCGAACGATACAGCCTATGCCGAGATAACGAGCAGCTATAGTTTGAGCAAGTCGCCGCCGGAGAATATTCCTATGCCTTATAGTGGCACGTTTCAGATGCGCGGCACATTCGGCTTTTTACAAAGTTATCGGGTGCTTTCGCTCGAAGGCAGCGGCCGACAGCTTTATGATATCAAAAGGGGTCTTATTAAAAGCGACATTCAGCAATACAAAGCGGAAGTTGCAGCTTCGATTTTTGGCGGTTTGGGCGGGGTCGAGCCGAGCATAAAAATCGACCAGAAAATTACAATGACACTTATCGAATAAAACGGGAGGGACTGGCCGATTAAAACCGCAAGCGCAGAAAATAATCTGCCGGGCATTTGATTATGACTGATTTTTTACAATCTTATGGGGTCAGCGAATCGAACAGCAAGGGCAGGAAATATTCCGAACAGGGACACGCCTACCGGATGCCGTTCGAGCGAGACAGAGACAGGATAATTCATACATCGGCGTTCAGACGGCTCGAAGGCAAGACGCAGGTTTTTATACCGCAGACAAACGACCAATACCGCACCCGTCTTACGCACAGTATAGAAGTGGCACAAATCGGCAGAACAATCGCAAAATCGCTCGGCATTAACGAGGCCCTTACCGAGGCGGTTTGCCTCGCCCACGATTTGGGACATAGTCCGTTCGGACACAGCGGTGAGGCCGCGCTTAACGAGATTATGAAAAATTTCGGAGGGTTCGAGCATAACGACCAGACGCTGCGGATAGTCGATTTGCTCGAAAGACCCTATCCTGATTTTGTCGGGCTGAATTTGATGTACGAGACAAGACTTGCCCTTGCCAAACACAAAACTGCTTACGACAGCCCGCGAAAACAAAGCTTTTCAGAAAAGAACTGCTCGCTCGAAGGTCAGATTGCCGACCTTGCCGACAGAATCGCCTATAACTGCCACGACCTTGAGGACGGGCTTCGGGCAAACCTGCTGAATTATAAGATGATGATGGATGTTCAGCTTTGCGCTCAGGCGGCCGAGCGGTGCCAGGCGGCTGAAATCAGCGACAGCATAATCAGGAATACCCGCATCGCCAAAACCGTGATAGATATGCTCGTCGGCGATTGTATCGAAACGAGCAGGAATGCGATTGCTACCGCCGGTTTGAAGGATTTGCAGCAGGTTTTGGACGATGACAGAAATTTTATAACCCTGAGCGATGACGCTGAACTGGGCCTTGGCGAGCTTGAGAAATTCTTACACAGGAATATGTACGAAAATCCGAAAGTAAAGGATGTTTCGGGCCAGGCGGCGAGCTGGCTTGAGAAGATATTTAATAAATTCAGGAACGAGCCTAAATTGATGCCGGGATTTTATCAAAATCTTGCCGGCGAGTTCGGCCTTGAAAGGGCTGTTTGCGATTATATTTCCGGAATGACGGATTGGTATTGCCGTTCAATGGCAGAGAATTAATTATGAAATATAGAATATATATTGACGAGGTTGGTAATTCTGATTTGGAAAGTTCCGACAATCCTAATCACCGTTTTTTGAGTTTAACCGGCGTAATTCTTGAATTAAGGGTATCTCTAAAAATTAACAAAATTTCGTGCAGTTCGCTGCACATTTGATATATTTAGCTCATTGACAAGTAAATTACGGTTTTTCATATCATTGGCAAAGGATTTCAAATGATGCACTCCGGACTTTTCGACTGGCAAACACGTTTTGAACAACTTGATAATGGCGGCGACCCCCTGGTTAAACTTAACCAGATAGTTAATTGGGAACAATTCCGCAAATCCCTTGAAACCATCCGAGAGATAGAACGAAAATCCAATGCAGGCAGAAAGCCTTTTGATGTTGTTGTTATGTTCAAGATTATGATATTGCAGTCGCTGTACAATTTTTCCGATGATCAGCTTGAATTTCAAATTAGAGACAGGCTTTCTTTCATGAGATTTTTGGGACTGTCTTTGAGCGATACCGTTCCTGATGGCAAAACCATCTGGCTGTTCAGAGAACAACTTACAGAAGCAAAACTCATTAAAAAACTGTTTGACCAATTCGATGATTTTCTGCGTAAAAACGGCTTTTCTGCTCAGAAACGCCAGAAGGATACCGATGCTCGCCGGACAAAAAAGGCCGGCCAGTCCCGCAACTAACGGACTGACCGGCCTGTATATTTTCTCCGGTTTTATCAGCCGGAGCTTCGCCGCTTTTTACAGAGCAGCGTGAGCAGCACTGTCATTTGCATTAAATGCTCCGGTCGTCTTGTTGAAATACCAGCCGCTGCTGTCGTCGCCGGGCGGGCTTGCTACGCCTTCCGACACTTCGTCGCTATTATTGAACGGATTTTTCGGTATCTTCTGCAGATAAGGCCCGTACACTCCGTCCCCCGGTGCCTGTGTTGTCGCCAAAGCGCCGTCTGCGGTCGTGTATTGTGTCATCGCTTGGCTGAATGTCGCGTCTCCTGCGCCGGGCAGTGCGCCTTTGTGCTGAAGCTTATAAAGCTGTATCTGTGACCGGACTGTCTGCAGGTCGCTCACAAGGGTTGACAGTTTCGCCTCTTCGCTGGCGTCACTGAACTGCGGTATTACTATCGCGGCAAGTATGCCGAGGATGACCACGACTATCAAAATTTCAACTAACGTAAAACCGTTTCGCTTTCTCATTTTACGCTCCTTTATCTGAATAAAGGCATTTATCTTTTAATTTAATTGCTATATTTGCTATCGGTTAGTCTCCGTAAGGACTTAATCTGCCTTTTTTATTCATTTTTTTCGATTAAAAACCGCTCAAAATCGCCGTCAAAATAGTCCGAAAACATTCTTTACAGATTATTTATGCTCTATATAAAACTATATGAAATAGGACGTGAAATACAAAATTAGGGATAAAAATATCAGCTTTTTAGCGTTTGTGCGTTTTTCAGTCCGCTAATCCCCATTTTTCGGCTTGCCTGTCCGTTATGCTGCATATCTATATATATGCAGTCCTGTCCTTTTAGGGCTTGTGCAACTTTATCAGCCCATTCGATAAGCACAATCGACTCCGGCCCGATAAACTCTTCGAACCCCAATGCCTCGAATTCGGAAACTTTATTTATCCGGTAAGCATCTATATGAAAAATATTAACTCTTCCCTGATACTCATTGACGATTACGAACGTCGGACTGTTCACCTGCGAAGGCTTGTCCGCTCCCAAACCAGATGCTATACCTTTTATAAGCGTCGTTTTTCCGCTGCCCAAAGGCCCCGTCAGACAGACAACTTTGCCGCCCTCAAGCATCTCGCCGATTCTCTTGCCAATCTCAAAAGTCCTTTCGACTGAATCGGAAATAATCTGTATACTGCTCATCGTTTTTGAACTTTCGTTTTTAAATTTTGGTAATTCGAATTTTGAATTTGTTTAGGATTCTTGTCCGCCACAGCCCCCTGTCCTCCGTAGCTTTTAGCGAAGGAGGATGGCGACGGCGGATAGGATTTAGAATTTCGGATTTTCTTTTAAATGGTCATATCCTTTAGGTATTAAATCAGCAGCTTTGCCGTTTTTCATTTCTATCTTCACTGATTGTTCGCCGACGATATTTCCTATTTCGGTAAGTTTTGTCTTAAATCGCCATTGCTTTTTCAACCGCTCGAATTTCTTTCTCGGCATCGTGAACAGCAGCTCGAAATCCTCGCCGTCGTTAAGAGCCGAATTTAAACCTTTGGCGTTTCTCGAAATCGGAATCTTATCCGCTTCGATAATCGCACCTTTTTTGCTTAATCTGCAAATATGATTTAAGTCCGTACTCAGCCCATCACTTATATCAATCATCGCATTTGCGCCGGCCTTTGCAATCGCAAGCGATTCTTTAAGCCGAGGCTCGAACTCAAGATGCCTTTTCGCAATCGATCCGCCGAGCGTCCCCGTTACACAAATCAAATCGCCTGCCTTTGCCGTGCTCCTCCGAACGGGTTTCATTTTGGCAGGCACACTCATCATCGCAACACTAACCGCCAGAGGTTTGTCCCAGCTTGTCATATCCCCGCCGATAAGCGGACAGTTATATTTCTTCGCCGCGGCAAGCAACCCCTTATGCAGTTTTTTAAGTTTCGCCGAGCCGTAATTCCTCGGCAGCGCAACCGACGCCACCGCCGCCAATGGTACAGTCGCCATTGCCGCACAATCGCTTAGACTTACCGCCATAGATTTATATCCGATTTGTTCCGGACTTGCCTTTTTCGTATCGAAATGAACGCCGTCAAGAAGCATATCCGTCGTGATAAGCACCGACGATTTCGCCGACAGTTTGACCTGTGCCATATCGTCCCCGATACCGATTGGAAATTTCACGGCGTTCAGTTTTCCCTTCGCCGCAAAATATTTAACAAGCTCTGTTTCACCGCCGCTCATATCACACCTGTCATTCCGAGCTTTACCCGCCGCAGGCGGGGCAGCGCAATGAAGTCGAGGAATCTCGTCGTTTTCATTTTGAAAGATGTTTTTTCCAGTAGTTTATTTGCTCAGCCATTTGCGCAGGCCCGCCCGCTGCCGCCGTCGAGTACGAAGATGCGACATTTTTACTGCCGAGACACTGATAAACATCCTCGCCGATTACATCGCAGCTTTTCTTAAACTGTTCAATCGTAATATCGGCAAGAGCCTTGCCTTCTTTTTCGCAATCGGCCACAAGAATCCCGACTATCCCGTGCGCCGTTCGGAACGCAACGCCTTTCTTAACCAGATATTCAGCCAGTGCCGTCGCATCCAAAAATCCCTTGTCCAGATTTGCCGATATTTTGTCGGTTTTGAACACCGCATTCTCGACGATTGCGCAGGCCATATCGACGCAGGCATCTATCGTATCTGCCGCTTTAAAGCAATGAATCTTATCTTCCTGCAAATCGCGGTTATATCCGCTCGGCTGCGCCTTCAATATCGTAAGGAGCGCCATCAGCGAACCGTAAACGCTTCCCGTCTTGCCGCGAATCAGTTCGAGCATATCCGGATTGCGCTTCTGCGGCATCATACTCGACGATGTGCAGAATGCGTCATCGATACGGATAAAATCGAATTCCGTCGTCGAAAATATAATCCAGTCCTCCGCCAGTTTCGACAGATGCGCCGAAATCAGACAGCAGTCGAATACAAAGTCCGCGCAGAAATCCCTGTTCGACACCGCATCGACCGTATTATAGGTAATATCCGAAAATCCGAGTAGTCCGCACGTTTTCTTTCTATCCAAAGGCAGCGATGAGCCCGCTATCGCTCCGCTTCCCAGCGGCGAAACATTCAGAAACAGTCGGCTGTTCTTCAGCCGCAGCCAGTCCCGGTTAAGCTGTTCCACAAAACTCAAAAGATACGCCGCGATTGATATCGGCTGCGCACGCTGCAAATGTGTGTATGCAGGCATAATATCGTTTACATATTTTTCCGCCAGCTTTACGAACGCCTTTTGCAGCGAAACGATTTTCGCCTGTATTATTTCTATCTCGTCCCGCATCCAAAGCCGCATATCGGTAGCGACCTGGTCGTTTCGGCTTCTGCCTGTATGCAGTTTCTTGCCCGCCTCGCCGATTTTCGCAATCAGCGCAGCCTCGAGCGCCATATGAATATCTTCGTATTTCTTGTCGAATTTGAATTTGCCCTCGGCAATCTCGCGGGATATTTCGATTAGAGCATCTTTAATCTGCTTGAATTCGTCCTT
>PGYD01000005.1 GCA_002839495.1 Planctomycetes bacterium HGW-Planctomycetes-1
CTATCTGCGAGTGCTGACCTACGACCTGATGATCCTTTATTTACTTTTCAAAAAGAGCTTTTTTACATATTATTATTAATGTTTTCTACAGAGCAATCTAAAATTTAAGATTTAATAATTAAGGAATTCTTTGATTAAAACATCGCTTGTTACGGGCGGGGCGGGATTTATCGGTTCACATTTGTGCGAGCATCTTTTGGACTGCGGCCGGAGAGTCGTCGTTATTGACGATTTGAGTACGGGGAGCCTTTTGAATATCGAGCATCTTCTTTCCAACAGCAATTTTAAATTCATACAAGGGACGGTGCGCGACGAGGATTTGATGAGGGAGATAATCGGCAAGTGCGATTGTATTTATCACCTTGCCGCGGCGGTCGGGGTCAACCTGATAGTTGAAAAGCCCGTTCATACCATCGAGACGAATATTCACGGCACCGAGGTTGTGCTTTCGGCTGCGCATCAGTTCGGCAAAAAGGTTCTGCTGACATCGACGAGCGAAGTGTACGGAAAAAATGAAAAGGTGCCTTTCAATGAGAATGACGATACGGTTCTGGGCAGTACGAAATTTTCGCGGTGGTCTTATGCGTGCAGCAAGGCTATCGACGAGTTTTTGGCTCTTGCGTATCATCGCCAGTATAAACTTGAGGTTGTGATTTTAAGGCTTTTTAATACCATCGGGCCGAGGCAGACGGGAAGGTATGGTATGGTAGTGCCGAGGTTTGTGGACTGGGCGCTGAAGAATGAGCCTATACTGATTTACGGCAGCGGGAAACAATCGAGAAGTTTTACTTATGTTTCCGATGTTGTCGGTGCGATGACGGCTCTGATGGAATACGAAAAAGGCAACGGCGAGGTTTTTAATGTCGGCTCGCAGGAAGAAATTACTATCGAGGAGCTTGCTGATAAGGTTATCGAGAAAACCGGCAGTAAAAGCGAAAAGAAATATATTCCGTATTCTGAGGCTTATGGAAAAGGGTTTGACGATATGCGCCGCCGGCTGCCGTGTTTGGAGAAGGTAAAGCAGGCAATCGGATATGAGCCGAAGGTCGGTCTTGAGCGGATGCTCGAAAAAATTATAGCTGACACAAAGGGCAAAAATGGGTAAACTGCCGGTCTTTATTTTTAGCGAAGGGACAGCTTAAAATATGGCTTTATCGTTAGTTACAGGCGGAGCTGGGTTTATCGGCAGCAATATGGTCAGGTTTTTGCTCGATAAGGGGCAGAAGGTTCGCGTTCTCGATAATTTCGAGACGGGAAAGCGTGAAAATCTTGAAGAAGTTGCCGGCAAAATCGAGATGCTCGAAGGCGATATTCGTGATAAAGATACTGTCGAAAAGGCGGTCAAGGGCGCTGATGTTATTTATCATTTAGCGGCTTTAGGTTCTGTGCCGAGGTCGATGAAGGACCCTGCGACTACTCACGATGTGAATGTTAATGGTACGTTTAATGTTCTTATGGCGGCAAGGGATGCGAAGGTTAGAAGGATAGTTTTTGCATCGAGTTCATCTGTTTACGGACAGAGTGAGGTTTTGCCGCAGCACGAGGATTTGCCGCTTGCTCCGATTTCGCCTTATGGAGCGAGCAAGGCGATTGGCGAAATTTATTTCCGCGCATTTTACGAAACCTACGGCGTTCAATCAGTCTGCCTCCGCTATTACAATGTGTTCGGACCAAGGCAGGACCCGACGAGTCAATATGCCGCGGCGATACCGCTGTTTGTTTCGGCGCTTTTAAGAGATAAATCGCCGACAATATTCGACGACGGCGAGCAATCTCGCGGATTTACATATATCAATAATGTGATGGAGTCGAACTGGCTTGCGGCAAATGCTAAAGAAACACACGGAGAGGCAGTAAATATTTCAACCGCAAATGCCGTGACGGTAAATACGGTCGTAAACACGATACGAAAACTAATGGGCAAAGAGAATATCAAGCCTGTTTATGCGCCGCCGAGGACGGGCGATATAAAACATTCGCTTGCGGATGTGAAAAAAGCGAAAGAATTAATCGGTTATGAGCCATTTGTGAGTTTCGAGGAAGGAATAGCAATGGCGATTGACTGGTATAAGGGAAATCTGTGATTTCGAAGGGTCTATAAATGGCAAAAAAGAGCAAAAAGAAAGCGCCGCTGGTAGGCATTGTCGGGATGGGATACGTAGGACTGCCTTTGGCCAGGGAGTTTGTCGGACGCGGGGCAAAAGTAATCGGATTCGATATAAACGAAAAAAACGTTAAAAAGATAAACGCCGGCCAAAGCCCGCTCAAACATATACCGTCGAGCGATATAACGGCAATGGTAAAAAGCGGCAGATTCAAATCCACAACAGATATGACGTTGATGAAGAAACCTGACGCTTTAATTATTTGTGTGCCGACGCCGCTGACGGAAAACCGTGAGCCGGATATGACATATATTGTGATAACGTGCGAGACAATTTCAAAGTATCTGCGCAAAGGACAACTCGTAGTTCTCGAAAGCACGACATATCCGGGAACGACAAAAGAAGTGATGAAGCCGATACTCGAAAAGAGCGGACTAAAAGCAGGAAAAGATTTTTATCTGGCGTTTTCGCCTGAAAGGGAAGACCCGGGCAATAAGAGCTTCAGGACGGCGACAATACCGAAAGTCGTAGGCGGATATAACAAGAAGAGCTTGCAAATTGCAACAGTTCCGGTTTCATCGTGCGATGTGGCGGAATCGGCAAAGATTCTGGAAAATACATACCGCTGCGTTAATATCGCAATGGTTAATGAATTGAAGCAGCTTTTCGACCGTATGGGAATTGATGTTTGGGAAGTAATCGAGGCGGCGGGGACAAAACCGTTCGGTTTTCAGAAGTTTTATCCCGGGCCGGGGCTCGGCGGACACTGCATTCCAATCGACCCGTTCTATCTGACGTGGCGGGCGAGGCAGTTCGGAATGCCGACGAAATTCATCGAGCTGGCAGGCGAAATCAATACCGCAATGCCGCATTATGTAGTGCATAGGACGATGGAGGCTTTGAACGGAAGGAAGAAAAGTCTTAAAGGTTCAAAGGTTCTCGTTCTGGGACTGGCATACAAAAAAGATATCGACGATGTTCGGGAATCGCCGTCGCTGGAGTTAATAGAACTGCTGAGAGATAAAGGTGCATTAGTTGATTATAACGACCCGTATATCGCGGAGACGCATAAACAGCGTAAATACAATTTGAAAATGAAAAGCAAACCGCTGAGTGCGGCGATGCTCAGGGGATATGATGTTGTTTTGATTTCGACGGACCATAGCTGCTACGATTATAAGATGATAGTTAAAAACGCCAAGCTGGTTGTCGATACCCGGAATGCGACAGTGAACATAAAAACGAATCGAAATAAAATAGTCAAAGCTTAAGTATAGTAAATGGAGTTAATCGATGCATGTACCGCTGCTGGATTTAAAAGCACAGTATGCCAAGATTAAAAAGGACGTATTAGCCGCGATAGGCGAAGTTCTCGATAGTCAGATTTGCATCGGGGGGCCGAAAGTTGCCGAACTTGAAAAACAGGCGGCAGCGGTCAGCGATTGCAAGTTTGCTGTCGGCGTTTCGAGCGGCACGGACGCGATTCTTGCAAGTCTTATGAGCCTTGGTATCGGCGCCGGCGATGAGGTTATTACGACGCCTTTTACGTTTTTTGCGACGGCGGGCTGTATCGCGAGAGTCGGCGCGAAACCTGTATTTGTCGATATCGACCCGAAGACATACAATATAAATCCTGCGATGATTGAGAAGGCGATTACGAAAAAAACAAAAGCGATTATACCGGTTCATCTTTACGGTCAAATGGCGGCTATGGACCCGATTATGAGTATGGCCCAAAAGCATAATCTTTATGTTATAGAAGACGCGGCGCAATCCATCAGCAGTACTTATAAAGGCAGAAAGGCCGGCAGTGTAGGGACGTGCGGCTGTTTTAGTTTCTTTCCGAGCAAAAATTTGGGCGGTATCGGCGACGGCGGTATGATTGTAACCAATGATGAGAAATTGGCCGGCAAAATGAAGGTAATGCGTGACCACGGGCAGAATCCGACATATTATTATAATTTTGTCGGCGGGAATTTCAGGCTCGACCCGATTCAAGCGGCTGCGCTTCTGGTTAAACTGCCGTATTTGGATGAGTGGTCGGAGGCAAGGAGAAAGAATGCCGAGTATTACAATAAGAAATTTGCCGGCACAGAGGTTAAAACGCCCTATATCAGTTCTGATTGTATGACGGTTTATAATCAATATGTGATAAGGGTGTCGAATCGCGACGGGCTGTTAAAACATCTTAAAGAAAACGGTATCGGATGTGCGGTATATTATCCTATGCCGCTGCATTTGCAGAAATGTTTTGAGTATCTCGGCTATAAGGACGGGGATTTTCCGGAAAGCGAAAAGGCTGCGGAGGAAGTTTTAGCGCTGCCGATATATCCTGAGTTGACGGAGGAGATGAAAGACTATGTTGTCCAATCGATTCTTGAGACCTTGGGATAAAACATCAAAGAAAAAGCAAATTTAGGGAAACGAGGAAATCGTGATTAAGATCATTTGTGTATGCGGTGCAAGGCCGAACTTTATGAAGATTGCGCCTTTGATGAAAGCATTTAATCAAAGCGACAAATTTCAAATACTTCTTGTTCATACCGGCCAGCATTATGACGCTAAGATGAGCCATTTATTTTTTGAAGAATTAAATATACCCAAGCCTGATATAAATCTTGAGGTTGGTTCGAGTTCTCACGCGGTACAGACGGCAGAAATAATGAAGAGATTCGAACCTGTTGTTCTGGATTTTAACCCTGACTATGTTTTAGTTGTCGGAGATGTGAACAGTACGATTGCCTGCGGGCTGGTGGCAGTTAAATTAGGCATAAAGCTTATTCATGTTGAAGCGGGGCTAAGGAGTTTTGACAAGGCAATGCCGGAGGAAATAAATCGTGTTCTTACGGATTGCATAAGCGACCTGCTTTTTGTAACCGAACAATCAGGTATTGACAACTTAAAGAAAGAAGGAGTGGCGGAAGATAAAATACATTTTGTCGGCAACGTGATGATTGATACGCTGCTTGGCAATAGGGAGAAAGCGGAGAAGTCGGATATTCTCGTGAAGATGGATTTAAAGCCTAAAAACTATGCTGTAATCACGCTGCACAGGCCGAGCAATGTTGATGATATTGGCAATCTTGAAAAGATAATTTCAGCGTTCGAGGTTATTGAAAAAGACATAAAACTTATTTTTCCGATTCATCCGAGAACGAAAAAGAACATTGAGAAAACCGATTTGAAGGCAAGAGTCGAGGCTATGAAGAATTTAGTTTTGCTTGAGCCTGTCGGCTATCTCGATTTTTTAAAGCTTACCGCCAATGCAGCGTTTGTTATGACGGATTCCGGAGGCATTCAGGAAGAAACGACTATTTTACAAGTGCCTTGTATGACGCTGAGAGAGAATACAGAAAGGCCGGTTACAATTACGGATGGGACGAACCGGCTGGTGCATATAGAGACTGAAGATATTTTGAAGAATTATAACGAGCTAAAGAAATCGGGATTTACGGTTGCAGGAAGGGTGCCGAAATTCTGGGATGGTAAGGCGGCAATGAGAATTGCGGAAATAATCGTTGATAAATATTTGCTTGCCGGCTAAGCAATTTATATTTAAGCTAGGCCGGTCTCGTCTTTTTGAATAAGTAACGGCTATGTCTTTAAGTTTCAGAGCTTGTCATTTTTTGCAGAGGTTTTGGGCTATAAGCCTGCTTTTATTTTGTCTGACAACGGCAGAAGTGGGCGGCAGGGAACAGCGACAGGAATGGTGGAACAGCAGTTATAATTATCGCATTAAGGCAACTGTTGACAGCGGTATGTATGCCAGGAAAGATTATGTGTTGGGAGTCTCGATAGATTTTGACAGCTTATTGAAAAGCGAGAGTATTTTTGATGCCAATTTTGCCTCGATTCAGCGGAACGTCTCGGCAGTGGTGGTGGATTGCGAAAGCGGCCAAGTCATTCCTTTTGTTTTTCAGACGGATGTGAAAAACGCTAATACGGATGTACTTAAATGGCTTATGGAAGGGAAGGTCGAGCCTGTTGTTGAGAAGGAGTATTTTATTTACTTCAGCGGCAGAGACAGCGGCATTAAGGCTAAACCCGATTTTCCTTCATTCAGGCCTAACAATGACAAAGGAAATCTTGTTGAAAATTACAGTTTTGAAAAGGACTGCTGTTGGCAGGTGCGGGGCGACAAGCAAGGACAGTCTTTTTGTCAGTTCTCAGACAGGCAGGCAAAGTCCGGCAGCCGAAGCATGGTGATTTCAAATACTAATCGGAAGATTCCTGAATATTCGAGCCAATCGGACATATTTGAAATAGAGGCAGGGCAGCGGTATTCACTTAGCGCGTGGGTGAGGATAGACGATACTGCCTTTATATCCGGTGGTACGGTAATTGTTGCGATGTACTTTCTGGACGAGAACAAAAAGACCAAAAGGCCACATGAGGAAGAAGATTACAGGATGTTCTTTTCGATATCGGCCAGCCCCCAGTCGGCTGTAAGAGAGGATTGTCCGGGAATCTGGCTCAATAGGCGAATATCGGCAGAGATACCCGGCTGGGCGAAGTATGGGATGATAAAGGTTTCTTCTTATTACTTTTTTGGTACGGTATATTTTGACGAAATAGTTGTAAGGAAGGTAAGGTCTGAGGAGCCTGGGATAACGCTGGGCAGGCTGGAGCGATATTCTAATAATCCATAAATGCTTTTTTTTATAAAAAAATTCTGTTTTATATTTTTTTGTTCATTAGTTTTTTGCCCGGCGATCAGTGCGGCAGAGACTATTTATAAGTTTGACTTCGGACCAGATAAATCCCCTGTGTTTGAGGGGTTTACGGCTGTTAGCGAAGAGACCGTTTACAGCCGGCAGACAGGATTTGGCTGGGATTACGGTTCAGAGGGAAGGCAGGGATTTGACCGAGAACGATATGATAATTTGTGCAGGGACCTTGTTTATGTGAAATCGTCGAGCTTTAAGGCAGATATAGCTGATGGTAAATACATCGTCAATTTATGGATTGGAGACTTGTATGATTTGGCTGATTATCTGCGGTTCGGTATTAAAGCTGAGAGAAGGGTTATTTTAAGAGCCGGTAAGATTGATTTTAAAACTTACAGCGATTTTTATTTCCAGAGCAGTAACCGTTATTACAGCAGGAAAGATAATCCGTGGGATTTGTATATCGACAGCAGATTTATCCGCAGACAGTTCAATGTTATGGTGAATGACGGTCAGTTGAATATAGATTTTGAAAATTGTCGTCTCAGTGCAATGGTCATCTATCCTGCAAGACTCGCCGGTGAAGCTGAAAAAGAGATTTCGATTATAAATACCAATCGTCGAAAGCAGTTCGAGACAAGTTGGTCTGAAATAAAGCCGAGAATCGAAGCCAGTGATTTAAATTTAGAGCCTGCCGACAGCAATCACGGCTATGTGGTGTTCAAAAAAGGATGGATGGAAAAGGTGTATCCACAGACGGTTCCGCAAAATAGAGAGATTTGCCGGCAATTAAACGTTAGTTGCGCGAAGGGCGAGTATGAGCCTGTGAGTTTTAGTATATATCCGCTGGTTGATTTGAAAAATGTAAGGATAATGGTCGAACATTTGTTTAATGAGGCTGGCGAAAAATTTGAAACTCAAAACGTCGATGTGCGATTGCAGAAATATCGTATTGCCAGGCTGAACAGCGGCAAGAATTACCAAGTTCTGCCCAGTGAGATTGCCAATTTTTATGAGGTTGATATTGAGCGAGGGGTAACAAGAAAATTTATACTCGACATTTATGTTCCGAAAGATACAAAGGAAGGCGTGTATGAGGGGAATATATGGATTCGTCCGGAGAACAGGCCCACGATTAAAATTAGATTGACTTTGCGGGTCTTGCCTTTTGAGTTGCTCTGGGACAGGGAAAGACATAATTATGCACTTCAGTATTTTATGGCCAGGCATTATTGGGATTTCCGGGATGAAGCGAGTTATAAGGATTATCTGAAATGCGATTTTGTATTTATGAAAAGATTTGGGATAACAGTGCCCACACTTGGATACGATCCTTTCAGTTGGCCTGTATTTAGTTATGATTCAGGCCGTGGACGGCTGGCGTCGGTCGATCTTTCCGCAATCGCAGGAGTGATGGATGTTTATAAAAAGGTTGGAGGCTTTACTTCGCCTTACATAATTTATTGCACTTATGGACTGACGCTGCATGGTAATTATAAACTGCCTTTGAGGCGTAATTCGGTCGGTTGGGCTTATCTGGAGCAGGAGAATGAATTCTGGGCTGCATATAAGGAAATTGTTCGACAGATAAAGCAAAAGCAGGTAAAGAACGACTGGCCCGAATTTATATTTTTGGCTGCGGCGGAAATGTCAAACGGCGGACTGGAGCACATAAAATATGGCAAGGAGGTTCTTGATAATCTCAGAGAAAACCCAGGAGTAAAAGTGGCGGCGATGACTTTGAGCGAGAAAGAACTTCAGATGCTGACAGAAGTGAGCAATATTGTCGGCGTGCAGATTTCGATATGCAAGGATGATAATGTTCGGTATGCCAGGGAAAAGAGCATCGATAAAAGTTACTGGATTTACCAGGCCAATAACCGTTTTGCCTATGGTTATTATTTTTACAAGACAAGCGCTAAGGGAACTTTTAAGGAAGACTATCAGCATGTTTTCGGTGACCCTTATAACGGTTTTGATGACGCCGGGGACGAACTTTTGGCTTTTACGCGTTATACTTTGCCGACCGCGGATGGGCCTGTGCCTTTAATGGAATGTTATGAGTGGCGGGAGGGGATAGATGATGCAAGATATCTGTACACGCTTGCCGAACATATCAAACGAGCTAAGGGTCATGCTGATGCTGATTCGCAGCAAAAAGCTCAACAGGGACAGGAGTTGCTTGATAAGATATCGGCAAAAGTCAATCCTGATTTGACTTACTACCGTGATGTTGTCGGTTTCTGGGACAACGCTGCTTATGACAAATTGAGAAGTATGATAGCTGAAAAAATTTGTGAATTGAGTTTGTGATAAAAAATGACTAGAACCTATCCCAAAACCTCGAAAAACGTCACTTATGGCCTTGAAAACGCCAATAATGAGGGTTTTGGGATGGCTTGTAATAATCTTGAATTTGAAGAGAAACCTCCGGTTTTTCAAAACAATGCGGCTCAAAAAACCCAGGGGAAAAGCCGAATGTTGCTGAATATAGGCAGCAACATATTTGGAGTGATTATACTCGCAGTTGCCAATATGTGGATGACGCCTTATTTAATGCGGCATCTTGGCATAGAAGTTTACGGCATGGTACCGTTGCTGGTTTCGTTAATGATGTATTTTCGTGTTCCTGTTACAGCGATAACCAATTCTACTACCCGATTCGTGGCAATCCATGTGGCCAAGGGCGATATTGCCAAGGGTAATGAATATTTCAGCTCCGCAATTATTGGTCTTTTTGTCTTGAGCGGCCTATTACTTATTCCGGCCGTTGTTATTTCATTTTTGATACCCAAACTTTTTCAGATACCACCAAGCTATGAAACGCAATCAAAATGGCTGTTTATGTACATAGTGGCATCAGTTCTTATCAGTTTTTTTACTGGTCCTTATTCTGTATGCACACAAATAAAGCACCGTTTTGATTTGTTGAATTTATCAAGGATTTTAGGGAAAATCGGGCAAGTGTTTCTGCTGGTTTTATGTTTCAGATTTTTTATGCCTTCTCTGCAATATGTTGGTTTGTCGTATTTTGTTATGTCTGGGATAACTCTTATTTTTGCTGTTATTTTCACAAAAGCACTGACGCCGGAACTGAAAGTCAGATTAAGTTTTTTCAAGCGAAAGGCCTTGTATGAATTGGGTGGAATGAGTGGTTGGATCATAATTCATGAGTTCGGCACGTTGCTGTATTTAAATTTAGGTTTGCTGTTAATAAATCTCTACTTAGGGTCGGGCCAAGTAGGCCGATATGCCCCTATTGTTCAATTAGTTTCTCTTCTTGGGTATATAATGACGGCGGTTAGCGCTGTTTTTACGCCTATGGTATTTGAGTATATCGGACAGGGCCGGATAGAGGAACTTACCAAGGATGCGAAGCGTTTTGTAAAGTTTTTAGGATTGGTACTGGCTTTGCCTGCGGGGTTGATGTGCGGTTTTTCAAAACCTTTTTTGACAATTTGGTTAGACGCCGGATTTGCAAATTTAAGTCCGTTGGTATGGTTATTGACCATTCCCCATGTTGTTTTCTTTTCGGTATGGCCTCTTTACTCAGTGTGCAGAGGACACAATAAAGTGTATTTACTGGCAATAACAACATTGTTTTTTGGGTTAATGAATCTTGTCCTGTCGCTGATTTTTTTACACTTTTTCAGTATGGGTATTTATGCACCGGCACTGGCAGTAATAATCAGTCTTTTTGTTAAGGATGTTTTGTTTACGCCCATCTATGTCGCCATAATTCAAAAAGTTTCATTAACCACTTTTATGAAAGATATTGTGCCAGGTTTTGTTTCGACTGTAATAATCGGAGTGTTTTCATTTGGTCTGAGCATTAAGATACCATTATTAAGTTATATGCATTTGTTTTTAGCCGGTATTTTTATTCTTTCAGTCTGTGCCCCATTATTATACGTTGTTTTCCTAAACAACAATGAACGCAGGTTCATTTGGTCAAATTTTGTTAGAATTGCAAAAATGGTACGAGATTAATATAATGGTTTGTTAGCGGCATCAAAATTTTTAATAAGAAGAAAACGCCTACGTGGGAAATTTAATTGAACAATATGATAGCACTCCTGTCCTGGTTGATGAGCAGGAAAATCTTCCGGTCTCCAGTTTCTTTATAATATGGGCAATGATATGGATAGTTGCGCTGTTTGCTGCCGCGGCAGCCTTTTTCGGAGTCGGACCTTTTTATGCCGTTGTGATTATTGCAGCAGTTGCCGCAGTGCACAGTGTAATAAATCCGCGTATTGCAATTTATTTCCTTATTATAGCTCTTCCGCTGGAATGGTTGATTGGTATATCACGATATTTTACGCCTACCAAGGTTGTCGCGGTATGGGCAGTGTTAGTTTCAATACCGGTAATCATAAAAGCGGTTACCAAACGATGGGACCCGACTGCGAAATGGCTGATATTGCTGCTTTTATGGGCAGGGGTGGGTATCTTGTGGGCAAACAATAAAATAGCCTGTGTGGCAAGCTTGCAAACATTGCTGCTTATCTGGAGTATGCCTTTATTGATTTGCACACATTTGAATAAGCGTTCTTATCTTCATATTGGCCTGTTGTTTTTTATTTTAGGCAGCGTATTAAGCTGTTTAATGTTTATAAAGACAGGTGATGTATACAGCATTGCCGGCAAAGGCTATATGAGGATAGGGATGATAACTCTTGCCGGTGCACAGGATATCGAGGCAGAGACAAATATTCCACCGAGGCTTTACGCACTTTCTCTGTTTATGTGTATTTATCTGTTTGTTTCAACCAGAGGAATTGTAAGACGTTTTCTTTTTGGTTGTGCCATGGTTGTTCTTGTAGCGGGTGTCCTGCTGAGTAAAACCAGGGCAGTATATCTGGGGGTTCCGGTCGCGGTGGTGTTCGGTGTGTCTCTTCTCAAAGGTGCCGGTTTTGCCAGGCGTTTACTGTTTTTGATTATGTTAGGCCTTTTGGGATGTATAACTTTATTCGTGATTGGGCGAATCGGCTTGATTGGCGCAGGTGTTCAGGAAAGGTTCGCGAGTATTTTTGAAGAAAGTGTTCGTGCCGGCGGCAGAATTTATTTATGGCGGTCATATATTCAGGCGTTTATCAGTTCTGGAGGATTCGGCAAAGGTCTTAACCAAGTTCGCTGGCTGCCAGAAGTAACTAATGTTGCGCATAACGACTGGATTGAAATTGCGGGCGATCTGGGGGTTGTCGGTCTGGTTGCTTTTGCAGGGTTTCATTGGTGTCTATTTTTGAGGATATTAAAAATGGACAATATTTGGTCGAAACTACTTTGTCTAATGATATGGAGTTTTATAATGTTTGGAGGTTTGGTTGAGACTGACTATGGCAGGAAATACTATACAATGGCTATCAGCTTTGTACTTACACAGATAAAAATTGACGAGGTTGAGACGGCCCGTAAGCAGGATTTAATGTCTGTTGAGGCCTATTATCAAGAAGCAGATAACAGGGAGTGAGTTTTGAGCGGTTGGCGATGTGTTTTTCTTCAGAAATCAACAATGAGGATTAAAGGTAAATTAGGAATGAAAATAGTAATGGTTACTCCGTTTCCGGCAATTCAGGGCATTATTAGCGGGGGAGTGGCAGGAGTAAGTTATTATCTGGCCGAAGCGCTGACGAAAATAGACGGTATTTCAATTGAAGTAATATATCCTGATGCTCCTGTGGAGCATGAAAAGACAGCAGAGTTTAATAAGGTTCGAGTGCATTATCTGCCGCGAGTACGGGGGATTGGCTCCGCAGCAAGAATGATTTTTACTGGACCAAGAGCAGTAAAACAAAAGCTGGAGCAGTTAAACTTTGATATTGTTCATGTGCAGGGTGTTGCTTGCTGGACAAATTTTCTGAAATGCCCTTATGTATTGACTATTCACGGAATACCGGAGCGTGATGTTTTATTCAGAGGCAGATTCACAATGGCCAGAAGCCTGGGAATAAAGCTGGTCGAGGGATGGGCCCGGCGGAAAGCAAAAAATGTTATAGTTATTAGTCCTTATGTTGTTCAGGTATTGGCCGGCGAACTTAAAGGGCGGGTAACTGAAATAGAAAATCCGGTTGCGGATAGTTTTTTTGAGATTGAAAACAGTTGTATTTCCGGCAGGATTTTATACGGCGGACAGATTATACCACGCAAAAACATAGAGGGGCTAATCAGGGCATTTTCAATTGTTCACGAATTTCGCTCTGATGCGGTACTTCGTCTTGCAGGCAGCGGGGCTGAAAGTGATTATGGCAGAAGATGCAAAAAGCTGGTTTGCAAGCTCGGGCTGGAAAAGAAGGTAAGTTTTTTGGGGAACCTGACCATAGTGCAGATGCAGAAGGAGTTATCCCAAGCATCCTGCCTGGCTCTTTGCTCGCACCAGGAAACCGCCCCGGTTATTATTGAAGAGGCAATGGCCGCAGGAGTGCCTGTCGTTGCTTCGAATATCTGCGGAATACCTTATATGGTAAAAAATGGAGTTACAGGCAAGGTTGTTGATCCAAATAACTATTCCAATATGGCAGAGGGCATACTCTCGGTATTAAGTTCCGAAAACTTTACAAATATGGCTCAGGCAGCACGCTGTGAAGCTGAAAATCGTTTTCGTGCCTCCAAAGTTGCCCGAAGAACCTGCGAACTTTACAGAAATATTCTTAAATCATAGCAGATATTTATAAGGTATGATTTTTATGTTTAATAGTAAATTTAATAAGAAGACTTTGGGCATCATAGGTTGTTGGCCGCCTCCTTATGGAGGTATTGGCGTACACTTGCAAGGGCTGGTTGCTTATCTGGAAAATGAGGGAGTGGATTTTATTCTTTATAATACAGCTTCAACAAGCCAGAAGCTGCCGAATGTAGTCAGCGTTTCACGCCACAGGATATTTTGGTATTTGTGGTTTTGTTTTTTTCACAGACACAAAATCGTGCATCTTTTAGCGGTTAATTGGTTTGTACGGATTATGTTTGGTATTATATCTCTGCTAAAACCAGGCAAATACATCTTGAGTATTCATAATGAAAGTATTAGCAGATTGCTTAGGAGTGGTTGGTTGCGTGGCCGACTGACCCGGTGGTTATTACGACGGATGGATATAGTTATAGCCTGTAATTCCGATATAGAGCAAGAATGTGTGTTAGATGTCGGTCTGTCGCCCGAAAAAGTATACATGATCCCGGGATTTATACCAGTTAGTCGAAAGAATCGTTCAGAAATTCCTGGCTATGTTCAAAGTTTTGTTAAAGCTCATAAGCCATTGTTGTGTGCTGTTGGTTGGATTGGCAGGACAAGCAATGGCAAGGATTTATATGGGATTGACATGTTAATTGAGCTTGTCTCTATGCTAAAAAGAGATTATCCTGAGATTGGTTTGATATTAAGTATAAATAATGGGCAGGAAGAAAAAAATCAAGAGACTATTAAGACTTATCGCCGGCAAGGTGGAAACAATATGTTGCTCATTACTGAAGATTTGGAGGATATCATCCCCCTGCTACAATATAGTGATCTCTTCCTTAGACCAACTAATAGCGATGGAGATGCCGTTTCAATACGTGAGGCTCTTTGGATTGGCGTACCTGTAGTAGCAAGTGATGCAACACCACGTCCTGAACCTTGTGTGCTTTTCCGTTCACGTGATATGCAGGATTTCGAAAAGAAAGTGAGATACAGCCTTTCTTCGCTGTCCGAGCTTAAAACTCGTGTCAAAAATTATGATATGCCGGATAATGCAAAAAAAATACTAGATATATATAGGCAGTTACAAAAAGGACTAAACGATGAAATTAAATAATAAAAAAGTATTAGTAACCGGAGCCGGTGGATTTATAGGTTCACATCTGGTCGAGGCTTTGCTCGAAAAAGGAGCGAATGTTCGGGCTTTTGTGAAGTATAACGGCAGGGACGACTGGGGGATGTTATCGGATTTGCCGGCTGAACGGCAGAAAAATATCGAAGTGATTGCCGGGGATATACGCGACCCGTTTTTTGTCAGAGAGGCGGTGCGAACCTGCGACTACGTTTTTCACCTTGCAGCTTTAATTGGTATTCCCTACAGTTACCTTGCTCCTGCAGACTATGTTTCAGTTAATGTGCAGGGTACGGTCAATGTTTTGCAGGCTTGTCTCAACGAGAAAGTTCAGCGTCTTGTTCATACATCTACCAGTGAGACATACGGTACGGCAATTTATGTTCCTATAGACGAGAAACATCCGATGCATGGGCAAAGTCCCTATTCGGCCAGTAAGATAGGAGCGGACAAAATGGCCGAAAGCTATTACAACAGTTTCGACCTGCCTGTAGTTACTGTCCGGCCCTTCAATACCTTCGGTCCCCGACAGTCAGCAAGGGCATTTATACCGACAGTTATCAGCCAGGCACTGACGAAAAATAAAGTTGTTGTCGGTTCACTCGAACCTGTTCGTGATTTGACATTTGTCAAAGATACTGCTGAGGGGCTTATAAAAGTCGGGTTGAGCAATGCCGTCATTGGTCAGGCAGTAAATCTGGGGGTCGGGGTAGGCAATTCTGTCGGTGATATTGCCAAAGCTATACTGAAAATTCTTGACAAGACAGATATGCCCATTGAGCAGTCATCAGAGAGAGTTCGGCCCAGTAAAAGCGAGGTTATGCGTCTCGTTAGTGATAATTCCAAAGCCAAAAACCTCTGCGGCTGGAAGCCGAAATACGATCTTGAGCAGGGGCTGGCTGAAACGGTCGCCTGGATAAGGAAAAATATAGAACGCTATCGGCCTGACGTGTACACTGTGTAGTGTTTGTTTGAAAAATTTAAAGTTAGGACGGAATATAATGAAAGATGTTAGAGTTGTTGTATTAGCGGGTGGTAAAGGCACAAGGCTTCGGCCCTATACGACTGTGTTTCCCAAACCTTTGATGCCTATTGGCAATATGCCCATATTGGAAGTGGTTTTGAGACAGTTGAAATCATTCGGCTTTAGAAAGATAACAATCTCGGTTAATCATCTTGCCGAATTGATACAGACTTTTTTCGGAGACGGCTCAAGCCTTGGTCTGGACATCAGTTATTGCATGGAGGATAAGCCTTTGGGTACGGCAGGGTCGATTTCGATAGTCCAGGATTTGACGGATGTTTTTATGGTTATGAACGGAGACTTGCTTACAACGGTAAATTACTCATCTCTGGTTAAAAGTCATATCGGTTCAAAAGCAATTGCTACGATAGGTGCATTTCCGAGGAAACTGGGGATTGATTTTGGCGTTCTTGAGACTACTGACGATGGAGCCTTAGTTGCTTACAGAGAAAAACCTTGTTTGGAATATCTTGTTAGCATGGGAGTCAACGTATTTGATAAATCTGCGCTCGAATTTATTCCTAAAGGCAAGTATCTGGATATACCGACTTTGATGATAAATCTTAAAGATGCCGGCAAAAAAGTCCTGACATATCGCAGTGATTGCGACTGGCTCGATATAGGTAGAGCCGACGATTACGAAAAAGCAGTAGCTGAATTTGAAAAATCACCGGATAAGTATTTGAGGCGGTAATACCGATGCCAAAACGAATATTGATTACAGGCGCAACAGGGTTTGTGGGCAGCTGGACAGTGCGCCATTTCAAGGCGGTTCGTTCAGGGGTTGAGCTTTGGGCTACGAGTAACGAGCCTGCTTCAGCCCGGCTGGAGGTTGATGAATTTGTTCAGGCGGATTTATTTGATAATCAGGCTGTGCAAAGTCTTGTCGAAAAGTGCAGGCCTGACGAGGTTGTACATCTTGCCGGATTGACAGGTAATATACCTTTGGCAGAGCTTATACGTGTTAATGTAATTGGAACCGAGAATCTTTATAATACGCTGATTACAAACTGCGACTTGGATAAGCTGCGGATTGTACAGGTAAGCTCTGCTGCGACTTACGGAATGATTCGCAGCGAGGAGTTGCCGATAACAGAACAGCAACAACCTCGGCCTGTAAGCTCATACGCGTTGAGCAAACTTATGCAGG
This sequence comes from Planctomycetes bacterium HGW-Planctomycetes-1, assembly GCA_002839495.1. Taxonomy (GTDB): domain Bacteria; phylum Planctomycetota; class Phycisphaerae; order Sedimentisphaerales; family UBA12454; genus UBA12454. Next base: position 16,749 of record PGYD01000005.1, read on the forward strand.
ATTATCTGGCGCTGTCGCTGTGGCGAAGAAAGGGGCTGGGGGTTATAATTGCCCGTGTTTTTAATATTTTGGGTCCCGGACAACCTGACAGCTTAGTGCCGATGACATTTATCAGGCAGTTAATAAATACCAAAGATACTGATACCGAGAGCTTCAAAGTTGGCAATATATCTTCAAGGCGGGATTTTGTTGATGTAAGAGATGTCGCTTCAGCTTTTAATATTTTGATGAGTCGCGGGCGTCCGGGCGAGATTTATAATGTAGCATCAGGGGAAGATATATCCATAGAGGAAGTGATTGAGAAGCTCACACAAATCAGTAAAATTCAGGTAACTATTCATAAAGCTGCTGAGCGTATGCGGGCGGCAGATGTGGCCAGTGTTCGTGCGGACATATCCAGGATTAAAATAGAGACCGGATGGGAGCCGAAGATATCACTGGATGATTCGTTGAAAGCAATGTGGGATAACACAGAATGAAATACAGGGTTATATTATTTTTTGTTTTTTTTGCTTTTGGTGTTTATAAATCGTCGGCTGGTGTATGGACGGCTGAGGATGCAAATACTATTAGAACCTATCCCAAAACCTCGAAAAACGTCACTTATGGCCTTGAAAACGCCAATAATGAGGGTTTTGGGATGGCTTGTACTATTAATTCCGAAGTTTTCGATGCTTACTGCGATAAAGTAACGGGGTTATGCGATTTTTATAATAAATCCGGACATAAGCTATTTGAAGATGCCGGAGATATTTATATAGGAATATGGGAAGGACAAAAAGAATTTAGCTATTTGCAGGAACAATTCGATGAGAACTCTGTCAGCAGGCGATTTTATGCAGTTTCGTCATCGAATTTATCGGAGGATGGGAACACTGCAAGAGTAACTTTTACCCAGATAAAGTCTGGACAGATTCAATTTAACACTATCTACACATTCCATAGAGATAATCCTCGGGTTTTGGTTAATTGCGGAGTTACTTATCTGGCAGAGATGGATATTACAAATGAAATTATCAAAACGGCTGCGCCAGACGCCTTTACAGTCTCGGTGATAGAGCCTTTTGACCAGGCAGAGTTGGTTAACGATATTCAGATTGACAATATGGATGATATTGCAGGCTGGTTCGATGGCGGCGACGGAGAGGTAACCATTGAGCTAAATACAGACCCGAACTTTATTAAGGAAGGCAGCGGCTCTGTGAAAGTGGTTTTTACGAATGATGGCGATGAGAACATTAATGAAATGACCGGAATGATGAAGTCTTTTATCCCCGCCGATTATCCGGATAAAACACATTTAAGTTTCTGGCTTTACCCGACTCGGGATATATGGTTTTATGTCAAGATATATTCGACTAACGGCAATCCGGAAACGAGAACGATTCGTTTTCCTGCAAATGAATGGTCGCTTTTTCAGTGGGACTTTAAGAGAAGTTTTGGTCTTGACGGTCTTACGGGGTTTAACAAAATACTAATTCGTGCCTGTGAGAAATACTTAGGCGCTCAGAGTATCGCTGTTTATATAGATGACATACGGCTTTCAAGCGATATGAAGGCGGGCCTTATGTCCAGTATCAGCCAGGGTGACGGCATAGATAATTGGTATGGCTCCGGCAGTCGTACAATCGACGGTTCTTTCCCCTCTTTGCTGCAAGGATGTCTGAAATGGTCTAATTTGAATGTTTCAACAGGGGACCAGACGCTATTTCAGTACACAGTGAACAAGGATGTGAAAGCTAATCCTGATTTGCCCACAGACATATCAAACTATGACTATCTGGTTTTTGACGTTTATGCTACCAAGGATATAGACGTGGGATTTATGATTGAGGACAGTGATGGTAATTCCATATATACGGTATTTGACGTGCCGATTGGCGGATGGCAAACAATAAAATGGGATTTCAAAAATCATTATAGGGGAAAGGCAATAAATCATAGCCTTGTGAAATTGTACCGCTTTTACATGCCTGCAAAGTATGAGGTTACAAACTGTACCGTGTGGTTTGATAATCTGCGCCTGGTCAAACTGGATGATAACTGCCCGATTTTTGACGGATTTAAGGCTCGCTATGAAAGGGACGGCAAGGCGGTAAAATATTCGCCCAGAGTTTTTAAAATGAATGATAGTGTCTTCATTTATGGTGATAATTTCGGAGCGAAAAATATTGAGTACGTGACAAAAAATCCTGCCAGCCGGACAATAGACTGTTACATCCATAAAGTTGACATGCACACTTTAAGGACGAATATAAATCGCGATGGCAATGTATATGGTGCCACCTATTATAAAGAAACGACCCGGTATCCTGCCGATGTCAGCGAAGGAACGATTGTTTATGATTTCAATGGCGCTGATTTGCCAGAAATAAACAAGTCAAGGTGGCCGAGAAACTTTAAGGCAGCTTACAGTATTTCGGAAGATGATTTTTATTTTAAATCCCAAGAGCCTTTTTATTGCGGCACATCCGATATTTTATCGCCTGATTATGCCAAAAAAGGCATTATAGGGCATAATCTGAGGACAACCAACAATTTATGGTACTATCTGCCCTGCGGCGACGGCGGTGGTGTTTACAAAGATAATATGGATATTAAGAATTTTTTTGATTTGCTCTACAACAGCGGCATTGAGATAGCTATTCATACACCCGGAAATGGTGCGGACGACAGAGACAAATCTGTTGAATCGCTGGATGACCTCGTAGCCAATTATAATGTCAGAAACTGGGTGGACCATTCGGATAATCCGGAGGATTTTTACAGAAAAGGCGCCTTTACGTTTGTTAATGGAACGCCCAATGATGGGAACGATGGCTACTATATGCTTGATTTGCTTAAAGAAAGAAACTTTACATACATCTGGCCTATAAGTAATCCAATGACGGGTACCGGCACATCCAATTTGTTTTATGATAGGTACAAAGAGACTTGGCCTTTACCGCATAGGAACCAAATTATTGATAACAGCAGCGGTCAGATTATATACCTCTATGGCAGAACATGGGGCGACGGCTATTATGAATTTATAAGTCGCGGAGGAGGAGGTAATATTGCAGAACTGCAGGAGATAATTGAAGATAATGGCCTAGTTTTTGTTTTTACTCATTTAGCATCTTCTCAATCACTCTATCATGATGAAGTTGGGGAGCATCGCGTTTTGAAAGACGATGTAGAAAATATTTTTTCGTGGCTGGAAACAAAACAGGATCAAGGACAGTTATGGGTGGATACGGTGAGCAATATTTTGGACTGGATGATAAATCTGGAAAACGTCGAGATTACAAATCTAACGGCAACTTCGGTTACAGTGTGGAATAATAACAGCTTCGATTTGAGCGGGATTTCGTTGATGCAAGAGATGTCGCATCAGCCTTTAATGTTTTGATAGGCTGTGGGCATCCGGGCGAGATTTACAATGTAGCATCAGGAAAAAATATATCCATAGAGGAACTGATTGACAAGCTTGTGCAAATTAGTAGAATTCAGGTAACTGTTCATAAAGATAGCGAACATATACGGACGGTGGATGTAGCCAATGTTCTTGCGGATATATCCAAGATTAAAACAGAGACAGGATGGGAGCCAAAGATATCACTGGAGGATTCGTTGAAAGCAATGTGGTCTGCAAGGTAGAAATGGTTGAAAAAAATGAATTCCCGCTTTGAGTATAAGGCTTTCAGCAATATATCCGGCAGAGTATTAGCCATTCATAGAGGCCGGATATATGTCGGCTATAAGAACAGATTGTATGTAAGCGCCGATGATGGAAAAACTTGGCAGTTTGCAGGCGTTTTGCCGGCCTCCCGCTTGTGCAGATATACAGGAATTAGCCGGCTTTGTGCAAGGCTTCTTCGGTATGAACCCCGAGCTCTTGCGGTTTCGGATAACGGTTATAAATTAGCGGCAACCCGAGAGGGGATTTATTGGGCGGATGCACAGGAGATATATTTTCATTCTGTTCAGTTGCCTAATTTGAACAGGCCGGTCTATTTTCCTATGACAATATTGGCAGATTCTGCCAATCGTTTTTTGTGGGGTGAATATGGCTCCAATCCTGAGCGTCAAGCGGTAGGGATTTTTGTTTCTTCGAATGGAGGCAAATTGCATCAACTTGCTTATGAATTTTCAGCAGGTGATGTCAGGCATATACATGGCCTATATGAGGATGTCGACAAAAAAGGTTTCTGGGTTGCAACGGGGGACAAAGACAAGGAATCTGGAATAGGCTGGCTCAGCTCGGATTTGAAGGATTTTAGCTGGCTTGTACGGGGGAACCAGAAATATCGTGCCGTGTCAATCTTTGTTGAGAAGGATTGTATAATTTACGCAACCGATACCGAGACGGATTATAACTATATTTATAGATGTGATAAAAATAGTGGTATGGTTGAAAAGCTGGCAGAAATACCTGGCAGTTGTATCTATGCTGCAAAATTCGGCAATTGGTATGCAGTCTCTACAACAGTTGAAAAGTTTTATAACTTCAAAACTAATATGGCTACCTTATGGCTATCACAAAATGGTGTTGACTGGAAGCAGATTTGGGAATGCGAAAAAGATATATGGCCGAAGAAATATTTTCAGTATGGTTCGATAGTATTGCCCAGAAGCAGCTGGCAACACGATAAAATAGTTTTCAGCGGGCAAGCATTAAAAGAACTTGATAACAGGATTTGCATAGGACAGCCATTTTGATGGTGCGATTTTGAAAAACAATTTTGCTAAAAGGAACAACGGATGGATATAGAAAAGATAAAGGCTGTAGAAAAACAGTTTCATGAAATTTACCGTGATGGCTCTGGTCCACTTGAACCTGTAAATGTTGAGCAGGTTCGCAGTACAATCCTATCTCCCTGTTACGAGAACGGGAACGACAGATATTCGGACAACAAAAAAGCTTTCCATGACTTGATTCTGCATGATGGGGGCTGGAGAGATAAGAAGGTTCTGTTGGATTATGCCTGCGGAAATGGGGTGTGGGCAATATATTTTGCATTAACCGGCACCGAAAAAGTTATAGGTTTTGATATTGCTGAAAGCGGAATCAGACGAGGCAATGAGCGTGTTCAGTCTCATGGATTGGCTGATAAAGTGAAATTGTTGACTATGGATGCCAGTAAGCTGGAATTTCCTGACAACACTTTCGATATGGTTATAGGCACGGCAGTACTGCATCACGTTATTAAATATCCAGGCGTTTTTGAAGAATTGTACAGAGTTATGAAACCAGGAGCCAAGGCTTATTTTCTTGAGGGACTTGCAGATTTTCCTCTGTGGAAACTTTGGTGGAAAATCAAAGGTGAAGTTCCTTCGGGTGATGTCCCTATATTTAGTAAAGTTATCCGTGGGAAAGCCCATATGTTCTCAAAGATTGAAATCACCGGTGATACTTTTTTGTTTTCTGCTAAAACTTTTTTATGGAAGAAAAATTGCGGATTGCTTCGAAAATTCATTTTAAAAATCCTGAAAAGATCGGACGACTTTTTGTTTAAGATTTGTCCGTTTTTGAGACGTTGGGGGTCTTTTTCTTATATCGTGTTTACAAAGTAAAAAAGAGTTTAATTGTTAATGAATTCTGCAAGAGTAATCAGCATAATCAAATATTGGGGAACTGGTCATCTGGCATAAGCGGACAGCACAAATTTATAAAAAGAATAGGCCGGCTGAAGCGTAGAACGCTCGGCAATTGCGTTTATACTTCAAAACTTGGCAAATGGTTTATGTTGCTGAAGTGATTGAGGAATGAAAAATTAGAATATGTACTTCACAGATTTATTAAGCGGTATTAAGCTTTTCGGCGCATCATTTTTCATAAAAGCTGCAACGTATAGGCTAAAAGGTAGAATTGGTCTGCTCGAACAACGAACGCCTAAAAACCATTGGCACAAACTCGATTTAAACTCATTTATAAAACCAAACTTCAAAAAAGAAAATATTAAAGATGAATTATTGCATACGAAGTTTTTCCCTGTTAGAGAAATCATCGGTCATCCTGATGTACTGCGAAGGACAAACAGCAAATCGCTTGAGACTATTAAAACGGCAAATGATATACTGGAGGGGAAATTTAAATATTTTTCCAAGGAGCAATATTATTTTGGGCAATCAATAAACTGGCATCAGAATCCTGTAACTAAAGAGTGCTATCCAATTGGGAAACACTGGTCGAAGATAGAAATCTATTCAAAAAATATCGGAGATATAAAACTCGTTTGGGAATTGTCACGTTTTAGCTGGATATATGATTTGGTTAGAGCGTTCGCATTGACAGGGAACTCGAAATATTCAGAGAAATTTTGGCTGTTGATTGAAGACTGGCTTCAAAATAATCAGCCGAACACAGGAGTAAACTGGATGTCAGGTCAGGAATGTGCTTTACGTTTAATGGCTTGTTGTTTTGGATTGTTCAGTTTTCTCGAAGATGAGCAAACGACCCCGCAGCGAATTGAAAAACTGCTTTTGGCTTTTGTGCTTCACGCAGAGCGTATTGAAACTTTTATATCGCACGCCATAAGACAGCGCACCAATCATGCAATGACTGAAGCGACGGGATTATATACCGTTGGAACACTGTTTCCGTTTTTTGATAAGGCTGAGAAGTGGAAAAAACTCGGTAAAAAGATTCTTGAGCAGGAAGGACTTGTTCAGATATATGAAGACGGCAGTTACGTACAGCAATCTATGAATTATCACAGAGTAATGCTGCACAGTTATTTATGGTCGTTCAGACTGGCCCAGATATACGATGACAATTTTTCCGAGAGTCTCAGGAGCAGGGTTTGTAAGGCGGCCGAGTTTATTTACCAAGTGCAGGATGAACAAGCCGGTCGAGTGCCAAATTATGGCGCTAACGATGGCGCACTGATTTTGCCGTTAAACAGTTGTGATTATCTGGATTATCGGCCAATAGTTCAGTCTATGAATTACCTTTTAACTAAAGAAAGAGTTTTTGATTCCGGCGACTGGGACGAAGATATGCTTTGGCTATTTGGTCGTGAAGCCGTTGATTTTAAAAAACAAGCTGCTTGCTATCGCAGTTCTACGGGATTTTCTACCGGTAATTATTATACGATGCGCTGCAAAGATTCGTGGGCTATGCTGCGATGCCATAGCTATAACTGGCGAATTGGACACGAAGATATGCTAAATTTAGATTTATGGGCAGATGGCGTTAATCTTTTAAGAGATTGCGGCTCGTATAAATATTTCGCGATTGATGAGCCGGAATTGAAAAAATATTTCAGCTCTATAAATGCCCATAATACTATTGTAATTGATAACAGTTCACCTTTCAGAACAATATTCAGCGGCATAAAAGTTCCTCCGCCAAGAGCAGAAATTTTGCTGTTCGAGGTGGAGGCAAATATTCTAAAATTCAAGGGTATTAATTTTGCATATAAACGAAAACCATGGCAGGTGGAGCATATAAGAGAGATAGAAGCCAATATCAAAGAAGACAAATGGCAAATTATAGATAAGATATCAGGCCGTGGTGGCCATCTTTGCCGATTGCAGTGGCATTTACCGGCTGAGGCGGAAATTATTAACCGCGATGAGAATTTTGTTCGATTGCAATTAGCTAACGGCTGGAAACTGAAAATAGAATCCGAAAATCAAATTAAGGCTGAATTGCTGAAGGCTGACAAAAATGGCGGCTGGGAATCTCTGTATTATAATTATAAGCAACCGATTTGTACCATTCACATTATCTGTAGATTTCAGAGTGATTGTTTATTTAATACAACTCTATCAAAGGATACATAAATGAAAATATTATACTACAGCCAGTTTTTTACCGTTCATTCATCTGGCAGTGGCAGGCCGTATGACCTTTCAAAATACTTGGTGCAGGCCGGCCATGAGGTTCATGTTATTTGCGGCACACCATCAGGCTCTAAGCCGCCTCCATGGTATAAGCCGTTCAGAAACGAAACGTATGATGGCATAAAGATTACTACCTGCAGAGTTGCTTATAGTAACAATTTCGGTTTTTTAAGAAGAGGATTGTCATTTGCTACTTTTGCAATATTGGCTTCTATCGCAGTGTTGTTCGTTAAAAAACTGGATATAGTTTTTGCGAGCAGCTCACCTTTAACTATCGGTATTCCGGGCTATATTGCTTCCAAATTGAAACGAAGACCGTTTATTTTTGAAATAAGAGATATTTTGCCCGAAGCGTTTTTGGTTTCAGGGGCTATGAAACCTGGTTTAGCCTCTTGGCTAGGCGAAAAGCTCGAAGCATTTTTATATCACAAAGCAGTTAGGATAATGGCTGTCTCTCCGGGATTTAAGGATAGATTGATTGAGCGAGGTTTCGATGGCAAAAAAATACGAGTAAGTCCATTAGGGGCTGACGGCAATATGTTCAAAAATGTTACGCCCGATGAAGAGTTTCTCGACAAATATAACTTGCGAGGAAAGAAAATAGCTATTTATACGGGCACTCATGGCAGAGCTAATGGTTTAGATTACATTGTTGAAGCCGCCGAATATACAAAAAATAATTCGGAAATAGTTTATGTCTTATTAGGTAGTGGGGGATGGAAAGAACGTTACAAACAGCTTGTTGGTGAGAAAGGTTTGACCAATGTGGTATTTGCCGACCCTGTACCGAAAACACGCATACCCGGCATATTAGCTGGTTGTGCTATTGGCTTAATGATACTTAGATATCATGGATCCCCTCGTCCTGTTCTGCCTAACAAGATTTTTGATTATATGTTTACGGGTATACCATCTATTGTTAATTTTTATGGTCCTACAAAAGATATGACAGAAGAAGTTGGTTGTGGAGTTTTTGTAGATCCGGGAGATCCCAAAGACCTTGCAGATAAAGTTCTAATGCTGACTAATAATTCGGAGATGAGACATCAAATGGGTGAAAAAGGTCAAAAAATTGCATGGCAGAAATATGACAGAAAGGCCCTTGCCGCCGATGTTTTAAGTATTTTCGAAGAAGTTTTTGCTGAATGGAAGGCGTCCCAAAAATAAATGTCTTTAGATGATAAGAGTATTGAGAAAGTACTAATTTTGGAGGCTGGCGCTAAAGCGGCTTTGCCTATCATAGAATCATGCGGTCAAATGGGGTTATATGTTATCGCGGCTTCGCCAAGAAAAGGCTGCGGGTCGTACTCGAAATATACAAAACAAAGACTTATTTATCCGTCGCCGAGATTATACCCGCAAGAATGTTTAGATTTCCTACTGAATTTTCTAAAGCAGCAGGATATTAGTGTTTTGTTTCCTGTCGGAGATTTGATGACAGATTTGGTGGCCCAAAATCATAAACTTTTTAGTGAATATACGAAATTTGTTTTACCGCTGTATGAAACTTTTATAAAAGGCAGAGATAAAATATTGACGCTTAAATCTGCCACCAAAGCAGGTTGTCCGATACCGCAAACATGGTATCCAGATGAACATGGCATTGAAAAAGTAGTTGAAATATGCTACTATCCAAATCTCATAAAACCTGCTATTGGTGTCGGCTCCCGTGGATTTATTCTCTGCAAGACCAGGCAGGAACTACTGGATAGTTTTGAAGAAAATCAAAAAATTTACGGCCGATGTTTTGTTCAGGAATTTGTGCCTCAAACAGGTTTGCAATATAAGGTTGACGCAATTTTTGACAAATTTCAGAATCTTTTAGCAGGGGTTGTATACGCTAAATTAAGATATTATCCTGCTGATGGTGGTTCAAGCGTACTGAATAAAACCGAGAAAAGACCGGATATTTTAACCTCTGCCTTGAAAGTTATGAAAGAATTAAACTGGGTTGGATTTTGTGATTTCGATTTCATAACAGACCCGCGAGACAATGTTGTAAAGCTTATGGAGATTAATCCTCGCTATCCTGAAAGTTATCGTGCTACAGTGGCTGCCGGTGTGGATATGACGAAAATAATCTACCAGCTCGCTGAAGGCCAAAATCCGCAACCGCAGCTGGATTATCTGGAGAACAGATACACAAGATTTCTCTTCGGCGATATAATGTGGTTTTTGACAACTAAACAAAACCGCTGGACGGCTAAACCGTCATTTTTCAGCTTCTTTAGGAAAGATATGAATTATCAGCTATTGCGAGCAAATGATTTTGGACCGATTTACGGCTATATAATTAGCAATCTATCGATGCTTTGGGATAAAGAGCACAGAGAATTCAGATTACGGCTGAAGAAAAATAGAAAAACGGATTCATAAAAAATGCTAAACGCTTTGAGTATAGATTTAGAGGACGGCTGGGCTATTTTTTCTCGCAATCGGCTTGGCAAAATAATTTCACTAACCGAAGCGGTTGTTAGAAATACCCATCAGATAATGCAGATACTGGATGCTCATAACACTAAAGCAACATTTTTTATCCTCGGCGAAGTGGCTGAAAAATATCCTAATCTGATAAAAGATATTGCAGCAAACGCTCATGAAGTTGCAGCCCATGGGTATTCTCATAGACAGCTTGACCTAATTGGTCCGGATGAATTTAGAAAAGATATTTGCCAAAGCAAGAAGTTGCTCGAAGACATTATTTCTGCTGAAGTTTACGGATATAGGGCTCCTGTTTTTTCCATTACGAAATCAAGCGAATGGGCGTTTGATATTTTAGCTGAAGAAGGTTATAAGTATGATTCGAGTATAATTCCGAACAGGTATAAAAATTACGGCTGGCAGGAATTTGAAAAGAATATTTGCAGGGTTGAATTAGCCGGTGGGAAAAGCATTATAGAAGTGCCTATGACAGTGTTGTCTTTGCCGATTTTAAATAGAAGTTTTGTTACCGGCGGCGGTTTTATGCGGTATTTGCCATACACTATGATGAAATTTGCAATGCAAAAAATCCAAAAGCAGCGGCCGGCGATTGTTTACTTGCATCCATACGAAATTGATATGTCCCCGATGCCGGAGCAGGTATCTTTGGAGCATTTGGATAGTAAAAAACGCAGAAAAATCGAGCGATTTTTAAAAATCAGCGGTCATTTCAAAAAAACAATGCAAAGTAAGCTGGAGAAGCTTTTGACAGATTTTGAATTTACGACAATAATAGATGTTATAAATATGCGGACTTTAAAAGCTTTTTGTATCGACACTGAAAACGGAAGATAATTGTATTGTGAAAAAAGCTAAAAGAAAAAACGGGCTGCTTTTCCTCCTTATGATTGTCGTAATAATAACGATGATGTTTATTGCTCATATTCAGGCGGATAAGGTATTTGAAATAAATGGGCCGGATGATGGAGTTGAGGAGCTTAATGCTGTTGGAAATAAATTTACCGCTGTTTCCAAAACGAGGAAGCTTTATATATGGGATTGGAATAATTTTAGAAATAAACCGATGATTGTGGACGTTCAAGCGGAGCAAATAGCTTATTTGGGACAAGACAGAATTATCTGGACTTCGGCCAGGATGCCGGGTTCTCTACTTGTTACAGATTTTAACGGCAACAAAACGTATAAAGAGTATAAAATAGATTATGGCTGGAAATGCCAAAAACTTCGTGTTTGTCGAAACGGCAGATTTGTGGCAATTTTATTATTTCCAGAAGATAGCAGCGTCAATCAGGTTATATTGGCTTTCGTTGAATTAGATCGACAAGAGATTAATAAGATAATTGCATTCGAACAGCAAGACAATTTAACAATCTATAATATTATGGTGTCGGAAGACGGCTCTTTTCTTACGGCCGTTGGAGCCGGAAATGAAGGAGCATGGATTTGCTTGGCGGATACAAATAAAAAACAAATTCGTTGGCAGAATAATCTGTCGAATTGTGAAAACTTTACACATTCAAGTATCTCTCCAGATGGCAAGACCATCTATGCCGGGGGGATAGGTAGAACTTTGTATAGTTTTAAAGCTGATAACGGCAGTCTTTTAGCCGAGAGACAGGTTAAAGAATATTACAAAGAAAACGATAAACAAAGAATTACCTGCATAAATATAAGTCCGGATAATCAATTTGTTGCGGTTGGAATCGAACCTTCTGCTTCTGCTTGGTTATGGAGAACATCCAGTAGTGCAAAAATTAGGGTTTTTAATACAGGTCATTATATTAATGGTCTGGTTTTTTCGCCCGATTCGTCATTATTAGTTTCATCGAACTGGCGAGGAGATGAAAAAATGAAAATTTGGAAAGTGCCTCAAAAATAGGCATGGAAAAAGAAGGTATGGAAAATAAAAAATCCAGCTATGTTAAAGCATACCAGGCGTGGTCTATTGTATTTTTTATCGACCCTTTAGCTTTGCCTTTAGTACCGATATTGGCAAGATTGAAAGTCAATCCCAATCTAATTACTGCCGGCACCTTAATTGCAGGATTGTCGTCCGGCGTCTTATTCGCAATGGGTTATTGGTTATGGGCGCCAATCGTCTTTTTATTCTCGCATTTTCTTGATTGTATTGATGGAAATGTTGCCAGATTACGCCAGATAACGTCTGAATTCGGCGCTAAATTGGATGATATAGCGGATAGTTTAAGAAAACCAGCCTGTTTTGCCGGGATATTTATTTATTTCTGGATGAATCACCAGAATATTTTTGCCTTATTAACGGTTGTAGTTTTTATAGTTCATGTTTTTATCCACAAGCTTTATCAGTTTTTTGGGGTTTCGCATACCGACCTGGAATTTCCGGATTTTCATCGAAAGGTAATTCGCCGTTTTGCACCGAGAGTTCTGGCTCTTTATACCTTTTTCGAAGAATTCTTTTTTCTGTTCTTTGTTTTCCCGTTGACAGCGTATTTTATCGGTATGCCTCAAGGGACAGTATTTTTCTTTTGGGGCGCGTTATTTGCATCTGTTTTAACCTTTTTAAAACTCCTGATATTATTGTATCATCGCCGGGGAAACCACTACGAACAGGTTCGTCAGGACTGGCGAGGTACCAAAGGTAATTTAGACCGGGCAACTTAGAAAACCTGAAATTATTATGAGGTAAAAAATGAAAACCGTTTATGTCGCTATGAGCGCCGATATAATTCATCCGGGTCATCTGAATATTATTAAAGAGGCCGCTAAACTCGGAAGAGTTATTGTCGGTGTTTTGACCGATGAAGCTATCGCCAGTTATAAACGGCTGCCGTATCTTAACTTCGAGCAGCGCAAATTAATCGTCGAAAACCTTATAAGCGTGGATGAAGTTGTTCCGCAGGAAACCCTTGACTATATACCGAATATCAGAAAATACAAACCGGATTATGTGGTCCATGGCGACGATTGGAAAACAGGTGTTCAGGCAAAAGTCAGACAACGCGTAATAGAAACGCTTGCTGAATGGGGAGGTAAGTTGGTCGAGCCTCAATATACGCCGGGCGTATCATCTACTCAACTGAATGCTGCTATCCAGGAAATAGGCACAACACCTGAAATAAGAATGAAACGGCTTATGAGATTAATAAATTCGAAGAAGATAGTGCGTATTCTCGAGGCTCACAATGGCCTTACCGGGCTTATATGTGAAAAAGCATCTGTGGATATTAATGGTACGAAAAAGGAATTTGACGGTATTTGGCTAAGCAGTCTTACCGACTCAACGGCTAAAGGCAAACCGGACATTGAATACGTGGACATTACATCGAGAATGTCAACTGTTAATAATATCCTTGAGGTTACGACGAAGCCCATCATATATGACGGCGATTCGGGCGGTTTGCCGGAGCATTTCGTATTTATGGTTAGAACGCTCGAAAGACTTGGCGTCTCGGCTGTAATTATCGAAGACAAGATAGGCTTGAAGAAAAATTCGTTGTTTGGGACTTCGGGCGGCCAATCACAGGATTCGATAGAAAACTTTGCCGCCAAGATAAAAGCGGGAAAAAGGGCATGTGTTACCGAAGATTTTATGATAATTGCCAGAATCGAAAGTCTTATACTCAAAGCTGGGCTGGACAATGCTATTGAACGTGCAAAAGCGTATATAGATGCGGGAGCAGATGGAATAATGATACATAGCAAGGGGAAAACACCTGATGAGATATTCGAATTTTGCCGGCGTTACGAAAAACTTCAAACAGCAATACCTCTGGTGGCCGTTCCATCTACTTATTCTTATGTTACCGAAGATGAATTGGCTCAGGCAGGCGTAAAAGTAGTTGTTTATGCCAATCAGCTTCTCAGAAGTGCGTATCCTGCGATGGTAAAAACAGCTCAAAGTATCCTCGAAAACGGCAGGGCGTTAGAAGCGGAAAAATTTTGTATGAGTATCAAGGAAATAATAACACTGATTCCCGATGGAGTATAACAATGGTATCGTGCAGCTTATTTTATAAAACTCTTACTGAAAAAGGAATAGATTTTTTCGCCGGTGTACCGGATTCACTTTTGAAGAACTTTTGCGCTTATGTTACCGACCACGCTCCTGAAAATAAGCATATCATAGCTGCCAATGAAGGGGCTGCCGTCGCACTGGCTTGCGGCTATCATCTCGCAACAGGAAAAACGGGTTTGGTATATATGCAGAATTCCGGACAGGGCAATGCAATTAATCCCCTTGTATCGCTGGCAGACCCTCAGATTTATGCTATTCCGGTACTGCTGCTTATAGGGTGGAGAGGAGAGCCGGGCAAAAAAGATGAGCCGCAGCATATCAAGCAGGGAATAATCACTCTTTCACTTTTAGACACGCTGAATATACCTTATAAACTGCTGCCTGATACTGACGAACAGGCGGCCGCTTGTTTAGATGAGATATTTACGCTTATGCAAAAAAAACAAAGCCCGACAGCAATAGTGGTTCGGAAAGGCGTTTTCGAAGACTATAAACTTCAAAAAAATATTGAACACACATTTGAACTTACACGTGAAGACGCCATAAAACTGTTGGTGGACAACCTCGAACCTTCGGATGTTATCGTTTCGACAACGGGCAAAACATCAAGAGAGCTTTACGAGTACAGAGAGCAGACAGACAGGGAACACAGCAGAGATTTTCTTACTATTGGTTCTATGGGGCATACTTCTCAGATTGCTATGGGTATAGCAATGTCGAAACCAAATCGGCAAGTATTCTGTTTCGATGGTGACGGTGCGGTAATTATGCATATGGGCGCTTTGGCAACAATTGGCTCTCGAAGCCTGCCAAACTTTAAGCATATTATTTTCAATAATGGTTCTCATGATTCTGTGGGCGGCCAGCCGACGGTTGGATTTTCTATTTCTTTTGTTAAAATTGCTCAGGCTTGTGGATATAAACTTGCGGTACAGGCCCAAACCAGAGATGAGGTTTTAAAGCAAATTTCCGTTCTGAAAAATACTCCGGGTCCGGCATTATTGGAAATTAAGATTAGAAAAGGGGCGAGAACTGAGCTCGGCAGACCGCAAATATCACAGGAAGAAACAAAAAAGAAATTTATGAAATTTCTTAATAAATGATTAAAAAAGAATATATAGGTTTTAATACCATCGATTCCCTTGGGCCTATACTGGCCGAGCTTTCAATTAGAAAAAATTTCCTTCTGAAGGACTGCAATTCCTATGCCGTCTGCGGAGCCGAAAAAGCTATTGAACGGTTAATAGACAAGTGTGAAGTTGCTTGTTTCGATGAATTTGAAAGTAATCCCAACATTAACGATCTTTGCCGCGGTATTAATGCTTTCAACGCCGCCGAAAGCGACCTTGTTTTAGCGGTTGGCGGCGGAAGTGTAATAGATATGGCAAAAATGATAAATTTTTTTGCTGTGAACAAGCTGTCTCCACAAAAATATCTGCAGGGCGAGACAGCCGGTTTACGAAAGGGATTGCCTTTGATTGCTGTTCCAACTACTGCGGGCACAGGCAGTGAGGCTACTCGTTTTGCGGTGCTGTATATAGAAAAAGAAAAGTTTTCCATAGCTCACGATTATATTTTACCCGATGTTGCGATAGTTGATCCGCAATTTACGATGTCTCTGCCGGCAAGGATTACCGCTGAAACCGGAATGGATGCCTTCAGCCAGGCAATAGAATCGTACTGGTGTATAAATTCCAACGACCAGTCCAAACAGTTTGCGGCAGAAGCCCTCTCACTGGCCTTTGCCAATTTGGCGGAAGCGGTACATTTGCAAACACCTCGGTCGAGATTGGCTATGTCGAAAGCAGCACACTTAGCAGGTAAGGCTATTAACATAACTCAAACCACTGCTCCTCATGCGGTGTCATATCCGATAACATCATTTTTCGATATTCCTCACGGTCATGCTGTTGCGCTGACGCTTTCGGAGTTTCTATTTTATAACTTTAATGTTACTCCGGATGATGTAGCGGACGAAAGAGGGGCGGATTACGTGAAAAAAACCATTCAGGAAATCAGTTCCATTTTAGGCTGTGATGGTATTGCTGATGCGAAAGAGGTAATAGATAGTTTTATGAAAAAAATCGGACTTGAAACAAAACTGACATCGTTAGGCATCAAGTCAGAGAAGGATATTGAGTTGATAATTCAACACGGGTTCAATCCCGCAAGGGTCAAAAACAACCCCAGAGTTGTAAGCGAAAAATCGCTACGGCGAATATTGTATAATATACGTTGAAATGCTTTTTATTTCTATACCCACACTTCCGCATCATATCGCAGCATTGTAAGTTTATCCTTAAAACCGCTGGATTTGATTTGCGGCTTTTTGCCAATAAGTTCTGCAAGTATCCATTTCGGGAAATCAGCTCCAGCTTTTATGCTTAAAGGCGCTCCTCCACCAAAACGAGGATTTATCTCGATAAATTTCATTTTTTTATCTTTACTCAGTATTAGCTGAACGGTAACAACGCCGGGCCCTGCACCAAGGCATTTGACCAATTCAGCCACTTTGTTCATTACAGTTTTATTTTTAACTATTGTTCCCTTGCTGACTTCTCCCGCTCTGGTCTCAATTCTTTTTCTCGGCACAACACATCTTACCTGCAAATTTAAATCGATGTATATGTCGCAGGTAATTTCCTGTCCTTGTATAAATTCCTGAATAATGCATTTCGGGATTTTTTTTGTATAGAAAGCCAATTCTTCACGGTTTTTTACTTTGATTGTTCCTTTGCTCGCATGACCGTCCCATGGTTTCAAAAAACAGGGATATCCAAGATTTTTTCTGCCAAGCAGTTGTCTTCTGGTTAATGTATTAGGTGTATCAAAACCATTTTTTACGAGGAATTTAAAAGTTTTGCGTTTATCCTGACAAATTTTGACAACATTTGGTTTTGAAATCAGCACAGTGCATCCGGCAGCGGCAAACTTTTCCCTGTTATCAGCGAGAATTTGCAAATCAAGGTCGATAGTCGGAATCAGCAGTTTTACGTTGGTTTGTTTTACGATTTTCAGAAGCCGCTTTATATAGCTTTTATGGTTAGTAGGGGGAACGATAAATTTTTTGTCGCAAAGCTGAAGAGCGGAACTTAATGTTGTTGTTTCTGTTGCGAAGAATCGGCAGTCGAGTTTCAACTCTTTAGCGGCTTTTTTAAAGCTGTTTAAAAGCGGTACCCGTCTGCCTATACAGGTAAACAAAATATTAAAACGCTTGCAATTTGGCTTTTTCTGTTTTATCATAACTCATAGCACCAAAGAAAGTTACTGAAAGTCTAACCTGTTATCGGGCTTTTGTCCAGAAGATTATAATACCGGAATTATATATGTTTTTCGGCATTTTTGGCAGGATTTTTAAGTGATAAATTGTATAGCTTTCGATATGGACGACACCCTTTACGATGAGATCGACTACTACAAAAGCGGTTTTGCCGCAACGGCCCAGACCATAGCGGTTGATTTCAAATTATCCGGCGAGGATGTTTTTGAAGCCATTTGGGAAATTTTTAATTCCGGCAATTACAAGACTGCCTTTAATGCCGCCGCCGACAAACTTGGCATTGTCTTCAATGCCGATTATATAGAAAAACTCGTAAAGGTCTTTCGTGAGCACAAGCCGGATATAAAACTTCCTGCCGAAAGCAAGGATGTTCTTGAAGATTTGAAAGAACATTACAAACTCGGTTTGATTACCGACGGTTACCTGCCTGCTCAGGAATATAAGGTAAAAGCGCTGGGACTCGAAAAGTTTTTCGATTATATTGTTTATACCGAAAAGCTCGGCAGGGAACACTGGAAGCCTTCACCGACCGCTTTTGAAAAACTGCTGGCCGAATTGAATGTTTCTGCCGAACAATGTGTTTATGTCGGTGATAATCTTAAAAAAGATTTTTTGGCGCCGAACCAGATGGGCTTTAAAACTGTCAGAGTTATTCGTCCGAAACGAATCCATAAGGGGCAGGCTCCATCGGAGCAGGCACAGCCGGATTACGAAATAGATTCGATTGGCAAATTGCCCGATTTGTTGAAGGAACTGTAAATTGTATAAATTTATAAAAAGACTGGTTGACATTTTGCTTTGTTTGCCCGCAATAATTGTATTACTGCCCGTATTTGCGGTAATTATTATAGCAATAAAGCGGGACAGCAAAGGGCAGGCGATTTTTGAGCAGCCTCGTGCTGGTAAAGATGGAAAGCCTTTTACATTTTATAAATTTCGCACAATGAGAGTCGATGTTGACCCGTTCGGAGCCAGTCCTAAATCAGGGCAAGACCCGCGATTGACTAAAACGGGTATATTTTTACGTGAATATTCTCTTGATGAACTGCCGCAGCTTTTTAACGTATTAAAAGGTAATATGAGCCTCGTAGGCCCAAGGCCTTTGTATATGGAGCAAATCGCCGAATGGGACGATGAGCAGAAAAAAAGACTGTTTGTCAAGCCGGGCCTTACAGGTTTGGCTCAAATTTGCGGCAGGGGCGAGCTAACAAGGGAAGAGAAACTGGCTTTTGACGTTGAATATATCCGCAGCGCCTCGCTGCTGCTGGATTTTAAAATAATCTTTCTGACACTTTGGCAGGTTTTGACCCGCAAGAGCATTTATGAGAAAAAATACTCGAAAGATGAGGAAACGAGAGGGCAGAAATGGAATGTATAACAAATTTAAAAAAACTGGGAAAGTTCAATGACGCAGAGCTTGCAGAGCTCGAAAAAGTCGCTGACGTTTATCCGTTTTACGCCAATGAGTATTATCTTTCGCTGATAGATTGGAACGACCCCAACGACCCCATAAGGCAGATTGTTGTTCCTCACCCCAAAGAGCTTGAAAAGTGGGGCAGGCTCGACCCCTCCGATGAACACAAATATACGATAATGCAAGGGCTGGAGCATAAGTATAACACCACCGCGCTGCTGCTCGTCAGTGATAAATGTGCGGGAATTTGCAGGTATTGTTTTCGCAAGCGCGTTTTTATGAGGAGCCGTGAATGCCTGCAGGACCTCTCCGCCGCGATGGATTATATCTCTGCTCATACGGAAATAACAAATGTTCTTCTAACCGGCGGCGACCCGCTTATTCTGCCCACTGAACGGCTCGAAGAAATAATCGGCAAACTCCGCCAGATTGACCACGTACGAATAATCCGCATCGGAACGCGTATGCCGGTTTATTATCCGTACAGAATCACAAAAGATGCCCGGCTTCTGAAAATGCTCGAAAAATATACGACCCCGCGCAGCAAAATATATATGATGACGCATTTTGTACATCCCCGCGAATTGACCGATATTGCCGTCGAGGCCTGCCACTTGATTCAAAAAACCGGCGTAAGAATGACTAATCAATTTCCGCTGCTTAAGGGAATAAACGATAATCCCGATGTGCTTGCAAATTTATTGCAGGAGCTTTCGTTTTGCGGCGTCATTCCTTATTATATTTTCCAGTGCCGGCCTGCCAGCGGCAATAAAGCATATACCGTACCTCTCGAAACCGGCTATGACATTATCGAACTTGCCAAGTCGAAAGTGTCCGGCCTTGCCAAGCGGGCGAGATTTGTAATGAGCCATTCTACCGGCAAGATAGAATTTATCGGCAAAGCAGGCGATTTGGTATTTATGAAGTATCACAGGGCCGCAAACGATGCCGACAGCGGAAAATTTTTAGTGCTCAGGAGCAATCCGGATGCCTGCTGGTTTGACGACTATCAGGAAATTACTGCTGATTATCCTGCCAATATGCCTTACAGGTCTTACGGGCCGGAATAACAAGACGGCAGATTATTAAGGTCAGCACAACAAAAGCAAGGGTGCTGATTATTATCGTTTTCTCCATCGGTTTGCCGGTAAATACCGCGTAAGTTTTTACGACAGCTAAAATAACAGTAGGCCCGCCTAAAAATATCGGAATATATCTTATCTGTTTAATATCTAATTTATAGACGGACGAAATATATCGTATCCATGCGATTGTTATTATAGCGAAAACTGCTGCGTAAATACCGGCTTCGATTATTGTTCCTTGCGGTATAAGTTTTGACCTTACAAGCGCCGGCAGAAATATCGGACATATCGCAAACGGTATCATTGTCGTATGCCTGCCGGTCAGAATTGTTACCGCTATCATAGCGGCCCCGACACCGAGCAGGTTGGCAATCACATCGTGAAGGTCTGCCGAGCGGCCTCCTATAAAATATTGCGTAATCTCATCGAACACGGCGTAAACCGCTGCTATTCCCATAAGCAGCCAGGGCCGTATTTTTTTCCAATTCGCTTTTTTTTCAAAATTTACACTTAACCACAGCAGGAGCATAAGCACAAGATATGCGGCAAAGTGCATAATCTTGTCGCTCACCCCCATTTTCCGCGTCCAGTCGGGCACGGGAATATGTGTGGCGAAAAATATCGCTACCCAGTAAAATATCAGAACTATTGTTAAAAGTTTGCGTTCTTTGCTCAAAGCCATAATATGGATTTCCGATAAATGTTGTTTTTATAGCATATTCGGTTATCATAAACCAGTTAATTTATTTTTCAGGAGCTATGTATGTTCGAATCTTTAGTGAAAGAACTCTCGCAGGAGCCTGTCTGGACGGCTATAGGTTTTGTAGGACAGGTTGCTTTCGGAGGCAGGTTTGTTCTTCAGTGGATTGCCAGCGAGATAAAAAAGCGTTCGCACGTCCCCGTCGGTTTCTGGTATTTATCTTTGGTCGGCAGTCTTATTCTTCTGGCTTACAGTATTCACCGTTTCGAGCCTATCTTTATTCTTGGCTTTTCGCTAAACACAGTTATCTATATTCGAAATCTGCATCTTATCTATAAGCACGAAAAAAAGGGTATAACAGGGCCGCTTGAAAAAGATGAAGATTAATTACCGGAGGGCTTTAAAATGAAAAAGGAATTATTTGTTTTGTTAATGATTTCGGGCTTGCTGGTTTGTCCGCAAACGGCCAGTTCTTTTATGACGATTATAAGATTGCCCGAGCCGCATCTTAACAGCTCTGTATCGCTCGAACAGGCCATAAAAAACCGCAGAAGCGTTCGCGGTTTTACCGACAAGGAGCTTAAAATCGAGCAAATCGGCCAGTTATGCTGGTCGGCTCAGGGAATAACCGACCCCAATAGAGGTTTCAGAGCCGCACCGTCTGCGGGTGCGATTTATCCGATGCAGTTAACCGTTGTTTTGCCCGACGGATTATATGTTTATGATTCGAACGAGCACAGTCTCGTAAAATATGTTAATACTAATATCAGATTTATGCTTTATAACGCTTCCTTTAAGCAGCAGGTCGTTCAGGATGCCCCCTGTATTTTTATAATTTCAGGTTCCGCAGGCAAGGTCGAGCCGAAGTATCGCGGCAAAGGCGACAGATTTATAACTCTCGAGGCTGGCCACATCGCGCAGAATATCCATCTTCAGGCCGTAGCGATGGGTCTTGGTTCTGTACCTATCGGCGTTTTCGACTCCAAAGCGGTCGCCAAAATTTGTAAATTGAAAGAGGGCGTTGAGCCTTTATATATGGTTTGTGTGGGCGACCCTGTCAAGAAGACGGCTATTGAAACTCTTTCATTGCCCGGTTTTGTCCCCGCTCCTGCCGTTAAACGTCCGCCGGACATCAAGACCAAAAAAGTGGTCGGAATAATAGCCGCTCGCCGCTTCAACGACAGGGAATTCTTCGGCATTCAGGAAACACTTCAAATCGCCGGCGTCAAAATGGATATTGCTGCTTTGGAAATCGGCGAAATAAAAGGACTCGAACGAAATATAATTACTTCCACCGTGCTTATCAAGGATATAAAAGCCGATGATTACGATGCATTTATTTTCATCGGTGGCTCGAATACGAGAGAGTATTTCAACGACAGGGATTTATTAAGACTTGTCCGTCAGGCAAACGACAAAGGGAAAATTCTTGCCGCTATTAATATCACTCCCGCCATATTTGCTTATGCCGACATCGTCAGGGATAAAAAAGTCGCCAGTTCCATCTCCCAGCGGGCAAGATTTAATCAGGCCGGTGCAAAATGGCAGACAAGTCCGCTTGAAATCGATGGAAATTTAATTACCGCTGTCGATCATAATTCCGCAAGACGCCTCGGCTCTGCCGTCATACAAATGTTAAGACAGCAGGACGAATAAATTACGCTTCTGCCGCGAAAACGTCGAATTCACTGCCGAACTGCCGCAGAAAGCATAGTGAGTAAAATCTGATAAAACTGATAAACGGCAGCAATACAACAGTGCCTATGTAAGGTATAAGTAGGATTGCACTTATACAGCAAAAACAGCAGCCGATAAGTACCATTCCAAATATAATTGTGCCGATGCATATTTTTATCAGCAGTTTGAAGAGCAGAAAAAACGTAATTTTCCAGAAATGTCCCTTAAGCAAATGCAAAAATTTCCTCCACGCCGAAAACGAGCTGATTTTTTGCAGGTACATTATCGGCGCTGCAAAATCAAAAGTCAGCGTTTTCACAAGTCCGAAAGTCATTGCCACTGCGATAATAAGCAGAACCAAAACAGCAATAATTGCAATTCCCGCTGCTAAATTAAGATTAGCCGATTTTGCCGCTATCGCCAGAATTGCTATCGGGATACTCAGACCCGTGATCATAATACCGCTTATAACGATTAACAGTACTCGAAAGCTAAAAAGGCTGTTTGCCTGTTTTTTGAATACCGTCCACGGCTTTGCGATTTCAGCCTTGTTTTTTGCCAGACAGTCGAGAAACATAAATTGCCCTCTGCTGCTCAACCACAAAAGCAGAACGATAAAAGCGACCAGAAGAACGGCACCGGCTATTATCGCGATGCTCACAGCAACTATATGAGCGCCGGCAAATTCAATTATTTTTGCAAATGTCTCACTCGCGTGCGCATCTGTTTTGCCATACTGGAAATTTGCCATACCGCGGGTGCCTTCGCTGATAAGATTTGCCAGCCACGCGCAAAAGCCGATTACGAACCATTTCCCCAAATCGAAAGGCTTGAAAAGCAGTATCTTTGTTTTTTCAATCGCCTCGCTTACAGGCTCAATTACACTTATTGTTTTATTTGAAGCGTTCATAATGACCCCCCTGTTTTCGTATTACCATTTTCGTCTTATCGGTATCCCTGCGGCAGTAAGCGTATCTTTTATTTGTTTAATCGTAAACTTTCCCGTGTGAATCATACTCGCGATAATCGCCGCATCAGCCTTGCCCTCGGTAAAGACATCGATTAAATGCTGCTCCGTTCCGCCTCCGCCGCTTGCCACGACGGGAATACCCACGTTTTCGGAAATCATTCTTGTCAGATTAATCTCGAATCCCGCCTGCGTACCGTCGGCATCGACGCTGTTTACAACTATTTCGCCTGCGCCCAGACCCTCGGCCCGTTTTGCCCACTCCAATGCATCGAGCCCCGTCCTTGTACGGAAGCCCTGTATCGTTATTTCGTATCCGCTCGGAAACTTGCCGCTTTTTTCAACTTTTACCGGGTCCATTCCGAGCACTATGCACTGCGAGCCGAACAGCTTTGCGCCTTCAGCTATAATATTCGGATTTTGAACCGTCAGCGAATTTACGCTAACCTTCTCGGCTCCCGCCAAAAGAACTTCTCTCATATCCTCGATATTTTTTATCCCGCCGCCGACCGCAAACGGTATATGCACCGCCTTTGCGACCTGCCGCACCATTTCGATATCTATCGGCCTTTCTTCCGCAGATGCCGTTATATCGTAAAAGACCAGCTCGTCGCATCCGCCGTCGCTGTAGGCTACCGCCATCTCGACAGGGTCGCCAAGCTCGACGTTATTTTGAAACTTAACGCCCTTGGTAACCTTGCGATTTCTTACATCCAAACACGGTATTATTCTTTTCGTCAGCATTTTTTATATTTTTTTCTCTGTGTTCTCTGTGTACTCTGTGGCTAATCACCGTCCCAATTACTGAAATTTTCAAGCAGTTTCAGGCCGATTCTGCCAGACCTTTCCGGGTGAAACTGTACCGCCGCAAGAAATTTATGGCCTGCTGCGCTTGCGAAGACTGAACCTGCGTATTCGGTCTGTCCGATTATATTATTCTTATCGCTGCACGCCGGATAGAAACTATGCACAAAATAAAATTCGCTTTCGTCCTCAATCCCGTCAAAAATCGGATGCTGCTTTGTTATTTTTACAGTATTCCAGCCTATCTGCGGAATCTTGCACATTTTGTCGCTGGTTTTGAATTTTTTCACGCTTCCCGGCAGGATACCCAGACATTCTGTCCTGCCGTCTTCTTCGCTTTTCTCGAACAGAACCTGCATCCCGATGCATATTCCTAAAAATGGAACGCCGTCGGCTATTACTTTTCGGATAGGCTCGATTAAGTTTAGTGATTTAAGGTTGTCCATTGCCGCCTTTGCCGCTCCTACGCCCGGAAAGACTATTTTTTCAGCCTGCAGTATCTCTTTGGCGTTATCGGTAATTTTCACCTTTTGGCCTATGGACTCGAATGCGAGCTTAACGCTCGTCAGATTTCCCGCTTTGTAGTCAATGATTGTTATCATTTCAGGGACAATTTTAACCTGCTTTGCCTTTTGAGCAAGTTTTTTTAGCGAGAGGATTCTATCGCGGCTATTTCTCTCCTGCGAGTACTTCGGCGATATTCAAGCCGTGGTCTTTTATCCGCCGATACGAATTCAGCATATCAGTATAAATCAGGCTCTTCAGCGGGCTTGCCTGGCCGCTGCTGACCCGTGCCAGATGTTCGTTGCGGTACTTTTTCATCAGTTCTGTTATGCCCTTGCCTTCAATTTCCGCAGGCGGCAGCACGCTCGAATCGTCGTTTTTCATTGCCTTATTTATAAGTTCGATATATTCGGCCACGTTATCGTGCAAATCTATTATAGCTGTCAGACCTTCCGCCGTCATTTTCTGCTGCGTCTGGTGCAGCTTAAGATTCAGTTTCAGAATATTGGCTATATAATCGCTTATCGACTCCAGTTCGTCCGCCATTCTCAATTGTCTTCGGCTTTCCTCTGCCACATTGTGCGGAATATTGCCCTCGATAATCGCGCTGATGAATTCGACGATTTCTTTCTGCATTACGTCCAATTCGCCTTCTTTTTCGAATATCTGTTCGGTCTTTTCTTTTTCTTCGTCCGGCGACACGATAACCTCTTTCAGCATCTTCATCATTTCCGCTGCCGCCGAGGCCATTGTTAGAATTTCTCTTTTGGATTGTTCGATTCCAAGTGCCGGTGCGTCGAACATTCTTATATCCAGCGCGGTAAGCTTTGGTCTTTCCGGCACTGCTTTTTCCGGTATAAATCTAATCAGCATATTCGCCAGCGGCCGAACGAACGGCAGGAACAAAATGGTATTGAATACGTTAAAGAACGTATGCGTAATTGCTATCGCTTCCATCATATGCGGATAGGTTGTTATTCCGTCAGTTATAACAGGCGTCGATGCCGTCAGTCCGCTGTGCCAGTGGATAAATGCCTGGACAGCTTTTATATAGGGACCGAACAGGGGAATCAGCAGCAGTACTCCGGCAACGTTAAACAGTGTATGTGCCCACGCTGCCCGTCTGGCGTTGGTCGATGTCCCAAGTGATGCGAGCATTGCCGTTACCGTTGTTCCTATATTTTGTCCCATTACCAGCGCAGCCGCCGTCGGATAATCTATCACTCCGTTGAACGCCAGACTCATCGTGATAACAGTTGTGGCAGATGACGATTGAACTATAGCGGTTAGGACGGTTCCGACAAGGATGCATTTTATTACGCCGACGTAAGTAGTGGGCGAAAACCGCGAAAACCACGCCTGAAACTCCGGCATCGTCTTTAGCGGGGCAAAACCGTTCTTCATCAGCTCCAGCCCGAAAAATACCATTCCCAAACCCATCAGTGCCATCGAAAGATAGCGAATTTTATCCTTTTTAGTAAAAAGATAAAACATAGCCGAAATACCCAGAAGCGGAAGCCCGTATTCGCTTATTTTTACGACCAGAATCCACGCCGTTATGGTTGTGCCTATATTTGCCCCGAAAATCACGCCTATTGCCTGCGTAAGGTTCATTAAACCGGCGTTTACGAGCCCTACGACGATTACAGTGGTAACGGAGCTTGATTGAATGATAGCGGTAACCAGCGTGCCTATGCCGCAGGCCACGAAACGGTTATTTGTAACGGCGTTTATAAGTTTGCGCAGTTTATCACCTGCAACCGCCTGCATACCCTCGGAAACGCTTTTCATTCCGAGCAGAAATATCCCCAGTCCGCCTATTATTCCGAAGACCATCTCCATTATTATCTTATTATCCATAGATCCACTATAAGTGTGATTATTTATGATACTTAGATAGGAATGTTGCCAGAATATACCTCGCCGAACTCCTTAAGCAAGTAAAAAATCTTGCCTGCCGGACAAAAAAAGTGTATAACTTCGTTAAAATTGAAAGGTATAAGGAAAATGACCGGAAATAAACTGAAAAAATTTCTTATCGGAGCGGTTCTGGCTGTGATTGTTTTACAGTCGGGCTGTGACAAGCAAACCGACCAAACTTCTCAACCAGTTCAAAAGGAACAAAAAGCAATGACGCCCCAAAACAATACAGCCGTAAAAATTAAAATCGAAACAAGCAAAGGCGATATCGTAGTCGAGCTTGACCATGCCAAGGCTCCGGTTACCTGCAAGAATTTTCTCGATTATGTCGCCGACAAATATTATGACGGCACAATTTTCCATCGCGTTATAAAAGGCTTTATGATTCAGGGCGGCGGAATGACTGCCGATATGCGCCAAAAGCAGACAAAACCGTCGATTGTCAACGAAGCCAAAAACGGCCTCAAAAACGTTCGCGGCACAATCGCTATGGCTCGTACCAATGACCCCGACAGCGCGACTTCGCAGTTCTTTATCAATCACGCTAATAACGATTTTCTAAACGCCGGCGTCCGCGACGCAGGCTATACCGTCTTCGGCAAAGTTGTTGAGGGTATGGATGTTGTCGATGCGATTGCAATTGTCCCGACCCGTCCCGGCGATGTCCCGGTCGAAACCGTCGTGATTAAATCAATCCGCGTCGAATAAAATACAGTTTAACCGTTGCCGTATCGGTGACGAGGTCATTGCGAGTCCCTTAGGGACGAAGCAATCTCTAAATTATATTAACTCTGGATGATTTCTTCGTCTTCCAATGTTATTTTAATGCCTCCGACCCACTTCACACATAAATTGTATAGTATGGCCACAATAATTCCGCCGATAAATCCAACTATGGCATGAAAGAGCGGTAAAAAAGCATAAAAAATTATTAATTTAGAGCCTTTATTTGCCTGGAAAATTTGTGAGAGTATTATAAAAGAAACAAAAAGTATTGAAAGTAAGCCAAAAAGGACAGACAGCGTTTTTCCTAACTGCACAGGATCAATTTTTTTTATTATTTTCATTTTCTCTCTCTCAAATAAATCTTAAATTTTCAATACACAATTGCCGCGTATCCGACGCTTTCGCTGCTGCTCTGCCCGAATTTTCTCTCCATAACTTCGTTGCTGTGCGTATGAGCAAGTAGAACGCCTTTCGTTTTGCCCAGCGTCTTTGCCGCCGCTATTGTTGCAGCCGCCGCGCCGGGCCCGCAGGCGTTCTGGTTTTCCATCGATTCGGTTAGTATCCGCTCTGCCCTCATCTCGATCGCAAGGTCGATAAACGCCCGGTCATTGATGTCCTTTGCCCATTTGATTCCTTCTTCGCCGTTACCCTGCGGGTTGAAGCCGTACCGCGGCCCGTAATGCGTAAGGTCGGTCGAGCCGATGCAGACGATTTTTTTGTCCGGCGACGATTTTATACATTCAGCCGTATCGCTTCCGAGCCGAACGGCATACTCGGCAGGGGACGTCATTATCGGAACGATTTTAGCGTTCTTGAAAAGGTATTGTATAAAGGGGATTTGCACCTCGATGCTGTGTTCGTATTTATGCGCTTCGCAGTTTGCCTGTGCGCCTTTGCTTTTTTTGATAATCGACGCCGCAAGTTCATCGTCGATTTTTATCTCGCCCAAAGGCGTAAACCAGCTTCCTTTGTCATATACTGCCGCCGCCGAACCGAAATGGCTGTGCGTCGCCCCGAATATGACGAAGGTATCTACGTTTTTGTTCGCCTTTTCTATTGCGCCGAATACCATTGCCGCCAAATCACCGCTGAACGTCCAGCCCGCGTGCGGCACGATTCCTGCGACGATTTTTTCAGGCAGTTTGGCCGTTATTGGTCTTTCGGAGATGCAATCGGCGATTTCGCTGCGGCATTGGCTCTCGCTGCCGGGATAAAACTGGCCGGCCACTATCGGTTTTCTCGCTGCCATAAAAATTTCTCCTTATTTACCTCGGTGCGATTGTGTCGCAACGGGCTTGCAAAATCCTTTTCAATCAGATATTATAGCATCGTCCGACAGAAAATTTAAACCTTAATTTCGGGAAAATACAATGGCAGAAAATAACAAATGGGTAGCGGTGGTAATGGGTTCTGACAGCGATATGCCTGTTATGAAGGCCTGTATCGATAAATTGAAGGATTTCGGCATTGACCCCGTGGTGCGTATTATCTCGGCGCACAGAACGCCGGATATCGCCGTCGAGTTTGCTGAAAGTGCCGCAAAGAACGGCATAAAGGTAATTATCGCCGCCGCCGGTATGGCCGCTCACCTGGCCGGTGCACTGGCCGCAAGAACTACTTTGCCGATTATCGGTGTCCCGCTTGTTGCCGACCATTCGCCCGCGGGCATTGATGCATTATTGAGTACGGTTCAGATGCCGCCGGGTGTGCCCGTCGCATCTATGGCTATCGGGAAAGCAGGCGCAATTAACGCCGCTGTCTTCGCCGTCCAGATTCTTGCGCTGACTGACGAAAAAATCGCCGCAAAACTCGCCGATTTCAGAAAAACACAAAGGCAGAAGGTTATCGAAAAGGATTCTGCCGTCTGATTTTATAATTGCAGCACGTTATCTTAAATAGGGGAAATGATTATGACTCTCTTTATAGTTAGTATTCTTGTTGCGCTGTGCATTTCTTTTCTTTGTTCTCTGCTCGAAGCGACCGTCTTAAGTTTAACGCCTACACAGGTTGCCGATATCTCTTCCAAACGTCCGATGGTCGGTAAAATCTGGCACAGCTTCAAAACCAATATCGAACGTCCGCTGACGGTAATTCTCGTTATCAATACCGCCGCTCATACTATCGGCGCCTCTGTCGCAGGCGCACAGTTCGACAAATTATTCGGAAACAAATGGATTATGGTGTTTTCGCTTGTCTTTACCTTCCTGATGCTCCAGTTCACCGAAATACTTCCCAAAACAATCGGTGTCAAATACAACCGCAAACTCGCCGGCTTTATTGCGCTGCCTTTGAATATGAGCGTTCAGGCCTTAACTCCCCTGATACGGCTTATTCACTGGATTAACCGCCCGTTTGAGGGTGGAAAACGTTCCGACAAGTCCATAGCCTCTGCCGACGAAATTATCTCACTGGCGGCTTTGAGCAGACTCTCCAATCAGATTGATTTTCATCAGGAACGTATTATCAAAGGCGCCTGCCGTTTAGCGGCTTTGACTGTTCGGCAGGTTATGATTCCCGTCGAGCAAATATCTTTTATTTCCGCTTCCAAAACTATATCGCAGGCCGTCATCGCCGCACATCTTGATTGTCATACGCGTTATCCTGTTAGAGAAGAAGAAGACCCCGACCGCGTCGTCGGTTATGTGAACTTCAAGGAGATGATTTACTTTATGAGCACAAACCCCCACGATTTGAGCTTCAGGGGGATAATCAGGCCCGTATGTTTTGTTTCGTCTGATTATTCCGCCGCCGACCTTATGAAAATGTTCGTTGACCAGCATATTCACATCGCTATCGTGCAGGACGAAAACGGCAAAACGCTCGGTATGGTCGCTCTTGAGGATTTGGTCGAAGAGCTCCTCGGCGAATTGGAAGACGAATTTGACCGTCTGCCCCGTATGTTCCACGCGCTCAGCGGCGGGGTCTGGATGGTCGGCGGGGGAATGCGTATGACAGAATTATCTAACCAAATTCAGGCGCCGTTATCCGGCTCGCAGGAAACGCTTTCGGTTTGGCTCTCCAAAAAGCTCGGCCGTATTCCGCAGCAGGGCGATATTTACAAGGAAGGTCAGATGGAATTTACTGTCCGCAGATTGCGAAGGGGCAAGCCTTTTGAAATCGCCGTCAGGCGTTTGGAAAATTAAAAATTCGGTTAGCACCGCCATCACAGAGTTTACCCTCGAGAAATCGGGGGGCGGGGTTCGTTTTGTCATTCCCGTGGAAACGGGAATCCATAATCCTTTAACCCCCAACTTTATGTTGGGGGTTTGTCATTTTCGTTTAGGGTTTCCGTCTATTCATTTTGAATTTTGGCACTGCGGTTAAACTCGGCTGGGCACACGGCGCGCTGCTTACGACCACACCGGGAGATACGACAATGGTAACTTTGAAGCAGGTTGAAAACTTTATCGGCGGCTCACGCGGCCGTATTCAGAGGTAAAAACATATATAAAAAAATAAAAGCCCGTATCCGGAACTGCCGAATACGGGTTTTTTCTTTCGAATAGGATAATTAAACCGCTTCGATAGTTGAAGGCGGCTTGGTTGCGATATTATACGTAACACTCACTACGCCGGGCACGTTTTTGAGAATTTCATCGGAAAGCTTCCGCAGGGTTTTGAACGGAAGATTTGTCGGCGTCGCGGTTCTCGCATCGACGCTGTCCCAGCAGCGTATTTCAATTTGCTGGCCGAAATCGCGTTTGCCGTTCCGCATACCCGTTACACGGTCCTCGTGAAGAATTGCCATATATTGAAACGCCTTTGTGCGTTTAAGTATTTTTTCGACAATCACCGTTGCTTTGCGAACAGTTTCAATCTGCTGCGGTGTTGCTTCGCCTATTACTCGGGCCGACAATGCAGGGCCGGGGAACGGAATTCGCTCGAAAAGCTCGGCCGGCAGTCCGAGTGCCTTGCCGACTTTTCTGACGCCGTCCTTGCGAAGTTGAATCAAAGGTTCGAGAATACGATAGCCGAAGGTCTTTTGCGGGTCGATGCCGAGCTGCTCGAAAACGTTATGCTGACGTTTAATGCCCGCTTTGGTTTCATCGACATCGGTAAGAATCGTGCCCTGAAGCAAAAATTTCGCTTTGCTTTTCTTAACAATACGGCCGAATACTTTTTTATAGAAGGTCTGGGTAATGGCTTCGCGTTTTTCTTCGGGGTCTGTTATGCCTTTAAGAGCCGCGAAAAACTCCTTTCGGGCATCGATAATCTCGACCTTTACGCCCAGTTTTTTGAAAAGGGCTGCCACCCGCTGCGGTTCGCCGGCCCGCATAAGACCGTTTTGGATAAAAACTGTTTTCAGTTTTTTGCCGAGGGCCTTATGGCCGAGCATTGTAACTACGGAAGAATCCACGCCGCCCGATAAAGCGTTAATCGCCGTCCCGTCGCCGACAGCCTGCCGTATTTCTTTGACTTTCTGGCTGATAAAACACGCAGAGTTGAGCTTCTTTGCTGTAACCTCCTTAACCATATTTACCTCCTTATCATCTGAAAATATTTATAGTCTTAAACGGTATAAGTCGAAGCGCTTGTCGAACCGCCGCGGCCTGTCCAGTTGGTATGGAAAAACTCGCCGCGAGGCTTATCGACTCTTTCGTAAGTATGAGCGCCGAAGTAATCTCTTTGAGCCTGCAGCAGATTTGCCGGCAGTCTCTTGGCACGGTAGCCGTCATAATATGCAAGAGCCGAGCTAATTGCAGGCATCGGAATACCCATATCGACAGAAGCTCTTACAACCCGTCTCCACGAACCCTGTGCCTTTTTGATTGCGCTCTTGAAGAATTTGTCGAGCAGCAGATTTACAAGCTCCGGATTTTTCCTGAACGCGTCTTTTATCTTGCCCAAAAATGCTGAGCGGATAATACAGCCGCCCCGCCACATAAGTGCGATTCCGCCGTAGTTGAGGTTCCAGCCGGACTCTTTCGCGACTGCTCTCATAAGCTGATAGCCCTGTGCATAGCTTATGATTTTCGATGCGTAAAGCGCCTTGCTCAAATCGTCTACCATCTTCGCTTTATCGCCCTTGAACGGTTTTGACGGGCCGGGAAGTATTTTCGAGGCTTCGACTCGTTCTTCCTTCAGGGCCGACAAACATCTTGCAAATACTGCTTCGCCGATGAGCGTCAAAGGCTGGCCTGCATCGAGAGCGGCAATAGCCGTCCATTTCCCTGTGCCTTTTTGCCCTGCCGTATCGAGAATTAAATCGACAACCTCGTTGCCTTGCTCGTCTTTATAGCCGAGAATATCACGGGTAATTTCGATTAGATATGAATCGAGTTCTCCCTTGTTCCATTCAGTAAAAGCCTCGTGCATCTCTTCGTTCGTCATACCGAGGCCCTGCTTCATCATTTGATATGTTTCGCAAATCATCTGCATATCGCCGTATTCGATGCCGTTATGTACCATTTTTACGAAGTGGCCTGCGCCGTTTTCGCCGACCCAGTCGCAGCAGGGTTCACCATCTTCGGTATGAGCGGCAATTTTCTGGAAAATCGGTTTTACGGAAATCCACGCCGCCGGCGAGCCGCCCGGCATAATAGACGGGCCTGTCAAAGCGCCCTCTTCGCCGCCGGAAACGCCTGTGCCGATATAAAGTTTGCCCTTGCTTTCGACGTATTTCGTTCTGCGTGTGGTGTCCGGAAAATGGCTGTTTCCGCCGTCGATAATGATATCGCCGTTTTCAAGATGCGGCAGAACCATCTCGATAAAATCGTCAACTGCCTGTCCGGCCTTGACCATCAGCATAACCTTGCGGGGCGTTTTAAGGTTGGCGCAAAGCTCTTCGATTGAATGACAGCCGATTATGTTTTTGCCTTTTGCCCGGCCGTTGATAAAATTATCGACCTTCGAGACGGTACGATTAAAACAGGCAACGGTAAAACCCTTGCTTTCCATATTGAGGATGAGATTTTCACCCATTACAGCAAGACCAATAAGACCAATATCCGCTTTCGACATTTGCTTTTACTCCTTATTTATTGGCTGAATCTGTTTTTAATTATTTGCGGATTTTTGCTATCGTAAAGCAGTATAATTTATTATAAGTCCTTTTTTAATAAATGATTGTAAAACCGGTTCATTTGTTGTGCCAAGTTTTTTATAACACATTTTGAAGAACTATCAAGAACATTATAAACATTTGTAGCAGATGATGATAAAAGACTTTTGCTTTACAATGATTGAAAAGTGGATTATATTCAGGCCAAGAAGCAAGGAAGTAAAGAGACAAGGAAGCAGGGGAAAACGGGCGAAGTTATTCCTTATGTCTTTACGTCCTTATTTCCTTACTTCTTTTTTCGCCGATGTAGCTCAACGGTAGAGCGCGGCTTTCGTAAAGCCGAGGTTTTGGGTTCGAATCCCATCATCGGCTTTGGTTTAGTATATTTAGCCCGCCGTTTTACGGCGGGTTCGTTTTCAAATCATGTATAGATGGCGTAATTATGAAAACCGATACCCCAAAAGAAGTCCTTGAAATTCAATACGACCTGTATCGCAAAATGAGCCCGGCAAAAAAATTCGGGATTGTCTGCGACGCTTATCGTTTCGGACAGTCTCTTGCAATGGCTGGAATTCGAATGAGACATCCCCATGCCGACAAAAAACAAATTTGGCATATTTGGGCAAAACAGCACTTAGGCGGAGAACTATATAACAAAGTATATGGGGACAAAGCCAATGAGTGATGTTCAACAGAGCGAGGTAATTAAAATATTAACTGACATCCTCGATGAACTTAAGATTGAATACGCCATCGGCGGCTCAATCGCAAGTTCGATATATGGCACACCGCGTTTTACTCAGGATGCCGATATTACCGTGCAGCCTTTTTTGCAAGTTGCAGAACAGCTTTATGAAAGGCTGAAAGACAATTTCTACATCAGCAAAGATGCTATGTACCAGGCAATCAATCCCCACAGCAGTTTTAATGTAATTCATCTTGAGACAGCTTTTAAAATAGATATATTTACCGCAAGCAATGATTTTGAAAAACTGCTTCTGGCTCGAAGCTAATGAGGCAATCGAGTACGGACTGGCAGATGAGATTCTTCAAAAAGCTCCGCAGCCGGTCGAAAGGGCCGACAAAGAAGAATAGGGCCACCAAGCGGCTGTGTTTAATTTCAAGGATTTTTTAGAATTATTTCTTCCGTCCATAATGTCTGATTCCTTATCATCGTATTGAGTATTATCAACAACT
>PGYD01000158.1 GCA_002839495.1 Planctomycetes bacterium HGW-Planctomycetes-1
TTGCACGATCGCGTCAATCTAATCGTTCACTTCGGCACATTTCTGACGCATCACGCGGAAACGATTTCCGCTAAATTTCGGCTAAAACATAATATGAGGTCTTGTCGCTTGCCCCCATTTTTTTGATTGCTTTTTTGAAAAAAGCGAAACAGCACCAACGATCACCTTTCGTTCTTTTTTCGTTCTTTTTTCGTTCTTTTTTCGTTCTATTCAAGAACGATTCATTGATTATATAATATGTAGCCCTGCCTTTGTCCTTCTTGGATATTATCCCTTTATTAAGCATATCATTGATTTCGCCGATTGCCGGAGTTTTGGATATATTTGTTACTTCTTGATATTCCTTGGTTGTTATTTGCCCATACGACTCAAGGTATTTCACTGCATCCATCTGCCTTTTATTCAATCCCAAATTGCCCAGATAATCTTCGGTAAGTTTCGATTTCCGGAATGTCAGCACCATGCTTGTCCCTGTAATCTCAAATTCCGGTTCCGGCAGCCCGCCTGCCATGCACCAATCAATGATCTTGTTCGTCCCTGTCCCAACCTCTTCAACGTACTTGACCCAAAAGAACTGTTTTAGCAGTAGGGGGTTATGGGGGCTGGATTCATGTTTGCGCCTTAGATCTTCCACGCCCCACCCTTCAGGCAACCGCCCCGGGTTCCAAAACTCTATCCTGTCGTCGAAGATTCGCACCTGGCCGCTGGAAGTCGTTTCATATTCGTGCCATATTCGTGCCATATTCGTGCCATATTCGTGCCATTCACTTCAATTCATAATGGGTATTCTTTCCAGTGCCTTTTCTTTCAACTATGTTCTTTTTCAGCAATTCTTCAATGTCCCTGAACGCCGTCCTTTCTGAACAGTCCGTCAATTTTACGTAATGGGAGCGAGTTATCTTTTTGGTTGTTTTTAGATATTCTATCGCCTTTTTCTGCCTTTCATTCAATCCGAGATCTTCAAGATATTCCTTCGTAAATTTATTTTTCCATATTGTCACCACGAAACTTCCTGCCACCTGCTTAAATTCAGGCTCAGGAAGACCCTTTTCTTTACAAAGTTTGACCATATCGGTCGTTCCTGAACCCACCTTCTGAACATAGGCCACTCGATATAGGCACTCACAAATATCGTGGTTCTTCGGAACTGAATAATGCTGCCGCTTAAGGGATTCTGGCGTTAGTTCCGGGGGTAATTCACCTGGATTCCATATCTCGATCCGGTCAGAAAATACTATTACCTGAACGCTCGCGTCAGAATAATAATCCCGGTGTGCAATTGCATTTACTATCGCTTCCTTGATAACAAAATCAGGTATCTCAGGCTCCATCTTTGCGGGAACTTTGCCATGTTCGGGCATTACTGGAAGTTTTATGATGCCCATAATAAATCCATATGCTTTGTCTATCTGGTCGAATATGTTGCTTTGATAAACGTGATATGAAATAAACGGCTTTGTAAGTTCCACTCCCGGACAATGAATGCATTTTGTTTCTGTCTGGGGGTGGGAATTGCGCGGATCTTTTCCAAACAATAGAATAGCTGCATTTGTTAATTTTTCATTTTGTGACATCCTCCCCGCCTTAAAAGGCGGGGCTTCCAACCTGGAAATATGCGGATAATTTTGTCTGATGAACATCTTCTTGATGCCTTACGTAATC
>PGYD01000050.1 GCA_002839495.1 Planctomycetes bacterium HGW-Planctomycetes-1
TCAGGATAAACTCCGCGAAGCAGTCTCGTTTCTGAAGCAATAATTGAGATTGCTTCGTCGCTTTGCTCCTCGCAATGACATTTTTAGAGGTTGCCTGAATATTTAAAACCTGTTTTAAGCCCTTTATCATTCCATTGTCGTTTCTATTTTTAAAAATATCCATAAAATGTTGAATACTTAGAAGGTGCGGGATTCATCTCTTTTCCTCGAATTCGATTTCTTCCAATAGCAGCGGCGCATCTTCGCCGATTTCAAAATCGCTTTTTGCGCATTTCGGACAGCAGGGGTCGTACAAATCGTAATTAAATTTCTTGCCACAAAGTTTGCATTTCGCTTTTAGCGGAATATGCTTAATTTTAAGTTTTGCTCCTTTGCAGATTGTGCCCTCGGCGGCGGCATCGAACGCAAATTCCATCGCTTCGTCGTTAACGGCATTCATTTGTCCGCAACTTATCACAACGCGAATAACCCTGCCGCCCTTTTTCGGGGCCTGAGCGATAACAGCGTCGATAATATTTTCAGCTACTGCCGCTTCGTGCATCAGCAAATCCTCGGCAAATCTCTGCCGTAAGGCATCTGTACAATTCTTCGCCCTTTTATCGCCGTGATTAGTTCCACCAGCGGCTCATCGCTTTTGATAACCTGACCTATTATGGCCGCGTCTTTGCCGTTTTTACAGCTTTTACAGATTTCAAGACATCGGTCGGCTTTTTGCGGGGAGACTATAATTACGACTTTTCCTTCATTGGCAATATCCAGAATATCAAAACCGAGCATATCCGCCGCCGCTTGTGTCGTAGGATTTATGGGGATTTGACTTTCCTGTATTTCAATGCCTAAATCTGTCTGGGCGGCAATTTCATTTAGAGTCGCGGCCAATCCTCCGCGAGTCGGGTCTCGCATAAATTTTATATCGCTGCCAAGTGTCTCGATTGACTTTTGGCAGATTTGAGCGACCGAGCCGCAGTCGCTTTTCATTTCAGATTCAAATTTCATTCCTTCCCGCTGCGATATAACCGTCATACCGTGGTCGCCGAGAGTTCCGCTAATGATAATTTTATCGCCGGCAGAGATTTTTTCAAAACCGACATCGGCCTTTGGAAGTTTCAAGCCTATTCCGGAAGTATTGATAAAAATTTTATCGGCAGAACCCGCCTCAACCACTTTCGTATCGCCGCAGACGATAGAAACATCTTCTTCTTTCGCGACTTGAGCTGCACTGGAAAGAATTTTCTTAAGGATACTTATTTCAAGCCCTTCCTCTATTATGAGAGACAGGCTCAATGCGGCCGGTTTTGCCCCGGCTACAGCAAGGTCGTTTATCGTTCCGCATACGGCGAGTTTGCCTATATCGCCGCCGTTGAAAAACAAAGGTTTTACAATATAGCTATCAGTCGTAAAACAAATATTTTCTTTGCCGAATTGTATCTCGGCTGAATCTGTAAGTTTATTCAGAGTTTGATTTTCAAAGGCGGGAAGGATTACGCTGCGGATAAGCTCATCGGTTAATCTGCCGCCGCCGCCGTGCGCGAGTAAAATTTTATCGCCGACGGTCATTGATTTCGCCTTTTTCTGCGGGCATATTTGTACCACGCCGCACAGGCTCCTTCGCTGCTTACCATACAGGGGCCGACAGGCGTATCGGGCGTACAACTCTTGGCAAACAAGCCGCAATCAGGCGGGTCTATCAGGCCGCAGAGAACTTGGCCGCACTGACAGCCGGTAAGGTCTTCTTCGTGCACAAATTTTACGCCAAGCTGTTTTTCGGCGTCCAGTTGGCTGAACTTCTCCTTGAGCTTCAGTGTGCTTTTGTCGATATTGCTCAGTCCCCGCCAACAGCCCTCAACGGCATCAAAAGTTTCTTCGATGATTTTCTGCGCGGTTTTGTTTCCGCCTGGGGTAACGGCGGCAGGATAAACAGAATTCACAGCCGGCGCATTGTCGGCAATTTGCCTGCAGATTTCAGCGATTGCCTCGATAATCTGCATCGGCTCGAATCCCGCTACAACGCAGGGCTTTCCAAACTGCTCGACAATCGACTTATAAGCGTCCGAGCCGATAATGACACTTACATGGCCGGGGCACAAAAACGCATCGATTCGATTATTCTTTTCACAAAGCAGTGCTTTCATCGCTGGGATAACAAGTTTATGATTACTAAAGATAAAGAGATTTTTAACGTCCTGCTGAATTGCCTCGTTTGCAATTACCGCGGTTGCCGGAGCGGTCGTTTCAAATCCTACCGCGACAAACACAATTTTTTTATCGGGATTTTGTTTTGCGAGCTTCAGGGCATCTTCAGCGCTTAGCACTATTTTTATATTTCCCCTGTCTGTCCTCTGTTCGAGCGAACCGTTTCTGCCGGGCACGCGAAGCATATCGCCGTAGGTGGCGATTAAGCAATCGTCCCTGTCTGCCATCGAAAGAACGGTGTCGATATATCCCTGGTCGGTAATGCATACCGGACAGCCCGGCCCGCTCAAAAGTTTCATCCCCTCGGGAAAAGCGTCGCGAAGACCCGCGCGAAAAACGCTGACCGTATGAGTACCGCAAACCTCCATAATATTGATTTGCCTGCCTAGCGCGTTTTGAGCCCTTGCTATTTGATTATACGCCCTGTTTATTCTTTCGAGCATTTTTGCCTTTTATCCGGAGACTCTTTTGTCCGTTTTGTTGAAATTGTCAAGGTCGGCCAGGAGCTGCCAGGTCTTTTTTGCCTCGTCTTCGTCCACAACCGCTATCGCGAAACCGGCGTGGATAAGAACAATATCGCCGAGCTTGGCATTCGGCACAAGCGTGGTTTTGGCCTCGATACGATTACCGATGGCATCGGCAACTGCATCGTCGCCTTTCATTTCAATTATTCTTGCGGGAACAGCAAGACACATAAATTATCCTTTTCCTGTGATTTTTGCGGCTATTGCCGCCTGTCCCAGTGAAATTCCGCCGTCGTTGGCGGGCACATATCGATTAAATAATACCTCGAAACCGTCATTTTGCAACAATTCAATGAGCCTTCCCGAAAGAAATCTATTGCAGAACACCCCTCCGCTGATAGCGGCGGTATTTATGCCGGTTTTGTCCCTCGCCCGTTTAGCCAGCGACAGGAAAAATGCGGCGACTGTATTATGAAATTTCGCCGAGATAACGGTTTTATCGACTTTGCCGATTCTATCGGCTGCTATGGCTTTGAGCATATCGCCGATTTCAACCATAGCAGTCCCCTTCTCATTTTTCAGCTCGAACGGATAACATTCCGTCGTCCGCTTGTCCGCTATTGCCTCAAGGGCCATCGGAAGCTGCGCCTCGAAATTATTACGGCTGCCAAGCCCGCATAAGGCCGATACGGCATCGAACAGCCTGCCGAGACTTGACGTTTTTATGGTATTGATATTCTTTTCAATCTGCTCTGCTGCAGCAATCCTCTTTTCTCTGTCCGGCTCAATTTCGTCGAGTATTGAACCAGGAATTGAAAGCTCATATTTTTTCATCAGGCCGATTACGGGCCGAATCGCCTCTGTCGCCGCCGAGTCTCCGCCTGCAAGCGGATAATAAGACAAATGGCCGAACCGCTGAAAATCATCGAGCGAAGCAATTAGGCACTCGCAGCCCCAAATCGTCCCGTCGGTACCGTAGCCGGTGCCGTCGGCGACAAGACCTATGACCTTTTCATCTCTATTATGCTCGGCAAGAACAGAAGCAATGTGCGCCCAGTGATGCTGAACTTCAATAAGCCTGTCTTTCTTTAATTTTCTGGCATACTGGCTCGAAAGATAGCCGGGATGCATATCGCAGGCAATAATAAAAGGTTCGGCTTCGAGAAGTTTTTTAAGATGCCCGATTGAATTTAGCCAGTGCTTATAAACACTCGCATCGGCCATATCGCCGATGTGCTCGCTGACGATATAGCGGTTTTTCTTTACGAAGCAGAACGTGTTTTTCAAATCGGCGCCGACGGCAAAGATATCCGCCCAAGCCGAACTTTTAGAAACAAACGCCTGCGGCACAAATCCTCGCGACCGCCTCAATAAAACAGGTTCATTTTTAATAATATGTATAATAGAATCATCGACCTGCCTGTAAATAACCCTGTCGTGCATCAAAAACGCCTCGGCTATGCTCCCAAGTTTTTCAAGGGCCTCGTCGTCTTTGCAAATTAAAGGCTCATCGGAAATATTGCCGCTGGTCATTATAAGCGCATTCAATTTTCCCTCGGAAAAGATAAGATGATGCAGCGGCGTGTAGGGCAGCATAAAGCCGAACGTATTAACACCTTCGGCGGCGGACGGTGCGATTGTGTTCGGCTCTTTTTTCGGTAAAAGCACTATCGGCGCTTCAATGCTTCGCAGAATTTCTTCAGCTTTTTTATCGACAACAGCAAACTGCCTGATTTTTTCTATGTCGGCGGCCATCATTGCGAACGGCTTTGCGTCTCGCATTTTTCTGCTGCGAAGCGTTTTTACCGCTTGTTCGTTCTCCGCATCGCAGGCAAGGTGAAAACCGCCAAGCCCTTTAATGGCGACAATTTTCCCTTCCCGCAAAAGCCGAACTGTTTCCGAGATAACCTTATCCGAATCGGTTTCAATTTCTTTGCCCTTATTATCACAAAGTTTTATCTTCGGCCCGCATACGGGACAGGCGACCGGCTGGGCGTGAAAACGTCTGTCTTCGGCATTTTCATATTGCCGGCTGCATTTACCGCACATCGAAAAAACGGACATCGTAGTGTTCGGCCTGTCATAGGGTATCGATTTGATTATCGAATATCTCGGCCCGCAATTTGTGCAGTTAATAAACGGATAATGATATCTGAAATCATTTTTATCAAACATCTCGGCAAAGCAGTCTTTGCAGGTCGCTATATCGGCGGTAACTTCAGCACTTACAATCCCATCAGATTCGCTTTGTTTAATTTCGAAAGTTTTTTCGCCGGATACCAATTCAATGTCAGTGAAATCAAGAGCGGTAATTTTTAACAGAGGTTTTTCTTTATGGGCATTTTTTAATTGAACGATGAATTTCTCAACGCTCGTTTTTTGACCTTGAATCTCTATTATTACCCCCTGCGTATAATTATAAACAAAGCCCGTAAGATTCAGCTCGGCGGCAAGAGTATAAACAAAAGGCCGAAACCCTATTCCCTGTACCTGTCCCTGTACGGTTATTTTTTTTCTTATTTTTCGCATTAATCTTCTATCTCGACCTGATGGGGCAGTTTTTCAAGCGGACAATCCGCACATCTCGGCCTCGGCCTGCAAAATTCCTTGCCCGCCCGGACAAGCAAAGCGTGATATTCATTAAAAAGTTTCACATCATTATCAAGATTGTCCTCGAACAGGCTGCGAAGCTGCTCATAATCACACTCAGGCTCGATTAACTGATGCCTTGTCGCAACTCTGTACGTATATGCATCGACAACAAAAACGGGTCTGTCAAAGGCATAAAGCAAAATCGAATCCGCTGTCTCCCTGCCGACGCCGTTAATTCCCAAAAGCTCCTGGCGAAGCGTTTCAGTATTCATAGTCTCGATTTGCTCAAGCGAACCATTATGATTCTCGAAGAGCCAGTTCAAAAAGTCTTTTAGTCTCTTGGCCTTTATATTGTAATAGCCCGCAGGCCTGATAAGCTCGGCCAGCCGCCGCTGCTCTGTCGAATGCAGTTTTTCAAGACTTACCAGAGAGGTTTTTTTAAGATTTCCGATGGCCTTTTCGACGTTCTGCCAGTTGGTATTCTGGGTCAGGATTGCCCCGACGATAATTTCGTCTTTCGTATCGCCCGGCCACCAGTGCTGCGGCCCGAACCGCTCGAATAACAGTTCGTAAATCTGTTGTATCTTTTGTCCCGTCATATTTCCTGCGGCATTATCAGACACTTTTTTGCCGACGTCAAATGATATGTTTTGCTTTTTTTGCCCGAACAGGTTAAACTTCCGCCTTAATGGCTCGAAAGGAATCAAATAAAATCCCTAAGGAGCTTGCCGCTATAACCGAGCCGGCAAGTGTAGGATATTTCGCAAGGACCTGCCGTCCGGTTTACGCCCTTGTTTTCCTTTTGCCTTTTATCATTATTTACGAAATTCTCGTCTTCGCGGTCAATCCCCAGCTTCTCAGCGAGCCGATAAATAACGTCCGCGGCGGGGTCGTAGCATTCGTCTGGATTCAGAATTTTCTGCATCACCTCGGACTGGACGCGAAAAGTGCCTGGCTTTGCGCACCGCTTGTCATAATCATAACGCTGCTGGCTCTGCAGTTCACATCGAGACAGAAATGGAAAATGCACTGGCCCGACCTTTTGATAATGGCCTGCGAATGCATCTTAATATCGCTGCCGTTGATTATCCTTTCGCCGATTTTTAAACGTCTCAATGAGCCGCCGCTGCTGGCCGCAGTCGAACTTCACCATCACAGCTTTGTAATGGATATCATCACGGGCATCGGGGCGGGTATTTACGAAGAGCTCGTCTTCAGACTCGTACTTATCGGCCTGCTTATGCTGTTTTTTGAAACTATTCTCGGCGTTAAAAGAACAAAAGCGATTTTCATATCCGTCATAGCTTCGGCAGTTTTGTTCAGTCTTCATCATCATTTCGTTTTCATCAATGGCAGATTCGCACAAGCAGAGCCTTTCACGAAGCCTCTATTTATTTTTCGAACGATTGCGGGAATTTATTTCGCTTCGGTTTTCGCCATTCGCGGCTTCGGCATCGTCGCAGGAGCGCATATTTTTTACGATATTCTCGCAGCAATTCTGAATACCTGGCTGTTTAACCACGGCTGAAAAACAAAAAATCCCGCTCTTTCGGCTTTTCTTTGAAAAAAAGCACATTTTTTTTGAAATCTTTATTCCTTCTGTTTGCTGAATTTGCGTAAACATCGTCCGATAAGGCCCTAAAACCGCGTTAGCAGTATTGATAACGGCCTTGAATTTGAGTGCCGTTTTTGATATAATAACACCATCAGAACAGCGAAAATAATTACTTCTGAAACTGGGATTGACGATGGATACACCTAACACAAATGTTGTTGTCAGCGAATTGACTTTTACGCTTTACCAAAGACCGCTTCATCCGGAGCTTTTCAGCATCTTTGAGAAACGCACTATTAAGACC
Source organism: Planctomycetes bacterium HGW-Planctomycetes-1 (assembly GCA_002839495.1). Lineage (GTDB taxonomy): Bacteria > Planctomycetota > Phycisphaerae > Sedimentisphaerales > UBA12454 > UBA12454. The sequence goes on from PGYD01000050.1 coordinate 7,109, forward strand.
GACAAGTACGAAGCGTTAATTTGGGCCACGGGCGGTTCGCACGTAGTCAGCGTTTTCGCCAACGACCTTTGTCTTTCGGAACTCATCAGCGCCCCGACTCAGCCCGTGCCGCGCCGAGGTCGGATTGAAAGATTCAGATTCGCCGGCCAGAGAAATCACAAATGCACGCTCGCCAATGGCCTCAGCTATATGACCGATTTCCAAGTCGAGAAGATGAGTCCGAATCTTTATCGTCAAAGCCACAGCGACCTTGAAAAGTTCGCACGCAATCGCGGCATATTCGTAAAATTCCCCAAGCTTGCCATCGGCGGCCTTGAGCCGTTCAGCTATATCGATTTCGAGGCAAGAAGGGACGAGCTGCATATTCACGCGTTCCACGCGTATCCCGATCAGGTAACGATTATTAAGACGCAGTCTTTGTTCGATATGCACTAATCCCCCCGCTAAAATCCATTCATAAACAATTCGCCCTTCACCTATTGTGCTGAATCAAAATCAGAAACAGTCAATTTGGTAAATATCAATCGAAACAATTTTGGGTTGAGATAATACAGAACAATAGGTGCGGCTCGACACAGGGACAAACTTTATCTATGTAATCGCGCTTTTACCTCATCCTCCGGAAACACTGAAAAGAAAAGATTAAAAAACTTTCAGCCTTATGCCTTTTTCGCTGGTTTTATCTATAAGTTTTTTCATCTTTTCGAGCGATGCTTTGAGTTCTTCGCTGCTGTCGAGCAGATTTTCGTATAACTGGTCGTCATTAATCAGCTTTCCTACGGTGCCCTGGCCATCGTTAATCTTATGCAGCAGCCTTCGCACTTCGATAAGCGTTTCGCCAAGCTCTTCGCTGGTTGCCATAACAGAATCGGAAATAGATGCCAGCTTTTCCTGACCGGTCTGCGAAAATTCCTTTATCTGCTGCAGGGTCGCTATAGATTCTTCCGTAGCTTTGGATAAATTCGCAAGCGTGTTTTTCAGATTAATTTTGTTCTGCTCGTCCCCGACTATCGTGTTGACATTATCGACCAGCGTCGTAATCTTCGTAAACAGAATCTCGATTTTATCTTGTATCTCTTTCGGCAAAAGTTCGCTCGATGAGCTGCTTTTGCCCTGCAGCGTCATCCCCGCACTTAAGAATTTCGGCTCAAGTGCGTTAAACTCGTTCGGCTCCATCAGCTTCGAGACCAGCTCGATATAGCTGCTGCCGAGTCCCCGCCTTATAAGCTCTACCTCTACATTTGAAGGAATGCTCGTATAATTTCTTGATATTGCCAAATCCACCGCTACCTGATGAACAAATCTGCCCTGTTCGTCCTTGGACGGAACCGGCGGCGAGACGTGTGTTACTCTGCCCACGTCGTAGCCGCAATATTTCACGGGCGTACTTTTCTCTACTCCCGGCGCGTATGGAAAATTCACCCGAACGTTATACGATGTAAATTTGGCCGCAACTACCGGCAGTTCGCCGAACAGAAACACCATATACGCAAATATGCATATCCCGACAATGACGAACGCGCCCACTATCATATTGCGTCTCTGCTGCAAATAATCGTAATCACCCATAAATCCGTTCCTTAAATCTGCCTATCTGCCTTTGCCACTCTGCGAAGTACCTGCTTCACTGCGAAATAACTCCCATTCCCCGCTATCCGCCACAGGCTATAAAGGCCGAAAATTTGCTACGTAGCACGAGCAAGAAAAAGTTCGCGTATCGCACGAAGCGGATACCCCGATTTATTGAGTTTCTTTATCAGCTTTATTCTTTCAACTGCCTTGCCGTCAAACATCCTTCTATTAGTTTTGCTCGTCGATGTCGGCCTGACAAGTCCGACCATTATATAATATTGCAGCGACTGTGTCGAGACGCCGGCTTGTTTGGCCGCCTTGCCGATAGATATTAATTTATCTTTCGCCTTCATTATTATCTATTTCCAGTCCGCATCGGGAGGGTCGAACCCCTCTGAGCCGAATGGATGGCACCTTAAAATACGCTTTACTGCCATATATGTTCCTTTAGCCGCACCGAATTGACGAACCGCCTCAATAGCGTATTCGCTGCAGCTCGGCACAAACCTGCATTGGCCGCCAAAAAATGGGCTGAAAATCGACTGATAAAGCCTTATCAGCAGAACGATTATTTCCCGCATAAGGCTGTCCATTTTATTTGTTTTGTTCTTTTTCAAAACGTCTCCGGCCCTGCTCGGCAAGGGTGACAAATCCCCGTTTTACCTCGCTTAAGGTGATTTTCTTTATCCCGTTAGAGGCAGACTGATTATTGCGACCGCCAGACATCTTTGATTTCTTGCCTCTAACGGGATTTATATCAGAATCAGCCCTTTTCGACAACCTTGCGGAATAAATTATAAAATAGTCAAAATCCCCCGCTATTTCGTCCCTGCTGAGCCTAAAAGCCTCTCTGGCGAGCCTTTTAAGTCGGTTCCTGACCGCCGCAGGGGCCGTTTTAGAACTTATAGAAACCGCAAATCTCGATTCTGCCCTGATTTTTGGAGCCATATATAACGTCATTAACTCGTTTCTAAAAAATAACTTATAATCCATAATGGCTTTGAAGTCATTTTTTGAGCTGATTCTCGATTTTTTGGAAAATTTATAAGTTGTCATAAAACAAGACCAAAAAGCCTGTAAATTTAGGCTTAATTATGCTGATTTTTCCGGATAAGTAAAACCTCTTTTTGGGTTTCTGTTTAGATGCTAACTGCTGCGACCTGGTCGGCCTGTTCCCTTTTCCTGATGATTTCCGCGCTGATTTTCCGATTGACGGTCTTGGCATCGAGAATGCCTGCTAATTTGTCATTCTCATCCGAAACAACAGGCAGGAAATCAAGGTCGTATTTTTGTATCTGCTCCAGCGCTTCGGCAAGCGGAGTATCCCCCGTCGTTTTGTCGAGTACAGGCTGGGCGATATCGCAGGCCAAAAGCCAGCTTGCAACATTTTGGTAGGCGAAGGTCTCCTTGATACTGCTTATTGAGATGATTCCTTTTAGTCTTGATTGTTCATCTATAACCGGATAATACAACCCGTCGGTAGTGCTGAAAATATTAATAATATCATCAAGAGGCAGACCTTCTTTAATAGTCGCCGGTTTTGATTCCATAACATCTTTAACCTTATACAGCTTAATCAGGTCTTCTTCGGTAACGTTCATACCGACTTCGCCCGCTTTCTTGACGCCGATTTTAACCAGAATCGGCCCGGCAACCTGAAAGAGAAATACGCCGATAATTATAACGGTTACCATTAATTCCCGTATCTGTCCCTCGAAGCGGGTAGTCGCCATAATTAATAATGCTATCGCGATTGTGCCCTGCTGATAGAGACAGAACCCCAGATATTTTCTGACAGCCGGCGCTGCTTTGGAATACCTCGCCCCCCAGTGCGAACCGGCGGCCTTGCCGACAACACAGCCGATAATATATGCCGCCGATGTCAAGAACACAATCCAGCTTACCGCTGAAATATTTACTCTCGCACCGATGATGACGAAAAACAGCACATAAATCGGCGCCGAAAATTTGTGTATCATCTCGAAACTGGCCGCGCTGCGCCTGGGAAGAACATTTATCAGCGTCGCACCGAACGCCATCGACGATAAAATCACGTCAAAATTAAACGTCATCGCAAGACCGATATTTAGAATGATACAGCTTATGGTAAAAACGAGAATTTTTTCGTTGTCGTCAATTTGCCTGATTATCCATTTCAAAAGCAATCCGATTAGAACACCCAGAACCAGCGAACCGGCGATTTCATAAACAGCGTGTCCGGCCATCACCGCAAAGCCGCCCTCGTTATGCTGGCCCGTCAGTACCAAAGCGATGCTTACGCTTGCAATATAAAGAATCATCGCCAGTGCATCATCAAGCGCAACTATCGTGGTGAGCATTGTCGTCAGCGGCCCGCGTGTTTTATATTCCCAAAGTACCGCTGTCGTAGCGGCCGGGTCTGTTGCCGAGCATATCGCTCCGAACACAACACCTGCCGCAACCGCAATATGCCAATCGAAAACAAACAGCAGTACCGCAGTGCATAATATCGCTGCGGTTAAAAATGCGGTTATTCCCTCGAACAGCAGAACGTAGAATACCTGCCTGCCGTATTTGACGAATATATCTTTTTTGAGTTCGCCGCCTATCAGAAAACCGATGATTCCCAATGCAAAAAGATTAAACGGCTCAAACGTTTTTATTGTCTGCTGCGATATGACGCCGAGCATCGGCCCCAAAATAAGCCCGATTACTATATAGCCGACAATCTGCGGTATGTGCAGCCGCTGAAAAAGTCTGGCTCCGAACGTACCGAAAAGTATCGCTACGCCAATCATTAAAAGCATATTTAAATGACGGATATCAAACGCCCTGAAATTTTCTAATATCATTGCCATTGGCTATACCTGAACAAATTTTCGCTATTGTTAAAACGGGTAATTTTAGCTCTCCCCCCAGTCTGCTACAAGATAAAAATACCCCCATCC
>PGYD01000051.1 GCA_002839495.1 Planctomycetes bacterium HGW-Planctomycetes-1
AGTGCTGACCTACGACCTGATGATCCTTTATTTACTTTTCAAAAAGAGCTTTTTTACATATTATTATTAATGTTTTCTACAGAGCAATCTTAAATTTTAAATTATCTTTGTATCTTCGCGTCTTGGCAGCTAAATTAATCTGCCTTGTAGCTACAAAACGTCCTGTCGTTTTCCCATACCGTTACGCAGTCGAGTTTAAGGGGCTTGAATTTATTTCTTAAACTCTTGAACGCGAACTCGGCTATATTTTCGACTGTCGGATTGGCTTTTTTGAAATGTTTTACGTCGGCGTTAAGATTTTTATGGTCAACGAGCCGGATAAAATGTTTATCGACTATCCGCTCGAAATCACCTGCTCTGACCGCTCCCTTACGGTCGCGGCTCTGTTGATTTTTTTTGATTGTAACTTCGACGATATAATTATGGCCGTGTCCGCACTTATTGGCGCATTTGCCGAAGATTTTGAAGTTTTCTTTTTCGGAAAATTTCTTGTTCCATAGTGTATGGCTCGCTGAAAATTCAAATTTCTCAGAAAAGTAAAGCATTTTACTGTTCCTTTCTTTTATTGTTATTTTTCTTGCCGGTGCGAGTTCAACTGTCAGGCTGTTTATTTTGGCGTGTGAAAAATCGGTTTCGGTTTTCCGCCAAACTTCGCCGAGCAGTTTCCCGATTGCCTCGAAGCCGTTATTTGAGCGTTTTTTTACAAAGTCGCTAAAAAGCCCGATTGCTTTATCTCGGACGATTTTATCGATATCGGAGACGTTGATAACGAAGCCGGTATCAGGATTGGCCGAGCTTTTGAGTTCTACCCACAGTGCAAAATAAAACGCCAGTCCTGTTGCGGTTGGTTTTGCGCAGTAGGAGTTTGCGCCCATTTCTGAAGGCTTTGCCGACGGATTAATTGCGAACCGTATTTGTCTTGAAAGCTGATGCACTATTTATCCTATATTCTATCCCCTATACCCTAACTGTTATGCATAAGGCTTAGGACTTCTGCTCTGCTTCTTGGGTCTTTTTTGAATATGCCGCGAAGTGCGCTTGTAACCATAACTGAGCCTGGTTTTTTGATACCGCGTATTGTCATACAGGAATGCGATGCCTCTAATACTACCGCGACTCCCTGCGGTTTAAGGTTTTCCGTAAGAAAATCTGCGATTTGTGCGGTCAGGCGTTCCTGTACCTGCAGTCTTTTTGCGAAGCAGTCCACGATTCTTGCCAGCTTGCTTACTCCGAGCACATATTCATTCGGCAGATACGCCACATGAGCCGTCCCTATGAAAGGCAAAAGATGATGCTCACAAATGCTGTAGAAAGGGATGTCGCGGAGGAGGACGATTTCATCACACTTTTCACGAAAAACAGATTTGATGTGGTCGGCAGGGTCCTCGGCAGAGCCGGCTAATAACTCGGCATACATACTTGCGACACGCTGAGGAGTCCGCCGAATGCCCTCCCTGTTTATATCCTCACCTAAAGCCTCCAAAATATCCTTAACCGCTTTTTCAATTTTTTCAGAGTTTATCGACATTAAAATACCTCATTCATTATAAAACTTGTAAGCAATCTGACGCCAAAACCGACCGAGCCGGAGTCAGCATACTTCTTCATCGGCTCGGAAGCATCCATCTTACCCGCGATATCCAAATGAGCCCAAGAAAGACCCTTTGCAAACTCGCCCAGAAAAGCCGCAGCCGTACAAGCACCACCCCATTTGCCGCCGGTATTCTTCAAATCCGCAATCCTGCCCTTTATCTCGTCAATATACTCCTGCTCATAAGGCAATCGCCAAACAGGCTCGCCACTGTCCGCAGAGGCGGCTTCGAGCTTCTGAGCCAATTTTTCATCACTGCTGAAAAGACCGGCCTTGTGCTTGCCGAGAGCAACAACACAAGCGCCCGTCAAAGTCGCAATGTCAATTACAGTTTTGCATTTTAACTGTCTTGCCTGCTCAAGACCATCGGCTAAAACCAATCTGCCCTCGGCATCGGTATTCAAGACCTCAATAGTTCTTCCGCCTGCGGTTTTGATTATGTCGCCGGGGAGGAAACTGGCGCCGTCCGGCTTATTCTCGGCGGCACAAATTATACCAAAAACCTCAACGGGGAGCTTCAATTTTGCGACGACCTGCATCGCCATCAAAACGGCTGCGCCGCCTGTCATATCATATTTCATCTCGTGCATATCAGCGGAAGGTTTTAAACTGATACCGCCTGTGTCAAATGTTATCGCCTTGCCGACAAGAGCAAGCGAGGAGACTTTCTTTCTGCCGCGAGGTGAATATTTTAAGATTATCATTCGCGGCTTGTTCGCTGCGCCTCTGCCGACGGCTAAAATTCCGCCCATCTTTTTTTGAGCGAGTTTCTTTTCGTCTAAAATCGTGCAGCTAAGCCCCTTTACAGAAGCGGCGACTTTTCTGGCTTCGGCGGCAAATTGGGCAGGATATAAAATACTGCCGGGCCGATTGCAAAGGGTTCTTGCAAAATTCTGTGCTTTGCCGACGGTCTGGCCGATTTTGATTCCCTGATTCATTTTCCGGACATCAGTCATATTGGCGGCAACAATATAAGCGGAAAGAGAATTCGCCCTGCCGTTTTCTTTTTGCGTGACGAACTCATCATATCTGTATCCGCCGAAGTGGAAACTTTCGGCGATAACACGACCGAGACGGACAGAATCAATTTTCGTCTCATTGTGCCGAACAATGGCGAGAGTTTTTGCCTTCACATTCACCGCTTCGAAGGCGGCTTTTGAGGCGGCCTGTCTTACGGTGTCAGGAGTCTTTTTCTTTTTCTCGCCCATGCCCAGAAGCAAGACTCTTTCGGCGGCGATTTTGCCGTGAGTGTAGAGAAAGACGCTGCTTCCTGCGGAGGCTTTAAAGTCGCCGATTTTTTTCAGTCTTGTTATCGCGCCATCAAGCAAGGTATCAAGTTTTTTCAAAAGAGGGGTCGGTTTGGCATCGCTGTGAATACCAAGGGCGAGACAATCGACCTTCAGTTTGACAGGGTCGGCCTTAACGGCCTTTACGTCGATTTTTATTAACTGCTTCGGCATTTGTAACTCCTATATCAGAATACAGAACTCAGAATCCAGAAGACAGAATAAGGAACTGCCTTCGACAGAGCTTATTTTTAAGTTGTATTTTAACCACGGATTGCGAGGAATTCACGGATATTTTTTGCTGAAAATTGATAACTTTTAAGGGTATTTTCAAAAATGTCCTTGCGAGGATAGGCTTTTTAGTAATTGCCTCAAGTTTTAGAAGTGTACAAAAACTGGCCCCGGCCTAAGACCGAACAGTGATCTGTGGCCGGGGCCCAACATTGGGTGATGCTTCTCTCAATTAGTATCTATCTCGACATTAAGTTAAGTTATACAAAGATAACTCAGCTATGTCATAGCCTCAGGGTTGATGCCGAACTTCACTGTCGCGGTCAACAACCCCAATTCCGTAGAGGAGAAAATGAAATTTTTTCGATACCTATCCGCTAACACGGATTTATCTTATCACGGTCAAGCCGTGCTTACATTCGAGAGGGTTACAACCTATTTATCACTGTTCAGTCACAACCCTGCTCGTTGGGAGGAGGAGAAAACTCTTTGCGAGCTTTATCTATCCGCTTTATGCGGAATATATAATTATCACGGCATAAACCGTGCTTGCTCTCGAGAGGGCTGTAACCGACTATTTTTTTCACTGTCCGATCACAAGCCCATCTCATTTGGGAGGAGGAGAAAACTTCCTGAGCCCTATACGTATCACGGTCAAAGCCGTGCTTGCTCTTAAGCGGGCTGAGACCATCTATCACTGTCCGGCCACAACCCACTATTGGAGGAGGAGAAGAAGTTATTGTTTCTTTTCTCTGGCCCTCCCTCCCTATAACCAGTGCCTTGTTCGTCTGCAAATCGGGTCCCTAAACTGTTCGGTCTTTGGCCCGTGAGACACGACGAAACCGGAAATTAGCATCACCCGTTTTCCGAATCGTCAACAACGGCACAGAGTTTCTGAAACTCGTCAGTATCATCAATACCAAGAACCTCGACAACAGTCCGTCTGAATATATCATCACCAATATCACTGCTTAAGACGGCTGCTGTACCGATACTTCTGGCGGCAATTTCCTGAACTGCGTTGTTCGAATCAACTACGGCAATAACCGGAATATAAGGTTTTGCCAGCCGCAGGTTTTTCAGGAACTGCCCATCCGGAAAGTCCGGCAAGTTCCATTTACTAATGACACTGTCAACACATTCTGTTTTTAAAGAACGGGCGGCATTCAAACCGCTCTGTATAAAAGACACGCGGACAGGCAACGCCTTTAAGGCATTGCTTCTTCCTCCGAGTCCTACCACAAAAATATTCGCTCTAACCAGGACGAGCATTGGGTTTTCCTTTTCAAAGAAGAATCAACTTCTGCTCGACCTTCACGAATCACCGCTTATATATATCGCAAGTGCTGTGCCAGAAGATTTTTTTAGGAAACAATTTTTTAAGTCTTTTTTAAATAATGACTTATGAAACACAGAAAATTTAAGGCTGATTTTTTGATTTTTGGGAAACGACCATAATGGTCGGTCGGACACGACCAAAATTGTGCGTAAGTTTGGTGCCGGAATCGGTTTTAAAAAATACCGGCCATTTCGGTAAGCACTGGCCAAAATGGACGCATATCTATTTCTTAGCTGCCAAGACACCAAGATATAAAAAATCCTAAATCCGAAACAATTTTGGATTTCCATCCCAACGAATCTGGACAAATGTTTAAAAACAGCGCGGCGAGGGAAGAAAAACTGCTCACTAAAGAGACTCTATGGTACAAAAACTAAATAAATTAAAAAAACATTGAAGAGAAAATAAATAATGACAAGCCATATTCTGGTAATTTTATGGGGGGGATTTGTGATTAATGCTGCTCTCCTGCCTGTTATGAACTCGTCGAAGAATCCAAACCGTTTTGCTGTCCTCCGGTTTTGCCGTGTCTGCTGTTGAATTTGAGCATACGTACTGTATTGCCTGTTTTGCTGTACTCTACCTCGTCCATATAGGACTTTATCAGCAGTACGCCTCTGCCTCCCATTTTGTAGATATTTTCGCTCAGCCGCGGGTCGGCCAGATGTGTTGAGTCGAATCCTCGGCCCTCATCGGCTACTGATATATCCATTTTTTCTGGCGATACATCGTATTCGATTGAGACGGTTTTGTTTGTGTCTTGTTTATTGCCGTGTTTGACGGCGTTGACGATTGCCTCTTCCATTGCGAGGTGTATCGCGAAAAGGTCGTCGCCGGAATAATTAAGCGTTTTACCGAGGCTCATGATTTTGGCGCATACGGTGCGAAGCTCCGATATTATTCCTTTGAGAACGATTTTTTCATGGATAGTGGTTTTCAAGGTCATTGACTGTTTATCGTCAAAAACAAAGACCGGCATAATTAAGCCGGTCTGGCGTAATGAATTTATTTAAGGCTCAGCATCGCCTTTTTTGCGTCTTCGTGGATATCGAATATTTCGTCGAGTCTGGTAATTTTGAAGATTTCATAAATTCGGCTGCTGATGCCGCACAGCTTCAGTTTGCCTTTATGTTCGTTTATTTTTTTGCTGATTCTGATTAGCAGGCCCAGTACCGCACTGGAGAGGAATTGTACGCTTGAAAAGTCGATTACGAGGTTTACATGGCCTTCTATCAGGGGGATTATGGATTCTTCCAGTGCCTTGATATCTTCGTCTTCGAGAATTTTTTCGTCGGTGAGGGTTACGATTGTTGCGTTTTGGGCGTAATAGACACCTATCCTTGGTTTAACGTCTTCCATAGTTTTACTCCTAAAAAAGGGTAATATTGCGAAAATAGTAGATAAAATATCTTTAAATGTCAAGAAAAGAGCGGAAAAACGCCAATTTTTGATTTATTTTAAAAAATCTCTTGAAAGTATGGGTTACTTTTGGTAAAAGTGGCAACTTGTATAATTTCAAGAGTTTCTGGATGGTTTCTGTTCCGTTTTTTTGTTAATATAGGCAACAGTTTCAGGTTTTTTTTGATATAAAATTATTAGAAATTCTTGAACACTTTTGGTATAATTGGCAGTACAATAGTAAAGGTATATAAGTGCACCTTTTTGGTCTTTATCAGCTTATTATTTTGTTTTGTGTGGTTTGGGTTTGTTTTTGAATTCAGCGTTATGAATAGTTATGAATATCAACTCTTTATTTCGGAGGTCGCAAAAAAATGAAAATTAGTAGGTCAACAGGTTATGCTTTAGTCGCCGTCGGCTATATATCGCAGTTTTATACAGAAGGTGCAGTGCTCGCTTCGCGGATTTCAAAACAATATAACATACCACTCGAATACCTACTCAAGATCCTCCAACAACTCGTAAGAGCCAACGTCCTGCGAAGCAAACGCGGACCACGCGGCGGATTCTTCCTTGCCAGACCAGCCGAAACCATCACACTGCTCGAAATCATCGAAGCAGTGGACGGCCCAATGTTCAGCCACCTCCAATTGGCAGAACAAACCAATAACGAGCCGTTCAGTATCAAAATGGAACAAATCTGCCGACAAGCAACCGAAAAAGTACGCGAAATCTTCGGAGCAGCTAAACTGGGCGACGCGTTTAAAGACTAACTGTATCCGATTATGCGTATAAAGGAATTCCAGCAGCTTATAGCCGATAAGTACAAGCAAAGAGACAGCCTACGCGGAACACCTAAAACCTTTATGTGGTTCGTCGAAGAAATCGGAGAACTCGCAACCGCTCTGGCAGATGAAAAAACCACCCAAAAAGAAAAAGAAGAAGAATTCGCAGATATCCTCGCATGGCTGTGCACACTGGCCAATATAAACGATGTAGATATCGAAAAAGCATGCGAAAAATACACCAAAGGAGATGTAAAAGGATTCAAGTAGAGAATTTAAAATTGAAGATTTGAGGAACCGCCGAAGGCAGTTTTTTTCAACAGTACCAACGGCTATTATTTTTTCCAGTAAGGGGCGATTGAGTGTTCTAAGAGTTCTTTCATGTTGCGGAAATCTTCATTTGAAATAGCAGGACCTATTTTTGTCACTTCTATATTCGACGACTTCAGTTTGTCAACTCTTGAACTGGCATTTCTGATGTCATTATCATTGAATTCATGGTCAATCTCATAAATTCTCAGCAGTTGTATTCTGAACTTGGCAGGATCTGATTTTGCTTGGTCGAATCGTTTGTAAGGAGCCCTTGGATTCCAGATGTCAAAAAGGCCGTTCGAACAAAGTCTTTCCCAAAGTTCTAATTTATTTCTGACGAAGTATTCGCAATCCAGTTCCGCAATATACTTGAAAGGTATTTTGACGTTCTCCGCGTCCTTTTCTTCGCCTATGCGGCTCAATTCAAAGCGTGTATGGGTACGGTTAAAGGTTAGAAGTGCAGGGGAATATCTGTCCTTTGCGGTAAGCCAGTCCTTCACAGCAAGCCAGATAGACTGTTGATAAGGTTTACCGTCTTCTTTCCGAACACCATAAATCATTGCATAGGCATTTGGTTTGTCAATTTTAAAGCATGTTTCGTTTAGTCGCATTACTGGTCTCCTGCCAAGCTATGCCGGTATTATATCGTTAAAATTTGTCAGGGCAAGGTGTAAAAAATAGGTAAACACAGCTTAACCAATCCGTAGTTGCCTCCTCAAAGGCGATGGGGGGATTATAACGGAATTTTTGCGAAAAAGCAACCCCGCACCTATTAAAAAAGAATAATGATTCAGGTGCGGGATTAGGGGAAAAATTAGTTTTTAATTTTTAGTCCGCCGAAGGCGGACAAGTTCTTAGTTTTGAGTTGAACCCGCCGTCCTTCTGCGATAAAGCTACGCAGGATAAATACCGGCGGCGGCTAAACAACGAAAAACAAACCCCCGAATATCCGCCAGAGGCAGATAAAAATTCGGGGGCTAAACGGGAACGGCGAACCCCACACCGGGAAAGGCCTGATTATAGGGTCTTAACCCCGCACCTATTTATTTTATCGCAGCGATGTAGGAACCCCGCCGCAACGTGCCGCGGGGCAGGTATTTGAATACTTAATAGGTGCGGGATAAAGCATCAGGGCTGTAATGCCGATTATATGGTATAAACTATACGGAGTGAATCTGTGCTTAAAAAGATAATAGCGTTCATCATAGCGGCATACCTGCCGGTAATAGCAATTCTGTTCATCGGCTGCGAGTCAGAAGACGCCTACCGGCCTGCGATTTCCGGAGTAGTTCCCTCCCTGCACGGCGATTCGAAGCCGATGCAGGAAACATATAAAATCGAAGACAGCAGAAAATACAAAACTACGAGTTCGAGCTATTCTGCGTGGGCTCCGCCGAGCAGGTACGAAAAAAGCTGGAAAGCAATAATAATCCACCATTCAGCGACCGATACGGGCAGCGCCGCGACTATCGACGACTATCACCGCAAAAACAACGGATGGGACGGCATCGGATACAATTTTGTAATCGGCAACGGCAAAGGAGCAGGCAACGGGCAAGTCGAAAGCACTTTCCGCTGGAGAGAGCAGAAGACCGGCGCGCACTGCAAAACCGATTCGTCAAACTGGGCGAACGAAAACGCAATCGGCATTTGCCTTGTGGGAAATTTCGATTATTCCAGACCTTCCGGCGGACAAGTAGAATCACTCGTAAAACTTGTGCGTTTCCTATCAGAGCGATACGATATACCGCAAAGCCGAGTCTACGGACATAATACGACGCCCGGCCACAGCACCAACACAAACTGTCCGGGCAAAAACTTTCCGATGTGGTATGTGAAATCAAAGCTGTAAAAAGAAAATAAAATCCGCCGAAGGCGGACAAGTATAAAATATAAAAATGAAAAATTGAGGAGTCCCGCATCTGAAAATTTCAGACGCGGGATATTTTTTTATCAGGGGTTAGGCGTCATTTTTTTTGGTGGAGGATTTTGGTAAGCGTAAACGTAAAGACGCTGATGATAGCCAGCCAGCTAATAATCATAAAAATCCAGCCGTCAGGACGCATCGCATTGGCCTCCTTCCGCCTTCGGTAAACCTATGGCGGACAAGTCGGCGGATAAACTTCGTTTTCTTCTCTGCCAGGCCCTTTGAACCATAAGAGCAAGGACGCCAAAGAATAATACAAGGCCGATTCTTGTGGCTAATACATAAGGCCTGTTTTCGGCAGAGACGTTTTTCATTACAATCGTGCTTCGCCAATCCTGCCAGAACCATACGCCCAAAACGATAATTAAAAAGACGGGCGTAATATATTTGATAATAAATCTGTAAATTCGGGGGATAGTGATATCGGAGCCTGTGTGAAGTTCGGTCCATGCTTTATCCATACCGAAGACCCACGCGAATAAAATCGCTTCGACAGTAGCGAAGAGCACAAGACAAAAAGTTCCGCCCCAGAAATCGAGCTCGTTGAGAACACCCCTGCTTAACAGGAAAATCGCAGGCTGGCATAATATAAAGGCGACGGCGGCAAAAACGCCGGTGGCTTTTTTTCTTGAGAAGTTAAATTCATCTTCGAGAAAAGCGACGGCGGGCTGGGCAAGGGAAATCGAAGAAGTAACGCCTGCGATAAACAGGAGCATAAACCACATAAAGCCGAAGATGTTGCCGAAAGCGATTTTCTGACAAACGAGCGGCATAGTAACGAAACCGAGATTGAAGGCTCCGCCTGAAGCGATTTTGGCGGCGCCTGCGGAGCCGAAAAACGCGAAGGCGGCGGGAATGACGATACTGCCGCCGAGGATTACCTCGGCAAATTCGTTCGTTGCCGCTGCGCCGAGGCCGGACAGCGCGACATCGTCCTGTTTGGTAAGATAGCTTGCGTAGGTAAGGATAACGCCTATGCCGCAGCTTAAGGTAAAGAATACCTGCCCTGTGGCGGCGAGCCAGACTTTAGCGCTTTTGAGAGCCGACCAGTCGGGATTCCATAAAAAGCCCAGGCCGTTGACGATGTTGTGGTCGGGTTTGGCGGGGTCGGGTGCGCCGAGGGTTAAAACCCTGACGATAAGAATTACGGCAAAAATAAAAAGAACGGGCAGTGCGTATTCGCAGACTTTTTCGATGCCTTTGCTGATGCCCAGATAGATTATCCCGATGTTTAAAATGAAAGTGATGAGAAAGAAAAAGTACGCAGGGGCAAGGCCGGAGAAAAATTCGTTTTTGACAAGGCCCTGATAGCCGTGCAGGAAAGCGGCCATTGACTGCTCGGAAGTGCAGGCGGCATATTTGCCGGTAATAGCGAAGACGCTGTAGCCGAGGAGCCAGGATTCGATGTAAATATAATAAATGAAAATGACCATAGGGCCGAAGATGCCGATGACGCCGAAGTATTTGATGAATTTGCTTTTTTCCCAAAGCGAATGAAACATACCCGGCGCGGTGCTGTGGCCGAAGCCGCCGCCGAAACGGCCGATAGTCCATTCAATCCACATCAGCGGCAGGCCGACGAGAAGAATCGCGACGAAATACGGAACCATAAAAGCGCCGCCGCCGTTGCTTGCGGCCTGAACGGGAAATCTGAGGAAATTGCCGAGGCCGATTGCGCTTCCGGCGACCGCCAGAATCACCCCCAGCCTGCTTGACCAACGCTGCTTGGCCACCGGACAATCCTTTTTTATTTTTCGATTATTCCAAGAATGCCGAGTGTATCACGTTCGATAACGCCGCGAATGCTTTCTCGCGGGACGGTCGGAAGATTCGTGTCGGCAAGGAGCTTGTTAAAGCCCAAAAGTGTCTCGACGCAGGTTTGAGGCTTGCTGAAAGGCAGGCCGGAGCCGAAAAAGAGCTTGTGCATAACCTTCGCCTCGTGGGCGGCGAGAATCGTGTTGTAAACCTCCCAGACTTTTTGGGTATTGACAGTCAAATCGCCGAAAACATTTTCGTGCTTGGCGAGCATACAGACAGTTTCATTGACGAACGGAAGCCCCATCGAGCCGATGATGATTTTAAGCTCGCTGAACTGACGGGCGATTTCATCGAGAAGCGACGGCCTTGCGTATTCGAGGACGGCATCGGCTGTGAACGGCGGAGCGTTATGAAAGAAGACCGGAATTTTCAGGGCTTGTGCAATTTCGTAAAACTGCAAAGCCTTGCTGTGGGCCGGATGAAAGGCCTGGGCGGAGCAATAAAGCACGGCGCCTTTGAGAGCCATATCCTCTTTTGCGCTGAGCCAATATCTTTTCGAAATGTCGTCGATGACGGGATTGACGACGGCAAAGCCGAACATTTTTTTAGAATGTTTCGTAACATATTTGCTGACAAGCTCGTTGGACTGCTGATTCGACCGGTCGGGACTTGCCAAAACGATGCAGGCATCGACGGGCTCGGCGGCGGCAAAATGGTCCTCAGGCTTGATTTGACAGCAGGGACAGCTTATATGTGTATGACAATCTACAATCATTTCTTTTCCGGAAAAACTATTGCCAAACAACAACTTACAAACAGTAATATAATATCGACAATATAAAAGGTTTGTCAAGAACAATACTCATGTACTGTGGAATGGGAAAGGAACATCGCCCCCCCTTAAAAAGATAAGGTGCATGACGGTAGAGCAGCATCGAATATTAAGGAAGCTATGGAATGGCGGGGGTTAA
>PGYD01000159.1 GCA_002839495.1 Planctomycetes bacterium HGW-Planctomycetes-1
TTTTTACGGGGAATGCAATAGCACAATTATCAAAGAACATCAAGTGTTTATGGCAGATAAAATCAAATTTCTGAACTTACTGTCACGGATTGAGAATATATTTCACCACTCTCAAAGCTTTATCGACATCATTTACGAGATATTGAATATATTTTAGGTCCAAAAAATTGATTAAGATATTTTTTTATGCCGGACTTGAAGTAATAACGCAATTCCTTGACAGTTTCGGGAATGGAGCCGTTATTCGCAAGCAGAACCACCCGGAAATAGGTCAGCGGCTCGTATATCAAGGCGGACAGAAGCCGATAATAGAGCAATCCCGCCTTAAAACCTATGCCATTCTCTCCTTTCTGATACTTATCAAGAAGTTTCTTCATCTTTTTTTCACTAAGGAATGCTGCCATACGCGTAAGAGTGTTAATGGTACTCTTGCTGTAGCCAAGAATATTCTTGTAGAGAGGATTATCAATACGTTCCGGACACTCCTTTAACGCTCTTTCATATATCTCGCTTCCGGAAAAGAAAGTCAGTGAATACATCATAGGGTAGAACGGTTTTGGCGTCTCTATGATTGTTTTTATTGTCCATATTTGGTCTTCCTGTGTCTCAAAGGGATTGTCCAGCATTACGTCATAGAATGAGGCCAATTTATTTTCATTAATGATCCTTGCGGCTCTCAGGAAATCCTTTCTGGAAGAACCCCGCTTGTATATCTCCTTATTCGTACGGTCACTCCCACTTTCAAGCCCCAAATTCACCCATGTCAAGCCGGCTTGCTTCAGGCTGATGATTTTTTCCCGGTCAATATATGTAGGTATTGCCCTCATTATAAAAGGTTCCCCTATCTTTTCACGGTATGAAGCACAAAACTCGTCCAGGTATTCCCTGCTGCAAGCCAAAAAACAGTCATCCAGAAAATTGATATACTTAATCGTCGAATCGCCTTTGATAGCCCTTTCAATTTCTTCAATAACAACCGCAACGCTTCTTCTCCTTATCGCCTTTGACTTGTAGAGCCTGTTGAAAAAATTGTTGCAGCAATATGTGCATGAGAAAGGACAGCCCTTTGAACTCATGGTATTGTAAGTTATTCCCTTATTCCGCGAATTCTTCTTATATACTGCATTATCAACCGGAATAATGCTGTTTTTTACTTCAATATAACTTGCCGGCGGATTTCTTTCAAAAAGAAACCACTCATCCAGATTGTCGATAAGCGGATACAGCTCATTCTTCATAACATTACCGCTTTTCATGTAGGCCAGATTTCCCACGTCGTCTAAAGACTTACGCTGACTTAATCTATTCGTGCATTCAATAATTACCTTTTCACCTTCGCCTATGCATACAAAATCAGCGTACATAAGACTCATTTCGGGAGAGACGGTGGGGTGTGTTCCTCCCCATATTATGGGAATCCCTGGAAATGTCTCCTTAATGTAAAACGTCAAGTCGGCGGCTTTCTGAAAATCAATGCTCATCAAACTTATACCGATTAACGCAGGACAGACATCGAAAATAAACTTCCTTATACTCGCTGCCTGTTTGTCATTCCGTGAATTGTACTTCGGTAAATGTAGCAAGTAAGATTTATAGGAATTCCTAAGCAGATTCAAATGCAGGCTTTTTAA
>PGYD01000160.1 GCA_002839495.1 Planctomycetes bacterium HGW-Planctomycetes-1
AAAATTAGTTTCTACCCCCTTATATCGTCAAACACGAGGAGTGCGCTTTGAGTGAAATGACCCCTTAAAAAACTTTCAAAAAAACCCTAAGTTTGAAAATTTAATACGCAGTGTTGCGTCTGTCGGTTGCGATGCTCGTTTAAAAAAGGAAGCAAGGAAATAAGTCCGCTATGGGATGCCTTACGGCAGAAGTAAAGATGTAAGGAACGTTTTAGCAGCTTTTTCTTTGCTTCCTTACTTCTTTACATCTTTACTTCCTTTTTCATCGCCCATCGGAATTTGGCCGATGCGCATCGCGGATTCGCCTTGATTTCCTGTCTTCGCGGCACAATCGCGTTTTTAGCCGCTGATTGATATATCCCTGTTTCAACTCCGTCGCGAAATGACTGCTTTACGAGCCGGTCTTCGCCGCTGTGAAAACTTATTATACCGATTCTGCCTCCCGGCCGCAAACAATACGGCGCAAGTCTTAAAAGCTCTTTAAGGGAACCGAGCTCATCGTTTACCATTATCCGCAACGCCTGAAATGTTCTGGCCGCAGGATGAAGCGAGCCGAATTTAGAGCTTCGCTGTTTCTTTTTCCAGCTATTGACCGTCAAGCCCTTGACGGCGAAAACCAGCCGAACAAGCTGCGAAACCGTCGTAATCGGCTGCACTCCGCGCTGGGCGACAATCGTTCGGGCAATTTCTTTACAATCCGGCTCGTCGGACAACTCCCAAAATGCCTTTGCCAATTCTTCTTCACAAAGAGTTTTGAGTAAATCCGCGCCGGTTCGTTTGAGTCTGTCATCCATTCGCATATCGAGCGGGCCTTCGTTTTTATAACTTATGCCGCGGTCGGGATTGTCTATCTGCATACTCGAAACGCCGAGGTCGGCAAAGATAATATCGAAGCCGTCGAGTTTTTCTTCTTTCAGCGCCTTGGCGATGCCTGCAAAATTGCTGTGATAAAAACTAACAGGCGTTTCCACTTTGCCGAGCCGTTTGCGGGTACGTTCAAGCTCGGCCCCATCGACATCGAAGGCAATCAACTTTCCTGTCGGTCCGATGTGTTTGATAAACTTCGATGTGTGTCCGCCATAACCGACAGTGCAGTCCGCAACGATTTGGCCGGCTTTCGGTTTGAGGCAGCCCAAAACCTCTTCGAGCAAAACGGGAATATGACTGCCGGCGGGCGTTTTGCCTTTGGCCCGCAGATGAGTTTTCAGTTCCGGATATGCCGTTATGTTATGCTCCTTATATTTTTGCCGGTAGTTCTTCGGATGGGTCCCGCTGTATCTCGGCCGTCGGTGGTGATGTCCATTGTTGCCGGTTTGCTCGCTATTCATACACAGATTCCACGAAAATTAAAGGTTCGTCCGTTTTTAATGGCTTATATATAGTCTTTTCGGCATTGTCAAAGACTAAAACCTTAATATATTGAGGACAAAAAAACATCCATTATCCTGCAAAAATATGCGTTTTTTGACATTTTATTACGTATTTATTGAAGATTTATTGTGTCTTAAATTCATAATTTTATATCAGTACTGTCCCGTTAACTTTTAACAGTTTTATTATAACATTAAATAAGCAAAAGACTTAAAACAAATTATGACCTGTATCGATTTCAATTTGAC
>PGYD01000161.1 GCA_002839495.1 Planctomycetes bacterium HGW-Planctomycetes-1
AGTTCCGTTTTACTGGGTTTCATTGGCATTGCCATGGGCATAGCTGTGAATAAACTCGTAGCTGTCGAATCATTTCGCGGTGACCTTGCCGCCTGGGCTTTATTTGCCTTTGGATTAGTCTATTTTGTCTGGGGAATGCGGCGGGCATGGAAGAATAAACCGCATCAACACATTCACTTTCATGCCAATGGAAACTCCCATGTCCATACGCATGTGCATACCGAAGAACACGCTCATATTCATGAAATGGAAAACAAGAAAAATATTACACCATGGGTGCTTTTTACCATTTTTGTGCTCGGACCCTGCGAGCCGCTGATCCCGATCATCATGTACCCGGCGGCAAGAAGCAATTACAATGCTTTGATATTGGTTACACTGATTTTCAGTGCTGTTACCATAATCACGATGCTTTCCCTTGTGCTCATCGCTTCTTACGGCATTAAATTTCTTCCTTTGAAAGCCATGGAAAGATACAATCATGCTCTGGCAGGTGGAACAATCTTTCTATGCGGAACGGGAATTTTGTTCCTTGGCTTATGATGTTCACTCGTAGTATTATCCGCAAAAACTAAAGCTTCCTCTCTTTTACCGATAAGAAAACCAAGTGTGAACAAATTTATTTTTTCTTTGGCGGAATTCTTACAATTCTTTCTTTGCCCTTAACCATGGATATTGCGTTTTGCGGACAGAAATGCGCGCACACCCCGCATCCGATACAGCGTTCTTCTTTTCTGCGGGCTTTTTTATCGTCGTTTAAATAAGCCGCATACGTATGACATTTCTCAATACATGTGCCGCATCCAATGCAGAGATCGTCGTTCACCACGGAGATAAAATTGGTCACGTTCGATATGGGCGCCAGCATATTATCGACCCCGTTGCCGCAACAGCACCGACAGCAGTTGCAAATACTGGTTTCATCCTTGCTGATATCGAAATTTGGATGATAGGCTTTATGTACAAGACCCGCTTCTTCTGCGCGCTTTAAAACCTTCAGCGCTTCGTCTTTGGCAATCATCCTTGAAAAACCCTGCTCCGATGTAAATCTCGCTGATTTGCCAAACGTGAAGCACGTTTCCCTTTCGTCCGTCTGTTTGCAGGGAGTCCCCTGCATGTCTTTGTAGTGACGGCAGAAGCAATGCCCCAGTGCAATCTCGTCAAATTTCGTAATGAGTTCCTCAACCCTTTGAGAAGGCACGATCCTGTCAATTCCTGTTTCCAAATCCTCGTTGATGATGATTTTAACAGGCTCGTTTTTGGGCTGGTTTTCCAAAACCGGCACGGTTCTGTCGATAGGCGGGGTCGTCATGAGCATCGGAATGATCGCATCATAATTTGCCTGGACCATATTGTCCAATTCCGAAAACAGTTTATTGAATAATGCGGCGATTTCTTTGTTCCGTTCATTAATCACCAGCTTGCCCATGAAATTATATTCAAACGTTCCGACATTAAACAGCGGAAGCAATCGGAAAACCATTATCCCCTTGCTGTTGGGTTGATTAAAGATAACGCCCCTGGCCGCAAGATCTTTCACTTTTTTGTTGATTTCTTCTTCCGGCAACCCGCTGGATAATTTCAGTTGTTCCATCGTCTGGG
>PGYD01000052.1 GCA_002839495.1 Planctomycetes bacterium HGW-Planctomycetes-1
TGCTATCTGCGAGTGCTGACCTACGACCTGATGATCCTTTATTTACTTTTCAAAAAGAGCTTTTTTACATATTATTATTAATGTTTTCTACAGAGCAAACTAACTTTTTACTTTCGGATTTGACGCCCATATCAGATGGCTCTCAGAAGTTTTGCGTTTTCGTTTGCCTGCTGTTTGAGACAGCCTGTTATGCACTCGAAAAAATCCATAATGCACCTTGCTTTCAGGCTGTATATAACCTTCAGCCCCTCTTTACGGCTTTCGAGAACCCCGCAGGAAACCAAAATAGACAGATGCCGTGAAACATTAGACCGTTCAGACTCTGCAAATTTGGCAATATCGCAGACGCACTGCTCGCCGTCTTTGAGAAAATCGAGTATCGCCACACGAACCGGATGCGCCAAAGCTTTTAAAATCTCAGCCTGTTTTTCATAAACTACCCGCCGCCCCGCTTCGCGTGAAACGCGGGGGCAGGTTTGTCTTGTTTTTATAGCCATAATTACACCCTTCACTATATAACTATGTGATTATATACTCATATAGCAACAAATAGGTTCGCGAAAATCAATGGAAAAATGAAAATAAAGGTGTCAGGAACCTTTATTTATGTAATGAGTAACAAACCAAACACCCCCTGATACCCCTTGTAAATGATTACATTATATACAAAAACGATAGTCTAAAGTTTCCAGTCTGAAGCACCTTTGACCAGCTTGTTCTGTACAACCATACCCACAAACGTGGCGAATATCAGTATCGCCGGCATAAACCAGTTGTATTCATTGACAAGGGAATGTACGAAGTCTTTGGAATCGGTCTGGCTGTGTTCGTAAATATTCGCAAGTGCAAGCAGTCCCGTGATAATCAGAATCGACCCGCCCAGACTCGTAAAGAGCATAACGGAAATTCTAAATACGATAAACGAAATCATACCGCCCGCAATAATGCCGATAATCGCCCCTGCCCAGATATATTCCGACGGCAGCCCGACGGCATACCAAAGACTGCTCGTGATTATTCCGCCCGCCACCGCTCCCAGTGCGCTGACCGCCCAGTGCATAAGCGGAACCGAAAGAATCGACAGCAATACAAGCCCGATGATTCCGCCCCAGAGCATCGAACCGACTTTTTCGCCGACTTTCATACCGGCGAACAGCCCGAGCATACCGAAACAGACGACGGCAAGAACCTTAAAGATTCGCCAGCCGTAGATAAGATAAACCGCCCCGAAAGAAACCGCTATGAGCGCCTCCAGCCAGCTTAGCCGGTTTATCTGTTCCCAAAGCATATCGATGGGCATAACCTGATTACTTTCCGCTTCGGCAAGTATTAAAAAAGGGTTCATCCCGCACCTTCCTTTTATTCAAAGTACGTCATTATAAATTTACCATTCTTTCTGCTTTTAACAAACAACATATATTCCCGCGCCGGACTGAATACTTCGAAGGTGCGGGGTCATTTTTTATCTCCCTTTTTTTCATCTTCCGTTTCACTCTGCGTTTTGGCGGCCGACGGCGAAAGAACGAGCTGTACTACGGTTCCGAAAACGACCATTGCCGCAAAGACTGCCGCAAAGTATCGGCCCTTTTCAGCGATGCACGTTATCGGCTCAGAACGCCTGTAAAAAAGCAGCATAATCATTCCCGCGAATATAATCGCCGAGCCCAGCCACGAGGCCGTAACTGCGATAAACAGCCGCGGCATCACCGCAGCCGCAAAGCCGGCCGCTATCAGCACGGCAATCGCCGACGCAAAAGCCGCTGTATAAGACGACTTAACATCGTCAATCGTTTTAGCCGCCAAATACGAGGCCGTTTCTCTTGTTATTTCAATCGCCTCCGCCATCGTTATTTCGACATCGTCGTATTCATATTCCGAAAATGTCGGATAATAAAGTCCTGACAAAAGCTCTTCTTCGCTCGGCTCTTCCAAACTTTCGAGATATTCAATATCGCTGTACTCTCTGGCTTGTATATTTGTCGACACCGCGGCAAGGACAATCACGCCGGCGACAGCGGCGCCGAAGACTCCGAGCGTCGCTTTTTCAGCTATCGCTCCGAACGCAAACCCTATGAAAGTCAAAGTCAGGACCGCCGTCCTGCCGAAGCAGCCGATACATAAAACCATCGAAGCGAAGATTGCCCCGCCCGCAAGCGCTCCGAGTACTCTTTTCCATCGCAGCCCCGCCAGCCAGATACATAATCCGAGTATAACCACAACGATTCCCGGTATGGTCAATATCCGACTGTCGAACTTTTCAGCAAGACTTTGATAATATTCGAGTGCTTCAAACATAGCTTAGATATCTCTGTTATCGGTCTTTTACGGCTAAAATCTTGAATTTAGGTAATTTTGGGAAAGAAAGGGGGAATAATGCGGATGAAAGGAGTCGAACCTTCACGAGCGTTAAGCCCACAGGCACCTGAAGCCTGCGCGTCTGCCAATTCCGCCACATCCGCAAAAAAGGAAATAAGGATACACGGAAGTAAGGATATTAAGGACAATTTTTCCTTATTTCTTTACCTCTTTATTCTATATCATTTCCCTGACTTTATCAACAAGTTCTTTGACGTGCCCAACCGAGACGGCAAGTTCCTTCTTTTCAGTTTCGTTCAGGTCGAGTTCGACGACTTTTTCGACTCCGCCTGCTCCCAGCACAGCCGGCACCCCGACAAAGTATCCGCCGACGTCGTATTCCTTATCGCAATATACGCAGCAAGGCAGCATCGCCTTTTCATCGTTTATGATCGCCTTTGCCATTTTTACCGCCCCTGCCGCCGGCGCGTAAAATGCGCTTGTCCCCATCAGGTTCACAACCTCAATACCGCCCATTTTGGTCCTTTGAACAATTTCCTCAATCGTCTTCTCATCGAGCAATTCCGTCAATGCCTTTCCGCCGACCGTCGTAAATCTTGGCAAAGGCAGCATCTCATCGCCATGACCGCCGAGCAGGAGGCAATCTACGTCGGCGGGATTGATTCCGAGTTTTTCGGAGACGAAATAAGCGAATCTGGCGGCGTCAAGGACGCCTGCCATTCCCATTACCTTATTATTAGCAAAGCCGCTAATCATCGCCGCCGCATTCGTCATCGCATCAAGAGGATTACAAACCACTATAATAAAACTCTCAAGCGAATATCTGACAACCTGCCCCGTTACACTTTTCACAATATCCGTATTCTTCGCAAGCAAATCGTCCCTGCTCATACCCGGCTTGCGAGGCAGGCCGCTCGTTATAATCACAATATCACTATCAGCCGTTGCCGACCAGTCAGTCGTGCCCGTGATTTTACAATCGTATCCGCATAAACTCGATGCCTGAGCCATATCGAGAGCCTTGCCCTCAGCCAAGCCCTTAACGATGTCTATAAGCACAATATCGCCCAACTGCTGATACGCCGCCAAAAACGCCGTCGTCGCCCCGACATTGCCCGCCCCAACTACCGTAATTTTCCTTCGTGCCATTGGTTTTACTCCATTGGTTCGACTTTGCTCACCATTAATACCGCTAAAAAAAAACGTCAGTCCCGCTAATCTACTATATTTGCCGATTATTTCAACAGTCCAGTTACCAGAGGCCAAAATTGCAGGTTTTTTGCATAAGAGTTCCTTCGTTTCACTCAGGATGACACTTTTTGCCGTTTTTAATAGGGAGAGACCCATTCGATTGCACTCAGGGCGGATTTTTGCCATTTTTTTGATAAGAAATAGATCCTTCACTACGTTCAGGATGACACTTTTTTGATAAAAAAGTGTCATTTTACTTGATTTTTTGTTAAAAATATGGTATAATGTTGCCATAGTTAGATGAACAAGCAATAAGGGTTGCTGCCTAACTATGGAAATTCGAAACCCTAATATCTAAATCCTAAACAATACCGAATTACCAAAAGCACAAAGGTTCAAAATCGTTTTGAGCATTGGAAAATTAGTATTTTGAATTTGTTTCGAGTTTCGGGTTTCGTGCTTCGAATTTATGTAGAGGAATTTATGTCAAAACTCAATCTCCAAATTACGTATCCGACATTCATCGAAAATTTGTTCGTCTTTTTTCTACTTCGCTATCGAAAGAAAAAATTCGGCTATGAATTTCGGCTGTTCAGGCTCGCTAAGGGCAGGTATGCCAAAGTTGACCCTGCTGATTTCCAGCGTCTCTCTCGATATGATTGGCATTTGCTTGAAACTGGCGGCAAGACTTACGTCGCTATGTTTAATGAAGGCGTTATTTTATCTATGCACAGATTTATTATGGCCGCTCCTAAAGGTACGATTGTTGACCATAAGGACCGTGATGGCCTGAACAATACGAGGGGCAATTTGCGTTTTGCCACTCATTCTCAAAATTGTTGTAATAGAAGAATGACGAAAAGGGGCGCCTCTAAATACAGAGGCGTTAGCATAACGAAAACTCCGGGAAAATGGCAGGCGCTCATCTACTTCAACGGAAAGCGTATATATCTCGGCCTGTTTACCGATGAGGAAGCCGCCGCAAGAGCCTATGATAAGGCGGCAAAAGAACTGCATAAAGATTTCGCTGTCTTGAATTTCCCGCAACAGAGCCCAAGCGACAGCGCAGGGAGTACAATACCGAGCCCTGAGCGTTAGCGATGGGTAATTTAAAATTATTTAGCCCCCAGTTTTACTGGGGGTTTGGTCTCATCGGGGCCGTGCTGAATTTCCCGCAGGACTCGGCGGCCTGTCCGGCGTAGTTTTAACGAAGACGGAAGCCTTTAACGAAGACGAACAGGAAAAACAGGAAATAAAAAGTGGGTAGTTATTTATCCAAGATGTCGTCCACTTTTTTGGCGATTCTTTTACCAATTCCGAAAATGTCTCTGCAGAACCGGGATATTTCTTTGTCTCTTTGTACAAAATACTGTATTAAGTCATTAAGAGAATTTATATTTCGCATTTCTTTATCGAATTCTTCTTCGGTCATCTCTAAACCTGCTGGATTTTGTGGAAAAAGCCTACTTCTAAACACTGTTTCAAGCAATTCTTTTTCTGATGCATCGGGCATCTTCTCTTTTGCCCTCATATAAACATTCTCTTGGACTCGATGAACAACCCAACGAGAACTTAGGATTATCTCAGTAAACATATCATTAGGAAGTGGAAAGATATGAAAAATTGCATGGGAACGTAACTTCTCAAGTTCTTTTACCTTGCTCTCATTCGGTCTGAGATTACTCGGTAACTGTTCAAACCACCATATTTTGGGGTCAAATAAACCAGACATTATTACTTTCGCCTACAAATCCTTTGACTTCAACTCTTCCATAAATTTCTTTTAACTCTCTCGCCCTCGAAAAAGTTCCGCCTTTTTTTGCCTAACGTGCGGAATCAGGGGCCGGAAGGGGCGCAGCCCCTGAAGGTCCCTTTGCATTCATTTGTTAGGTGTTTCTTTTTTATATTTCTCTTTTATATAGTTTGAAAGCAATTCAGCCGCCTGAAGCAATTCTTGTTGCCTGAAAGAAACAATATCTTTCTCGTGATGATATCTTGCCTCAACGAACTGTGTATTATTTCTTTCAAATATCTCAAGGATGTTTGCTTTCCGATCAACGATAGCAGATTGTATACTCTCGCTACATTTTCCGAATAGACCAGTAAGACTGTGGCCTCTAGCCTCTTAGCCATTTTCAATGAGGAGGATGTACTTAAGGAAGAGCTCACAGGAAAATGAGGCGCATACTGCTCCAGGGACAGTCAACATTTCAATGCCTTCTTCTACTTTGCAGCCATTAAGGCAACGATCGGCTGCTTTGAGAAAGCTCCTAGCTGAATCTAAGAGGTCCTCTTGAGGATTTGCGCGTAGCTTAACCACACCAACGCAAAAGGTGCCTGGGCCTTTACCAGCAAAGTCAAAAGTGCCGAAGTGGGCGATAACCTTGCTTTCCTCTTGGGATTTGTTTTTGTCTTTGTCCATTCTCACACACCTAACAATAATTATACAGTCTGTATAAAACGAATTATAGAACCACCATTACAGCACACCGTGAATTAAACTTCTCGGAAACTTTCGGGGATGTTTAGCCACTGTACCTGTAATCCGAATATTTATTATCCGGCCCAAAACAGCCTTTGTCAACAACCAAAACCCCTTGCTGTCACAACCGTTTTACGTTAAACGAAACGAGCTGCGTAACCTCAGCCGCTTAACGTTCTTTCATTATCTCTTCACACCTCTTGATAAGCTCATCGTTTATCGGCGTCGGGATATCGTTTGCGTCTTCGGCCAAAAGATTCGGTTTGGCCGCGGTCGCAAAAACAAGGACAAACGGCCTGCAAATCCTGCCGCTAATGCTCCGGAAACCCGCCCTGAAGTTTTTGATATCTTTTACGGTGTCGCCGCAGTTAAAGGCAATCGCGTAAACTTTGCCCTCTTCGAGCCTGACAGGGATTGACCACTCTTTGCCTGACGAATCGAAAACCGGCTCGCCGACTACGCGGGGCAGCAGGCCGGGGGCGAACGAGGAATAGAACCAGCTCGATTTTTCCATCTGCTCGCTGAATTTAAGCGTTATCTTATCGATAGCGGAATTGACATCTTCGGCAAAATTGTACGGGATAGTTGCGACAATCGACGGCGCTTCGGGTTGTTTTTTGTCCGCTTTTCGTTTGGCGGTGCCGGTGCGGATATCCTGTATCATTTTGAGCGACCTTAGCGCGGCGGTTCGTTCCAGAGGGAAATTCGCAAGGACGTAATTAAACTGCGTTAAAGCGGCGTCCGAATCGCCCTGCTCGAAAAGACACAAGCCCCTTCTGTAATAGGCGCCGGCGAGGTGTTTGGCATCGGCGCGGCCGTCTTCTATGATGGCCGAATAAATTTCGATTGCCGCAGCGTATTCTTCTTTGGTTTCGCGGGCAAGGCCGAGGCGCAGTCTGGCATTCATATCGGAGTCATCGAACGGCACATTCGGCTCGTTCGGGATTTCTTCGTTCGCATCGGCTATTTGGGACTGTATTACCGCCGGAATAATCGCTTCGGCGGATTCGAGCCTTTCGAGAATACCTTTGTATTCTTTCTTAGCGGCCGAGGCCGCCCTTGCGTAGTTGAAGATTGGTTTTTTGCTCTCGGCGAAATAGACCCGCAGGGGTTTATCTTCGAGCCAGCGAGGCAGCAGCTCGTGATTCAAAAACTTTACAGGGTCATAGCCCCATTTTGCGGCGGCGGCGTCCTGTTCTTGCGCATTGATAAATTGAAACAGAGGCATCAGCCGCCTGCCTTCGATTACATACTGAACGGTTTGCGCATCGATGGTTTCGAATCCCTGCCGGCTCAGAATTTCCGAAGGCAGATTAAGTATTATATGGAGACGGAGATTTTGCAGTATTTTTTCCTCGGCCCGGCAGAAGACTTCATAACGCCTTGCGAGAAACCAATCCTGATTTTCATCGGCCGTATCTTCCGGTTTTACTATGACGGGTTTTAATTCCAAAAGGCAAGGCTCTTTTTTCTCTCTGCGGTAAAACGCGTCGATTCCGATTTTCATATCTTCGAGACGGATATCGGCGTTGTTAAGGGATTTGAAATACGCCTCTGCGCTGAAGTAGAATCTTCCATCGTCCATAATCCGCCAATTGACGTCTTTCCATACATCGATTCGGTCGGATTTGGTCAGAGTGTCTTTGAACTGCTGAATAAAAATCCGGAATGTCCGGGGGATATCCGTTGAATCTTCCGGATAAAAGTAAGGGTCGTAAAGTCCTTCGAATCTGACGCTGCCTGAGCCGTCGGGGTTCAGCGATAAAGTCGCCTGTCCCTGGATACAGCCGCCGATTAAAATCAGCGGCAGCAGCAAAACTAACAAACATCCTGTTCGTTTCATCTGTTTTTTATTTCCCTTTAGCAGCGAGTTTTATTTTGGGATATATTGGATAGTTTAACGCAGCGGCCGGGATTTCTCAACTTTTTTGGGGGGAGATTTTATGGTTCTTTTAACTGCTTATTTCAGCAAGATTAACAGCTTTTACAAGGACAATGTGGATATTTTATGTTAGGATAGCGGGTCTTAAAATTGGGATATTGGAGCCTTAAAAAATGGGTGATAACGCCCTGAAATTTGGGAGATTAACACTCTGAAAATAGGGAATTTGGAGATATTTGTTAACAAAAAAATTTTCTGGCTTGACAAAAACGAGGGTTATCAGTTAAATTAGAGAGACAAGGCAATTTAGGAGATAGCGAATATGGATATTCAGAAGAGGGCTCAAAGCATGGATACAGCGAAAGAACTTTTTACAACCGGTGAGGCCGCTGACTTATGCAACTTGTCTCAGCAGACGATTATTAGATGTTTTGATTCGGGGAGGTTGCGAGGATTTAGAATTCCCGGGTCGAAATTCCGGAAAATTCCGCGCGACAGCCTGCTGAAATTTATGCGGGATAATAATATCCCGATGATGAGTATGCAGTCCGGCAAGAAGCGGCTGCTGATAGTCGATGACGATGCGGAGATTGTGGAGCTAATGAGTGATGTTTTAATCAGGGACGGAAGATTCGAGATTAAAACAGCATCAACCGGATACGATGCGGGAATAATGACACAAAAATTCAGGCCAGACCTGATACTGCTCGACTATATGCTGCCCGATGTCAACGGCAATATCGTCTGCAAAACCATAAAACAAGACCCCGAATTCTCAAGTACGAGAATAATCATAATCAGCGGCGTAATAAACCAAACCGAAATCGACGACCTTATGAAAGCAGGCGCTGAAGAATTTATCAAAAAACCATTCAGCGTAACAGAACTAATCGACCGGATAGCCGCTGTTCTCGAATTATAATTCGTATCGCGGAGGAAGAAACACGATTAATGACGAGTACATTAGCAAATGTCTCCGCACGGAGAATAACAGTCACTCTGCATCAGCTTGACGGGCCTGCCATCCACCCCGACAGCGCCGGTAGATGTATAAAATCCATAATCAATAACAAATCAGGACTGGGAGTCCTGCTCGAAACAGACCCCGCCGCGACGATGGCAGTTCTAAACCTGTGCAGAGAAAATAATATCAAACCGGCGTTCGAAGAACTGAATTTCCAACAGCTCGCAGGCGAAATACCAACAAATAAACTACTCAAAACCTTTTTCAGTATCAAAACTTTCGACACTGAAAACCTGCACTCCCAAATCCCGATAGACCAAATAAATATCCGTTCAGCAGGACGGGCATTTGCCGCCAAACTTATCGCTGAAAAAACAAAAGGTATAAATACAAGCCTTGCATTTATCGCAGGACTTTTGGCGGATATAGGATTATTGGCGATGGCTGAGATGCTTCCGAAAAGCATTTCGGCAATTTTAGAAGAAGCCAAAGACGACAATGCCGCTGCCTTGCAGCTCGAAAAGGAAAATCTCGGAATAACCCATAACGAGGTCGCCCGTCAGCTCGTCCAAAAATGGCGTATGCCCGAGGCTGTCGCGGATTCGGTATGGCTGTACTGCATCGGCGAGGCAGACAAACTCAACAATGTTCCAAACAACAAGATTATTTTGACAGTGCGGCTGGCGGATATGCTGGCGAAAAGTGCCGACGCTGAAGCAGAGGTTGCGGCGAAACTGTCTCTGACCGGCGAAGATATAAACGAAATAAAAGAGAAAACCAAAAGTTTTATCTATGAAATAAACGCAGCGATGCAGGCGCCGCAGAAGCTCGATACAGAAAGCATAAAACAGATTTGCCTGGCACTGCTCGACGAGACGGCTGAACAGAAATTTACGGATTTTCTCGACGCGGTTTCGTCTTCCATCAGCCCCGCATCTTCGGCGATGGACATCGCAGGGACAATATGCCGTCTGATATGCGGGACTCTAAAAGCGGAAAAAGCAGGCATAATAATAAACAATAATGGACAATACGAAGCCGTTACGGCCGACGGAGATAAACCACAATTTGCCTCATTCGATAACGCACCATCGGCGGAAGAGGCAGGCTTTGAGGGGCAAAATACGAAATCCGTCGAACTCGAAATTTCCGGCAGTATAATCGGCTCGATGATGCTGCAAATTCCGGCGGATAGCCCTCTGGCAAATGTTTCTTTATTAAATAAAGTAAATCTATTTATCGCACAGTTAATAGCGATTAAACTCGCAGGTCAGCACGACAGGGATATCGCTCAGGCTGTTATCGATTATTCTCCGGCCCGAAAGCAGACAATACAACAGCAGCCGACAATCGCGGCGAGAAACGATTTGTCCGAGACTGTCGCTGAGATTGCGGCCGGCGCTGCGCACGAATTGAATAATCCGCTTACCGTAATATCAGGCAGGGTCCAACTGCTTATGCAAAGAGAAACGGATGAAGCGAAAAAACAGATTCTAAATCAAATCGTCGAGAAAACCAAAAACGCTTATGAAATCGTCGGCCAGCTTATGAACTACGCCCGCCCCGGCAAGCCGCAAATCAGGGCAGTTTCGCCTTTTATAATGGTCAATAACTGCCTCGAAAAGATAACGGCCCGCTATATGTCCGAGCCGCTCGAAATCCGTCTTGAGAACATTGAAAATTTAAGCGATATCGAAGTTGACCCCGAACAGGCTGCCGAAGCGATTGCACAGATAATTTATAATTCTCTCGAATCGTACGAAAGCGGCAACGGCCCGGTACAAATTTCAGGCAGCGAGCAGAAAGAACAAAATCTTATCGAAATCAGCATAAAAGATATCGGTTGCGGAATGAGCGAAGAGACACTGAAAAAAGCGACAGAGCCGTTTTTCTCCGACAAAAGCGCAGGCAGGCAAAGAGGTATGGGACTGTCTATCGCATCGAGCCTGCTGAAAAACAATAACTGCTCGATGAATATCCAAAGCCAGCTCGACAAAGGCACAACGGTAATAATAACACTGCCAAAGTCCGCCTGAGGCGGATATTTTAGACGCGGATTAACGCAGTTTTTTAGACACGGATTAACACTGATTAACGCAGTTTTTTTAGACACGGATTAATGCGGATTGACACTGTGGAAGTGCTTTAAGGCGTCCCGATAAATCGGGACTGTAAAAAATTAAAAATAGCCCTACAACAAGCAATCCGCCATAGGCGGATAAAGCTTGCTCCGGGGCTATGTTTTTAATTTTTTATCCCTGCGGGATTGGGCATTAAAGCACTAACGTCAAAAGCTTTACTGGAACAAAACACGGTTTTTAGGGGATAGGTGGTTGTTCAGGCTACCGGATTATCAGGTTATTAGAGGGCGGAAAATCAGAAATCAGGACATCAGGAGAAACGTTAGACGGCTGCGGGATAAAAAACACGGATACCTATGGCATAAATTTCATGAAGCATAAAATAGATAGAATAGAAAATCCTAAGCACTATCCGCCTTCGTTAAAACTACGGACGGACAAGAATCCGAA
>PGYD01000162.1 GCA_002839495.1 Planctomycetes bacterium HGW-Planctomycetes-1
AAAAGGGTTGGAAAAACAAATCAGAAACTTGGATACGAAGAAATAAGAAAACTTGCAATGCAATCTTCTAAGTTTTATTGGGATGAACAGATATGCGAAGGTGCAACTCTTGAAGATATAGATTGGCTCTTCGTGGAAAAAGAATTCATTCCTTTATATGAAAAGACCTCGAAACGGAATGTCGTCGGCAAACCGAAAGATTTGCTGATGTCTCTGGGTTGCATCAAAAACAACATTCCAACAAACGCGGGAATTTTGTTATTCGGCAAGAATCCACAGAAATTTTTCATTAATGCTTACATAGCATTGGCAAGATACAAAGGAAAAGAGGTCTTCAACGAGAAACTGGACTATAAGGAATTCACCGGAAATCTGTTACGGCAGATTGACGATTGCAACGGTTACATCGTCGAACACACCGCCTTGATGTCAAAACTTGTTCCCGGGGAGGTCCGGAGAACGGACATTTCCGAATATGGGAGATTTTCCGTAAGGGAGATTATCACTAACGCGGTTTGCCATAGAGATTACGATGATCAGGGAGGAAAAATAATTGTTAAAATGCTCGATGACCGGATTGAATTCTATAATATCGGCGGCTTGCCGAAATGGATTACTCCCAAAAACATTGCTTCCGAGCAATATTCCAGAAACCCTGCGGTTGCAAAGGTTCTGTCCAAGGTAGAATATATCGAGGAACTTGGAGAGGGCTGGGACAAGATTTTCAAGGAACACAGGGAGCATCTATTAAAGCCCCGAATGCCCGAAATCAAGCCCAGCACGAACAGCACTCTCGTTACGTTGTTTTCAACGAGAGAAAAGTTCGAAGAAGAAAAATTCGTGGATTTGAATGAAAGGCAGAAAAAAGCAGTTGAATTCATCATCAAAAACAAAAAAATTACAAATAAGGAGTACCAATCGCTTAACAATGTTTCACGGGCTACTGCGTCTAGGGAGTTGATGGAACTCGTGAAGCAAGGAATATTAGCACAGAGCGGAAAAGGCAGGGGCAGTCACTTTACTTTAAACGCCTGATGCAATTATGATGCAATTATGATGCAATTATGGGTCGCTCCGTTTCGCCTTGTTCTGCAAAATCCCCAATCAAAACCGCACGAAATCCACCAAAAATCAACTTATTATGAATTTGCCTAACGGAAATCGATTTCCGACGAAGTTGCTGATAAAGAATGAAAATTGCGGCGATTCTGCGACACAAAATTCCGCAAAAACCCCTACATTCACTCAAAATCCCCAGTTTTTGCCGCAATCAAATCCAGTAAAATCAAATTTCAAAAATAATAAAAATTTAACAGAAAAAGAACTCGTCCAACTTGCCGGTGAGCGTGCCGTATTTACGCGGACGGGAACTGTGCCGGTAAAGCAAAATTGAATAATTGTTCGTTCAACGATATTGATGGCGAACTTAAATTCAATTTCGCTTTAGTGAAGGCGACGTATTTAAAACCCGCAAATGGATTCTTCCACCGTGAACGCCGAATCCGAATCTATAGAATTCAAGCCCTCGCTTTCGCAAATTGACAAGATCATTGAGACCATTTCTGCATTCTCCAACACGAAAGGCGGACG
>PGYD01000163.1 GCA_002839495.1 Planctomycetes bacterium HGW-Planctomycetes-1
GAGCCAATTCAATCCCTGCCCCATCGTAGACATTGAACACCTTGATCTCCTTGCCTTCGGCATTAATAATGATCCCGCCATCGGTCAAGACACCATCTACATCCAATATCAACATTTTTATTTGTTTTGCTTTTTCTGTTATGGACATAGCTTATTCATCCTTTTGTAATAATTTGGGCACAGAGAAGAACATCCCCCTGACCCCCTTCAAAGGGGGAATTAGTAGGGAGAATCAGAAAGGATGGCTTGTGTGTGTGTGCACTACTGTCTCGTCAAGCCTGAATTGACGGATGCTTTGTTGTAGTGGAAGGCTTCAGACTTCCATTTATTGGAGGTCTGAAGTCCTCCGCTACAAGAGAGCAAATATCCGTCAATTTATAGTTGACACGACACTACCTTATCACCGCCAACTTCCCTACACTGCCTTCATTTTCCACTACAAAGAAATAAACCCCACTGGCAACCACCCTGCCATCATCATTTTTTGCATCCCATATGCCCTTATCAATCGTGGCAACCAATTCACCAGCTAAGGTGTAGACCTTGATCACGCTGCCTGATGGAAGATTCACAAAGGTAAACTTCTCCGGTGGCACACCATTAACAGTCAATGGATTGGGCCAGGCATATATCTGACCATTTGCCACCCGTGTCTCAGCCGCCGTCAAGGCAGCCACAACCTGAAATTTCCTCACCCTTTCCTGTCCATTATTGTAGGTATAATTATCCCACTGTTTCATATTTATCTTTTTATCAAGTGTCAGGTCAACCAGACAAAGACTGCAACCATCTGGCACACCTTGCCACTCAATGGTTACGGCTGTATTCTGCATACCATCAGCCAACACCTCAAAATCCCAGACCTTTGGAGAATTTGGAATAAGTGGAGACTTGTAAACACAGGCAAAATTGCCAGAGGCATTTTGGTCATTAACTGGAAAGTACAGGCTAATGAATGGAGAATACCCATCTGGTGGTTCAAATATGCAATACTTGTTATATCCATCAGTAGCATTATCAGCCACACCAAGATAATTATCCTGATCCATACTTTTATCTGTGGATACAGATAATTTTACCTCCCAATCTCGTTGATCCTGCAACAACTCAGGAGCACCTGCCAATGGCTGACTTGGGATAGCAGGCATCTTCAACTCTCCTGCCATAGGGGAGTATATCCAGTACCCTTCCCATGGTCCCATAACAGTCTTGTCCTTATACCTTTCCATAAGGTATCCCGCCTTACCGTTCTTGTCTGCCCCATATTTATAAAATCCATCCTTAATTGTCCTGCCATCAGCTATCTTTTCTGTTACTGTTCCATAAGAAAAGAGAATATCATTCCAGTTTACCCCAAAGGTAAAGGGGTTACCTATAAGATTCCAACCAGAGCTAACAGGAATACTCTGTGTCCCATTACTCAAGGCATGTCCGGTAAAATTAATCGTCATGCTTCCAGTAGGCTTAAACCAATAACCCACACCCGGCGAAATTGTCCCAAAATTTCCATCCTGTTCATAAGCCACATACTTGCCTGAAACAAACCTTGAAATACGAAATGATGGTATTCCTGAAAAAATAGCA
>PGYD01000053.1 GCA_002839495.1 Planctomycetes bacterium HGW-Planctomycetes-1
GAGCCTTTCATAAAGCCGGTGCTGTATCCCCTGTTTTTTACCCTGCCAAGAAGTTTGAGACAATCTTCCGGGGTGATTTTTTTGCCCGCCTCGCCCGACTCCTGTCCGGCGAGTCGAGGCTGGCCGTCGATTAACTGTCTGTAAAGCGAAACGACCGAAGCGATATAATGTACCGATTTCATTCTGCCTTCAATTTTGAATGAGCTTACGCCTGCCTTTGCGAGAGGTTCGACATATTCGAACAGGGCAAGGTCTTTGCTGTTAAACATATATTGGCCGCGATTGTCCTCGAAGACAGGAAAATATTCGTCCGGCCTTTTTTCCTCGACGAGAGAATATCCCCATCTGCACGGATGGGTACATTCGCCTCTGTTTGCTTTTCTGCCAGTCAGATAATCGCTGATGGCGCATCTGCCGGAATACGAAAAACAGACTGCGCCGTGAATGAAAACTTCAAGCTCCACGCCGGAGTGCAAAGTGTCTTTGCAAATCTGTTCGACCTGCTCAAAAGATAATTCTCTTGCGAGGTTTACTCTTGCTGCGCCGAGCTGTCTATATGCAAGGACGGTTTGGCTGCTTGTAGTGTTGGCCTGGGTGCTTATATGGATTGGGATTTTAATGCCCGCTTTTTTAAGCTCAAAAATCAGGCCGATGTCCGAGACAATTAGTGCATCGGCATTCATATCTGCGAGTTGTCCGGCAATGTCTAAAAGTTTGTCATATTCATCGCTGAAGGGGTAAATATTGAGGGCAATATAGCCTTTTTTGCCGTTTTTATGGAGATAATCGAGGCCCTTTGCGGCCTGTTCGAGTGTGAAATTGCCCGCATAAGCCCTCAATGAGCCGAAATCAAGGCCGAAATAGACGGCATCTGCTCCGTACCGGACGGCCCAGATGAGTTTTTCATAAGTGCCCGCAGGGGCTGTAATTTCCGGTTTCAAAAACGCTTCCTTAATCTAATTTTGACAGGACTTTGTGAGTATATTGCGGCAAAGGCGAGAAAAAAACAAAATTTTTTATTGAATATTCGAGGTTTTTATTCATAATAGTGGGTTCAGTATTTTCATCTTTATCAATTTAAGGAGCGTTAATGGGAACGGTACTCGATGCTTTGGTAAGGCTTCAAAGTGTTGAAAACAGTTTGCGGGCGGCGAAAGCCAAGCTGACCCGCTGTCGCAGAAATGTCATAATCAAGGAAAACGAACTGCGTACCCTCCAGAACTCACTTCAGGCCAAGCAGGAGGAAATTCAGCTTACCAAGATTCAGGCCGACCGTCTGGAACTGGAACTCAAAAGCACCGAAGAGACCCTTGCCAAATACCGTGCTGCGCTGAACGTCTCCAAAAGCAACAAGGAATATGCCGCGATACTGACCGAACTTAACACTACCAAGGCCAACAGCAGCAAGGTCGAAAGCCAGGCTCTCGAACTGATGAAAAATATCGATGCCGACCAGGGCCAGTGCGACCAGACAAAACAGCAAATCGAACAGGCAAAGAACGAACTTGCCGAAATTCGAACACAAGCCGAAGAACAGGCGAAAAAATACGAAGATGAAATAGCCCGGATCGAACACCAGTGGCAGCAGGCTGCCCGTGATGTGCCTGCCGTTGCTCTTGAATCTTTTAAAAGAGTCGCCGAAACTTATGACGGCGAAGCGATGGCTGAGATTGAACTTCCCGACAACCGAAGCGGAATCTATACCTGCGGCGGATGCTTTATGACGCTTACCACCGAGACGGCAAATACGCTGATGAGCCGCGACGAGGTTATCCGCTGTCCGAACTGTACGCGGATTTTGTATATCAAACAGACGGAGATTTAAAGGTTTGGCAGAAACCATAACCATTTACACCGACGGCGGAAGCAGAGGCAACCCCGGCCCTGCCGCCGGAGCGTTTATAATTTGCGACCCTGCGGGCAAACAAATCTGCGCAGAGGCGAAATTTTTGCCCAATGCCACCAACAATATCGCCGAATATACCGCATTGGCCGAGGCGCTGCGGAAAGCCGTGTCGCTTGACGCGAAAAAAGTAAAAATCTTCAGCGACAGCGAACTGATGGTTAAACAAATCAACGGCGAGTACAAAGTTAAAAACGAAAATCTCAGGGAGCTTTACAATCAGTGTCTTGATTTACTGGCAAAGATTAAAAGCCGGCAGATAACGCATATTCGGCGGGAGAAAAACAAGCTCGCCGATAAACTCGTAAACCGCGCAATCGATGCCGGAAGGGATATCGAAGAAAAACCGAAAAATGAAAAAACAAAACATATTCGGCTGGGCATCCTTATCAGCGGCTCGGGCAGAACGATGATAAATATTCAGAAACTTATAAAGCAAAAAGAGCTGAACGCGGAAATATCCACTGTCATCTCTTCCAGAGCGGAAACAGCGGGTGTCGAAAAGGCAAAGGCGGCGAAACTGCCGCTGGAGATAATCAGGAAAAAAGATTTTGCGGATATCGAAAGTTTCAGCGAAAAGATAAGAAAGACCCTCCTTGCGGCGAAAGTTGACCTTGTTCTTCAGGCGGGCTGGCTTTGCCTTTGGAAGATTCCGCCGGAGTTCGGGAACAGGGTAATGAATATCCATCCTGCCCTGCTGCCCGCTTTCGGCGGACAGGGGATGTGGGGTCATCACGTTCACGAGGCTGTTTTAAAGGCCGGTTGCAAAATCAGCGGCTGTACGGTACACTTTTGTACGAACGAATACGACAAGGGTCCGATTGTCCTTCAGCGGACCTGTCCGGTTATGGACGACGACGATGCGGACAGCCTGGCGGCAAGAGTATTCGAGCAGGAATGCATCGCGTATCCGGAAGCGATAAGACTTTTCGCGGCGGAAAAACTGGTTGTTAAAGACAGCCGGGTGATGATAAAATAGGAATCGGCTTTAAGGCAGATTTTACAGTGAATACTCAGCAAAAAAAACTTGTTGCCAATGTCGTAACGGTGCTAACTTTTACGATAGCTATGGTTGTCGGATTCGCGAACATTAAAAATACCATCAATCGGTCCGAAGCCATCAGGGCTATGAATATACTAAGCGATGAAATTTTTAAATACAAAAAACAAACCGGCTCATTACCGCCGACAGTTTATGCAACACAGTACGTAGAAAGAATCGGCGCCGTAAGACTGGGAAATTACCAGTACAGAGCACAATGGATAGAATTTAACGCCGACCCGAATGCCACAATTCTGGCTTACTCGGAAAAAAAATACAGGGGACTGGTAAAAAGCGGATGTGTCGTAATGCGGCTGAATGGAAAAGTCGAATGGATGGGCAAAAAACACTTCGAACACCTTCTCGCCGAACAACAAAAAAAGCAGGAACTGCAATGGCTGCAGGAACACCTGCAAAAGCAATAAAGAATAAAAAAACACTTCCGACAGACTATTTATTCGAGATAAACTACGTCCCCTGATTTAATTTGGGGGATTTTGTCTTTCCTTTTTTCTATATCCTCTCTGCATATCGCAAAAGACGGGGCAATTTCAATAACGCAGTCTATCGAGCCATCCGGTTTTTTCGGAATTTCCACGCCTGCCTGCGCCAGCCACGAAGCCCAGCGTGCAATCATCATTTTTTTTGCGACCACGGGATTGTCGGGGCCTTCGCTCTGGTCTTCTTTTACGGGAGCGAATTCCTCGCTGCGGATTGTCTCAAGAATAATAGATTTTCCCGCGAGCGGCAAAGCATCGAACACAAACGTTTCGAGTTTTATGCCGTTCGGTTTTTCCGGTTCTATTTTTTGTCCGCTTTGCAAATCCACATAAAATATTTTTTTGACGGCCTTGTGATAAGGCAGGGCGAAACCTGCGGCGTTAAGCTTCTCAACGAAAGAACGATTGATAATATGTATCGCGATGCTGCCGAGCGAAAAAACGAGCGAACCGTCAGAGTTTTTCTTTTCCGCAAGTTTTGCGGGCAAATCACTATACTCAATTATTTTCATTTTGCCGTCAGCGAGGCAGAAATTCCCGACCTTTTCAAGCGGACCGGCCTTTGTCAGGGCCTTGGAAGACATTTCGGATTCATTCATAACGTGCAGGCCGATGAAAAGCGGGTCGAAAATATTTATCAGGGGATTATCAACCTGAAAATAGCTGATGTATTCTATGCCGCCGGCTTTCATATCCGCAATAGCGCCGCTTTTATGGAGCGCTTTTAGACTTCCGCCGTGCCCGTCCGGCGAGACCGCCAGCGTATCTTTTTCTTCGAGCAGGATTTTGCCGTCCAATGAAAAATTCACTTCCGTGCCCTGCTGAAAGATAAATATATTCCGCTCTTTAAGACCGTAAAAATTATTGTCTTTGAAAATTTTTTGGATTTGCTCGTGGTTCAGCGGACTTGTCATTATGTACCATCTCTGCTCGAAGCCGTATTTTTCGCCGGACGCTTTTATCATTTCCGCAAAGAGCTGAAATAAAGTCTTATTCTTCACCGGCGTTATCGCAAAATCGCCCTTTGGCCCGTCGAAACCGAGTCTTGTACCCTGTCCGCCTGCAACGACTAACGCAGCAACCTTTCCTTTCGATAAAAGTTCGCTGCCGAGACGCTTCGCCTCGGTATATTTTTTCTCCTGTTCGGCATTTTGGGGCAAGGCCGGATATTCCGGCACAGGTTCGATTTTCGCCGGTAATTTCATAGCAGAAGAACTTTTTATATACTGATGGATTTTTTCGTCGAGCGACTCGAAGTCAAGCTCCTCGATTTGCTTCAAAAGATTGTCTTTTCCGCCCTCGTCAAGCTGCCCCCAGAAAGTAAGGAGATGCTTCTGTTTATATTCTTGCAGCAGTCGGCTGCATTTTTCGTACCGTTCTTCAATTTTCATCTGTTGTACCTCAGATTGATGCTTTTCTGTTCTTGGCGCAGAATTCGCCCATAAGTTTCATAGATTCAGTAAGTCTTTCGCTCGCGCCGTCCATATTCGAGAACGCCTCGACAAGTTTTACCAGTTCCGGGTCTGCGGGTTTTATGCCGAGCTGATGTGCGACGTTCACAATTCCCGCATCCAGGCCGTATCGCATCGCCACTTCGGTATATGCGCGGGTAACGCCGATTCTTCTGGCGGGCAGGTCTCTTACGCAGTTGGTTACGCCGAGCGAGAAATGACATTTTTTGAGCAGCGGGTCTGTCTTGATGCGTTTTATGGTATTGAATGCCCTATAAGTAAAACTCATTGCGCCCGGCTGCATCGGCATATCTATTGCCAGCGGAAATACGGTCGAGTCGAAAAATATATCGTCGGGCTTAAAGCCGTATTTGTTCACCGCCGCATCATAAATTCTCTTCGCGAGATTATAAAGACCTTCGACAGTGCTCGACGCCTGCGGGTCTTCGCTTATAAGCAATCCGATAAATTTATAATCGAAATGCTTTTTAAGCGGCATCAGCGTATCGATAGTATAATCTTTGATGGAGTTAATCAGCGGAGCGGCAACTTTTTCGCTCGTATTGTACCATTCCTTCAGGCCCGCCACGAGAACGTTATCGTCGCTGCTGTCGATGCAAACCGGAACGCCTTTGCCATATTTGCGCACGAGCTTTACATATTCTTTTACGAGTTTGACCGACAACTGCGGGTCGAATTCGCCGAACTGGTCGATATTGACTTCGATATAATCGGCGCCGTCGGCTACCTGCGACTCAATCAAAGCCTTTATATAATTCAATTCGGGACTGGGACGCGTAAAGGCGTCCTCGCCAAGCTCGTGCAATTGCTTCATAATCTGGCCTGTCTTGGGAATCGAGGCGTGCACAAGCTCGCCTATACTGATAAGCGGATTTTTCATAGTATGGTCTCTGCCGAAAAGATAATTAATTATAGACGCGGTATGTTCGAGTTCGGGCTTTCTGGGCTTATTTATGATTTTCCGAAGTTTTTCCAGTCCGTCTTTTTCAGCGGCCGCGGCTTTGTAGATTCGATCGCCGATACACTCTCTATCGAGATTGTTTCCGCATTTGCCATCAGCGGTCGAATCGCCGCAGGGCGCGTTGTCCATTCCCTTTTCGCATCCGCCTATGGTGCAAAGGCTGAAATTCTCCGGCAGGTAACAATCGCCGCACTCTTCGCAATCGAACAGACAGTATTTAATAGATTTCTCAAATGTATTGAAGCTCTTATATACGAATCCTTTGCCTTTGTCGGCGCCGAGGAATTTCATCGTCTTTTTAAAGCAGTGAAAACCCTTGTGCTGCGGGTCGAGCATCGCTGCGTGCATAAAATTGAAAAAGCGATGATTGAAAGTCTTTTTCGCTTTCGACGGTTCTTTCCTGCTGCCCGCATCGTCGTAAAGATAAAACGCTTTTTTCGCGGGCCAGCAGAGATTGTCTTTGTACTGCCGCCAGTCGTCGCCTATTTCGGCGGCGCGTTTAAGTATTTTTATGAACATTTCGTAATTCGGCACGCCTCCGACATCGACGCCTGCTGCGCCGCTTGATTTGTACATCGCGACCTGTTGGGCGGCACGTTCGATATGGCCGTCAATTTTCTCAGAATAAACTTTCGCAAGAAGCTCATCGCTGACAAAACAGCCCGGCAGTTTTATATCGTGCATCAGCCGCGGAGCAGGCGTGAGCGTACTCAAAAGATAGACATTGCCTATTACCGGCGTGTCGAGATTCGCGTCTTTGAGATAACGCATAAGCTCGACGCTCTTTTTCCAATCCCAGCCGACCTGCGTAATCAGGAATTTCGCCCCGCAGGCGATTTTCTTTTCCATCTTGAAATACTGCTGCATCTGCGATTCTTCGTTATATTTGAAAGGCGATACTCCAGCTCCTGCGAAAAACTGCTTTACCGAACCAAGCTCCTGAGGCTTTGCCGACATATAGGCCTTGTTGTTCAGACGCGTTATCTCGTTGAGCAGATTGACCGACTCGAGTTCGAACACTCCCTTTGCTGAAACAGGTTTGTCGCCTGTGATAACAAAAATACTTTCTACTCCCGCCGCTTTGTGCGCCGCCAGAAGACTGGTAATCGCATCAGCATTCATATCTTTACAGCTTATATGGGGAATAAAATCAAGCCCGCCGAGCAGTTTTTTGCTGACTATATGACGATGCGCATCCGAAGGTTCTATATTCGCCACCCCGCCGGGACTTTGCGGATTAGTTACGCCGACAAAGTTAAAACCTGCCGGAATATCCCTGCCGCCGCTGTCGTTAAAAGCCGTAAGAAATTTATCGAGCGGCGCAAAGCTGAAATTCGGCCCGCCCGTAAGCTCGGCCAAAATTACAAAACCGTCTTTCTTCTCCAACGCCCGGCTGAGTCTGTTGCCCGTCGTATCCATTGATTCCTTTCCTTATAACTATGCATATACAATCACCGGTTTTCGCCGGCGAATCTTATTCAATAGCGATAAATGATAATATAATAATTTTACGCTGAACAGCCATATATAAAACGAGGCTTTTTCAGCATTATATTGCCCCCATAAAATCCGTTATTTAGCCGTTCACGGCAGATTGAGGTAAAAATCAGTCTTTTATGTTGTGGATAATGTGTTGATAACGCAACAGCGATGTTAAGATAAAGACTTTGCATAGACGGGGAAAAATGCCTTCTGTTCTACCTGTCAATCGGTAGTTAAAAACCACGCTATAACCAGCAAAAACATAA
Organism: Planctomycetes bacterium HGW-Planctomycetes-1; assembly: GCA_002839495.1. GTDB lineage: Bacteria > Planctomycetota > Phycisphaerae > Sedimentisphaerales > UBA12454 > UBA12454. The sequence continues at coordinate 7,627 of PGYD01000053.1, forward strand.
ACACCTTAACTTCTTTTCTTACAAGAAGTTAGGTTTTACAAAAAACGGCTCGCAAAAACGCTGCCAAACTCACTATTTGAATGGCATATTTCTTTGTCCAAAATTCGAATCTAAAAGAATATGTCCGGTATGTTAATAAGAAAGTGGAAAACTCACAATTTTCAATTCCGTTATAGCCCTTTTTACAGCAATAACTTATATTCAGACCTTGTCTGAAAAATCAATTTTCGGTGTATTTAATTATCGCTTCTTTTAACTTTTTGCACACATCGGACGGATTTTTTGCCTGACAGACACAGCTTGAAACTGCGATTCGTTTCGCTCCTGCCTTAAGAACTTTTTCAACATTTTCCGGCGTAATGCCGCCGATAGCAACTGCTTCAACGGCCTTGTCTTCGAGAAACTTAACCGCTTTTGATACATATTCTGTTCCGCAAACCTCTACCTGTTTTGTACTTGTAGGAAAGACCGAACCTAATCCTACATAATGCGGTCTTTGTTCGACAGCTTTTGTCAATTCCGATATTGAGTGGGTGCTGATTCCCGTAATCAAGGGCCGAAGCTGAATTTTGCGCACTTCGCCAGCCGGAAGGTCATTTTGTCCCAAGTGAACCCCCTCGGCATCGCACGCCGCGGCGATATCCGCCCTGTCATTTATTATACTTATAACATCGTTTTGTTTACATAAATCAACAAACCTGCGGGCCAGTGACAAAAACTCGTCATCGCAAAGATTCTTTACCCTTAATTGCAGGCAATCGGCCCCCTCTTTGGCGCAATCGCGGGCAATTTTCAATGCGTCAATATCGCCCTGAACCGTAATTATGCAGTAAAGCCTTGTCTTCTTGAACTTTAACGCAGGATACCCCTGAAGCGATATATCCTTTTCAAGTATGTAGCAGTCGTATCGAATTTTCTCGAATTCAGACCCCAATTTACCATCAATCGTATAGGCCGCCTCTGCGATAGCCCTTAATGCTTCGGTAGTCCTTGCAAAACCGGCAGTTACGCAATCTTCAAGACTGGCACGCTTCATTTGCCCGGCAACTTCCATACCGCAGCCAACGTCATTTTCCGTATCGCGGGCGCTAATCAGTCTTTGCATATCAAGTTTCGCAATCGCGGAACTTAACCGATGCCGAATTTCCTTGCAGCGCTCCGTCAGAGGCTGGTTTTGGAGGGCAAATCGGCAGAATTCCTCCGCGATTCGCAGACCCTCGCGAGCGCGGTTGAAATTTGCGTCGATTACCCTGTAAACGGCTCGATTCATAATCAGGTAAATCTAAAGCCCATTTGGCTTGAGTACAAGCTAAAATTTGCCGATTGACTTGTCGGCTTTTATCGTTATAAGCGGTGTTTTCAGCCTGTATCGCGATAAAGGACATTATAATAATGAAAATTCTGGTTATTAACGCCGGGGTAAATCGCACCGAAGGTCTGATAACATCGCCCTCAAGCAGAGTAAAAGTTTATGTTATTCCCACAAACGAAGAGCTGGCCATAGCGCAGGACACTTTTACGCTCGCAAAATAAACCGACGCTTTTAAGATTTCCTAAAAAGAATTGCCGTTCAGTTTTCCGACCCTCTTCCTTTCCAGCCCGCAGAGCAAGATATGCCCAACGATTCCGACGTAACCATTCTCGAGACCGCGCAAGTTTAGTGGTTAGCCCCGTGTCATTGCGAGCGCAGCGAAGTTTACCCGCCGCAGGCGGGCAATCTCTTTCACTCTTGCTTTAGTAATCCTATAGTGTAAAATATATCGGAAATGATTCTATGTACTGAAGGACCAGAAAAATGAAAAAGGCGACTATTCTTTCGGTTATATTATTATTCACAGCGGGCTGCCAGAGCGTTTACTACGGCACAATGGAAAAATTCGGCAAACACAAACGCGAAATTCTCGTTGACCGTGTAGAGGATGCCCGCGATGCCCAGCAGGAAACAAAGGAGCAATTCGCTTCGGCGCTCGATAAATTCAAAAGCGTTGTAAACGTCCCCACCGGCCAGTTGCAGGAAAAATACGACACGCTCAAAAGCGAGCTTGATAAAAGCGAATCGAAAGCTAAAGCCGTCAAAAAGCGCATCAGCGATGTCGAAGATGTCGCAAAGGCCCTGTTTGACGAATGGACAAAAGAGCTTGAGCAGTACAAAAATCCCGACCTGAGAGCATCGAGCGAGAAAAAACTCAACCAGACCCGCGCCAGATACACACAGTTGATTGACATAATGAAAAAGGCCGAGACTAAAATCGAGCCGGTTTTATCGGCGTTTCGCGACCAGGTATTATTCTTAAAGCATAACTTAAACGCACAGGCCGTCGCCTCGCTTCAAAGCGAGGTAACTACGATGGAAGCCGATATAGGCAAATTAATCGCGGAGATGGAAAAATCAATCGCCGAAGCCGACAGCTTTATCAAAACTATGCAGGAATAAAAATCGAGGTTTTGAAAGGCGAAGAAATGAAATTTCTCAAAAAGATATTTGCTCCAAAGGAAGTCAAGGCTGCGTTAGGAGTACTTGATGAATTAAACTATGAGTGCAACAGCCATGCTTTCCCATTGGTAAGAGAACAGGTCGAGCTTGCTATTTTAGAACAGCCTGAGAAGTTTGTTAGTGTCCTTAAAAGTCAAAGTAGAACACCTCGCGAGAAAGTATATTCAATGATAGAGAATGTTGCCGGAGACTATTTAGAAAGCGGAAGTTTTGATTTCTTTATCTACAGAGGATTCCTTAATCCTTGTGGAAAGGAACTTCTTAAAGTATATAACCACATTATAGACCGGATGGAAAAAGACGGCTGTATAAGCAAAGAAGAAGCCCAGAAACAAAAAAGCAACATCCAAGACCGTATCAAAGAGGTGGGATAGTAACAGTAGGAATCGAACTTTTACCCTATAAGGCATTAGTTCATGAACATAGGTACTCCTTAAAGTATAAAGAAATTTATAATAAATAATAGTGGACATTGGGCTGTTGAAAAAGTTGAAGCAAAAATTGAGCAAATTAAGAAGGCCATCTCAAAGGGGCAGGTTTTATGAACACTGATTATATCAACAAAATAACGCTTGGAGATTGTCAAACATTCATACCGACAATAGAAGATGGAACAATAGATCTTTTTCTATCTGACATCCCTTATGGCATAAGTCTTGATGACTGGGACGTTTTGCATAACAACACAAACTCTGCATTATTAGGCCAATCACCTGCACAAGAAGGAAAATCTGGCTTTAAGCGTAGAGGGAAACCGATAAATGGATGGGCACAATCTGATAGAAATATTGGGTTGGAGTATCAAGAATGGTGCAGAGAATGGGCATCACAAGTATTTTCCAAAATGAAAATTGGTTCTTTTCTGCTTGTATTTGGTGCAAGGAGAACGATTCACAGAGTGATAAATGCTTTCGAAGATTCCGGTTTCTTACTCAAAGATATTCTTGCATGGAAAAAACCTTCAGCACACCACAGAGCGGCTGTGTTTAATTTCAAGGATTTTTTAGAATTATTTCTTCCGTCCATAATGTCTGATTCCTTATCATCGTATTGAGTATTATCAACAAC
>PGYD01000054.1 GCA_002839495.1 Planctomycetes bacterium HGW-Planctomycetes-1
TTCGATAAAAGTTTGTAAAATCGTTTGCTATAATCAATCATCGGCATAACCTATGACTTAAATGTATTCTTTTCTACAGAGCAAAATTAAAAATAAAAATTGAGGAAACCGCCTTCGGCGGACGAATCTTTATAATAAAAAGGTAAGGAAAAAGAGTGTTTTTGTCAAATACATTAGCGCATAAAAAAACAGCCGGTTAGGAAACCGGCTGCGATATTATACTAACATCACCGGGCGCAACTGCGCTTAATTAATCAGCATAAGGCGATATAACTCGCTATCGCAAGAACCAATATCCGTTTCTTATTAAAAGTAAACGGAAGCCAAATTGTGTAATAAAAACTTCTAATTTTTGCCATTGAATTCTTCTTCCTATCTCAATACAGGCTCATTATAGCAAATAAACGGCAAAAATGCAAAAAAATGAGGAAAAATTCTTATAAACCGCTGTTTTAAAAGGATTTACGGCAAAACAGCCTGTTGGTTGGCCGGGCAAATACCGGCTTAAATATTTTGAATATCTTCGTACAACTCCGGAAACTTATCCTGCCTTAGGCGAAACTTTGTTCCGTGGTTGTGGCCTGTTCTTGCATCAAAATCCACATAGACATATCCTTTTTCGATAGCATTTATAAAGGCGTGAATGCTGAATTTTCTTAACATTAGAATATTTTCGTAGGAAAAATACTCTTTCCCTTCTTCCTTTTTTGTCCTAGCTTGCACATAGAAACAGTTAAGAAGTTTAGTACCGGCCTTATGCCCAAGGTCATCAAAACCCCAATATGGTTGCGGCGATATTTCACCAAGACCAACACGTTTTTTTAATAGTTTAAGCCACTCTGAATGTCGGCTATCAACCGCACCTGCGTCAAATGAAATTAGAATCTTTCTCTGCTTGCGGTCAACAATAACTTTAAAGCCTCTATCACTCCTTACAGTTCCTGTTATTGTTTGCCTAAAACTCATTTCAGAAGCTGGGTATTTTGCCCCCGCCTCTTGATGTTTCCAGCCGTATTTTAGCAAAAGAATCTGAGGAACAAATTTCATAGCACGCGGAGAGGGCTCCACATGAAATAACGTTGTTAAAGAAGTCGTTCCTATTCTCTGACATTTAAGCTCCCATTCGGCAGCATTGGGTATAGGCAGATTATTTTCTTTGATTCCGAGCAAGTCTTCTAATGTGTTGCCAACCCCACCTGCATTGCCCTGTCTTGCAGAAACAATCCAACCCATAGCTTTTATTTCCCGAAGCCTTTTAATAAGTGTCTCTTTAGTATAAATATTCATAAATACACTTATCCTTACTATTTTACCGGCGGTTTCCAAAAATCGAGCAAATACTCAAATGTCACTCCCATAGTTATATAATTACTCGGCCAACCAAATATTCCTATCTGATTTACAAGATTCGTCCTGTCCCAAATTATGATGTTCCGTAATTCATAACCGCGCCGTCTCAACTCTTCGATTAGAGAAACATGTATTGTTATCCGGGCATTCTCCCACCACATATCAGGGACGTTAATTACGCAATGCCCCTTTGGTCGAAGCAAAGGAAGCAGTCCCTCAAATATATCGCCCATTGCTTGCGTGTAGGTTTTTAATTCCAAAGTCCCTAAATCTCTCGTGTCCTGAGAATACTGCTCAATTTTGTCAAGCTGGCCATTATCTCTGTTGCGCCTTGACTTATTTTTTCGCTTGCGGTTGAGCAAATTAGCATACGGCGGGGACGTCCAAATTAACGAGACAGAGTCTCTATCAAGATACTGTGGAATATTTCTTGCATCATCTTGAATAGCAATCCGTTGGGTTTCATTAAACATATTGGCATTTTGGGTCAATCTCCTGCTGCACAATTCAACATACGAAGCTTGAAGGTCGAAACCTATGCTATTTCTGCCTAAGTCGTCAGCTGCTATTAACGTTGTACCGCTACCAACAAAAGGGTCTAAAACTAATTCGCCCTGATGAGTGAAGAGTTCAATCACTTTTTTGGCAAGTGAAATGGGAAATGTAGCCGGATGAGCTGTCTTATCTCTTATATCCCTACCTTCATAATAGAATTGCCAGACACCTAATTGGCTTTTTAACCATTCTTTTGCGGTCATACAATTTATGTGAGTTGGGCCACATTGGCATGTCCGCTTGCAGCCAATTGACAGTTTTTTACCCCAAAGATCACTTTCTTTAAAAATTGCCGTCGATAATTGTGATTGAATCGATTCACTCGTTGATATTACCGATTTAGGCATGAATTTCATCCTTTCTATTCTACCGACACACTATGCGGCAGTAACCATTTCCGTACTGTTTTAATGTTTTTAGCTATAATTTTCTATAGAATAACGCATTTATCAAGAAAATCAATGTTTTTAACCGCAGAAACACGGTTCAAATCAGTTAAACAGGGCTTCTACGAATGTTTCAGGGTCGAATTCAGCGATGTCGTCTGGCTTTTCGCCAAGGCCGACAAATTTGACGGGGATATTGAGCTGGTCCTTAATTGCGATGACAATTCCGCCTCTTGCGGTGCCGTCGAGCTTGGCAAGGAATATGCCTGTGACATTTATGGCTTCGGTGAACATTTTTGCCTGCGCGATGGCGTTCTGGCCGGTAGTGGCGTCGAGGACGAGCATAACTTCGTGAGGCGATGACGGAATCTGCTTGGCGACCACATCGCGGATTTTCGCCAGTTCTTTCATAAGGTTTTTCTGAGTGTGCAGTCTGCCCGCGGTATCGAGAATAAGATAATCTGCGCCTCTGGCAACAGCGGCGGAACAGGCATCATAGGCAACAGCGGCAGGGTCGGAATCCTGGGCGTGCTTGACGATTTCAACGCCGATGCGCTTCGACCAGATTGTAAGCTGCTCGACAGCGGCGGCGCGGAACGTATCGCAGGCAGCGACAATAACCTTTTCCTTATTGCGGCTGAGCATATATGCGAGCTTGGCAATGCTCGTGGTTTTGCCGGAGCCGTTGACGCCGGCGATGAGAATCACAGTCGGATTTGTCGGTGCGATGTTGAGCTGACGATGCTCAGACGGCCAATAACTTTTTATGTGCTCCTTTAAGAAAGGAAGTATGTCTTCGGTTTTCTGTATCTTTTTAGTTTTGTATGCCTGGCGGAGGTCGGATATGAGCTTGTCGGTGGTTTCTATACCAATGTCGTCGCTGATTAGCGTCTCCTCGAGCTTATCGAGAAGCTCATCGTCGATGTCCCTGCCAATGGTCAAAACGGCGTTGAGAGAGGATTTAATCTTGTCGCGGGTCTTGCCCAAATGGCCGCGAATGTAATCCAGCGTTTTAGTAAAAATTCCCATAAAAGCTCCGAACCATTTAATTGTGTAAAGAACGATATTATAACTTTGGATATAAAAGATGTGTAATAAAAAATTCGGTTGCAAGCTGTCCGATTTAGGCTTATGATAGAAATCGGTAATGTTTGCCGACAAGAGGCCGAAAGAAATGGTTGATATTCAAGAACAAATCAAATATTGGCAAAACGGCGCCATAGAAGACTGGCAGGCCGGCGACCAATTGGTAGCCGGCAATAAAATCAGGCACGGATTGTTTTTCGCACATTTGTCTCTGGAAAAAATTTTAAAGGCTCACGTCTGCAAAATCACCGAAAAAATCGCCCCGAAAATTCATAATCTCGTCAGACTGGCGGAAACAGCAGGTTTAAAACTGCCGGACGATAAAATCGACTTCCTCGCTGAAATGGGCGAGTTTAATCTCGAAGGCAGATACCCCGTTCCTTTTCTGCCGAAAATCTCGGAAAAGGAAGCAAAAGAATATATCAGAAAAACCAAAGAGGCTCTCGAATGGTTCAGCCGGCAATTATAAATGACGTTAAAAAATATCTGAATAAATTATCAGAGACAGGATTAACCGTAAATTTCGGCGTAGTGTTCGGTTCTTATGCAACAGGTTCCGCTACCGAGTTGAGCGATATAGACTTGATTGTGGTATCGTCCGATTTCGACGGCAAAATCTCCAGAGAGCAGGTAAAAAAACTCTGGCAGATAGCCGCCAGAGTGGACAGTAGAATCGAACCAATACCGTGCGGCCGGCTGCAATGGCAAAACGATGTATCCAACGCTATAATTGAGGCGGCAAGGATAGATGGGCAAACTGTAACCCCATCATAACAGGACAAATACCAAAATCCCCTCAAAAAACGTTATTATATCCGACAAACCAGTCAAAATAAAGAGGTTAAAAAGTTTAACGGGAAAATTTAACCATAAGAACGGGCGGTTTTCGGATTTTTTCTTTGACAAAAAGGCCGCTCGGCTGTAATGTATTTCGGTCAAGGACGGCACTTCTGACAACTCAAAAATATGCTTAACTTTCCGGGAGGAAGAGATTGACACAGGATGCAAAAGAAATATTCGAAGCAGTAATTGACAGGGTTAAGGTTCTTGACCCGGTCAACAGCCGAAGCTGGTTCGATAATCTGGCGCTTAAAAATTTCAACGGGGGAATGCTTGAGATAATCTGTCCGGACAATCAAAGCGCGGCATTTCTGCAGGATACCTGCATCAGCAGCTTCAACCTTGCCGCTCAGCAGATTACGGGACATCTGGTAACGATAAAGTTCATCGGCGACGGCAAAGTCCCGAAAGGCAGACCGGCCGGTCAGGGCGCAGCCGAGCCGAAACTTCATCCTGATTATACGTTCGATAATTTCGTCATCGGCCCCTGCAACCGGCTGGCACACGCAAGCTGCATAGCGGTAAGCAAGTCGCTGGGGACAACTTATAATCCGCTGTTTATTTACGGAACTGTCGGACTGGGCAAGACTCATCTGCTTCACGCTGTATGCAGGGAAACACAAAGCAGTAATCCGAAAGCAAAGATACTGTTTTTAAGCTGCGAGGAATTCGTCAACCGCTTTATCAACGCCATCGAACAAGGCGCGATGTCCGAATTCAAGAACCAGTACAGAACGGTGGATTTGCTCGTAATCGACGATGTACAGTTTCTGCAGGAGCGCGACCAGAGTCAGGAGGAATTTTTCCATACGTTTAACGCCCTTTATGACAACCAAAGCCAGATTGTCCTGAGCGCCGATGCGCCGCCGGGCGAGATACCGTCGCTGCCGGAAAGGCTAACGAGCAGATTCAAATGCGGACTGGTGGCGAGAATCGACGCCCCGACCTACGAAACAAGAATAGCAATCGTACAAAAAAAGGCAAAGCTGCGCGGAATGAAAGTTTCCGACGATGCGGCCAAATACATCGCAGGCAAAGTAAAGGCTAATATCAGAGAAATCGAGGGCGCGCTGACGACGCTTTACGCGCTGGCAGGCGCAGGCGGACAGGAAATTTCCGAAGAGCTTGCCAAAATCGCGCTGGGCGACGATGAAACAAGAGATAAAAATATCACCATAACCGACATCATAAAAGCGGTAACGAGCTATTACGAGGTCAGACCCGCCGATTTGCAGAGCAAGAAGCGCAGCCAGAGCATTACGATGCCGCGGCAAATCTGTATGTATCTTGCGAGGAATTTAACGAGCCATAGTCTCGAGGAAATCGGCGGCCATCTCGGCGGCAGAGACCACACAACAGTTATGCACGCTTGCGGGAAAATAGCCGAACTGCAGCAGTCCAGCGAAAAGATACAATTGCAGCTTGCCGAATTAACGAAGCGGATAACAAAATAAAGCAGGCTCTATCTTACGGCGTATTCGGGCTTTTGCGACAGCGGCCAGGCGCCGTGGTATTCCGCATAGGTTCTCCTGAACGCATCCACCACTTCAGGGTCGAACTGCGAACCGGCAAGGCTCACGAGCTCGCCCAGAGCGTCATCCGCCGATTTGGTCTCCGTCATCCACGGCTTTGCCGATGTGAGAGAATCGAAAGTATTGGCAACGGAAAGAATTCTTGAGCCGATGGGGATATTTTTCCCGACAAGGCCGTTGGGATAGCCTGTGCCGTCATAGTTTTCGTGATGGTGTCTTATAATTACAATTTCCTGACTGAACAGGCCGATTGGAGCGAGGATTTCAGCGCTTGAAATAGGATGCCGCTGTATAATTTTCCGCTCTTCATCGGTAAGAGACGTCATCTTATTCAGGATATTGTTCGGGATAATGATTTTGCCGAGGTCGTGCAGCGCAGCGGCTGTTTTGAGCTGCTGTACGAGCAGGTCTGAAACTTCCATCTGTTTTGCAATCGCAATAGCATAAGTTTTTACGTTCTCGACGTGGCTTACAAGATAGGGGCCTTTTGCGGCAATAGCTTTCGTAAAGGCCGAGATGATTCCGAGCGCCTGCTCCTTTATCTGTACCGCCAACGAAGATATTTTAGTCTGCAGTTCCTGAAAATCCTCGTCCTGATGCGCCATAATCTGCTCGTCGGGATTGAGCTGGTCATAAGAAACGACGCAGTTTCTTCCTCTGCGTTTTGCGGCATAAAGAGCTTCGTCCGCTCTTTTGATAAGCTCGTAGGAATCTGTAGAATCTGTACCGCTGAAAACGGCAACGCCGACACTGCAGGTAATGGAAATCGACTGGCCGGATATTTCCCAGCCGTATTTGTCGATTATCGAACAGAGTTTCTGCGCCCTCTGCTCGGCGATTTCCGCCGGCATACCGGGCATAACAACGACGAACTCCTCACCGCCGTATCTTGCCGCCATATCGAGCGGATAAATATTTTCATTAAGGATTTTCCCGACCTGCTGGAGAATTCTGTCGCCAGCCAGATGGCCGTAGGTATCGTTAAAATTTTTGAAATGGTCAACATCGAACATCATAACAGCGATGGAGCCGCTGCGTATCTTGGCGCCCAGCACTTCGCGTTCGAGTATCTCGAAAAAGTGACGCCTGTTCGACATACCGGTAAGCTCGTCGGTATTGGCAAGCAAAAGCAGTCTTTCCTGAAGCTCGGTCATCTGCAGAACGATTCCTATGCGGGCCTGCAATTCGGCCCTGTTGAACGGCTTGGTAACATAATCTACGGCGCCGAGTTTGAGGCCGCCGATTTTGTCCTCGCTTGCGTCCCTTGCCGAGACGAAAATAACCGGAATGGAAGATGTGCGGACGTCAGTCTTGAGTCGGCGGCAGGTTTCGAAGCCGTCAACTTCCGGCATCATAACGTCGAGCAGAATCACGTCCGGCTTCTGCTCTGCGGCAAGACCGATACCGTCACGCCAGTTGTCCGCGAGAAGCGCAACCAGACCCATACTCGTAAGATGAGCCTTGAGCAGAATAAGATTCGGCTGGCTGTCGTCAATCACAAGAACTTTTCGCTGTCTTTTAGTTTTCATCTTTCGCACGCCTATTCCATAGATAGTTAGACTGTTTAATGCTCGTATAGATTTATCGGATTATTTGGTACAGCGATTAATCTAAAAAACAGCCTTTCGTTTCAGCAAAGCCCGATAACAAACGCTTTTTCAGGCGTTTGGGCTTTTGGCCTTTGCGATTTCGGTCTGAACTTCCTGCTCTGTATAATGGCTCGGCCAAAGTGTTCGCCAGCCAGCGACATAAGAACCCACCGGCAAAAGCGTCAAGAGACCCGCCAATAACCAGCCCGGCTGTTGGATTGTGCCGAGTGCGGTTTGCCTGTCGGCCTGTGCCTGTGTTATCGACAAATCGAGTATGCCGAGAACCTGCTGATATTTTCCCCTGTTGAGATTGGCAAGATAATCGAGCTTTAACTGCTCGCCGATGTAGGTATCGATAATCTGATTTTTCAGCTCCTTTGCGGTGTGCAGATTTTTTTCATACCATTTGACGCTGTTCGGCTCACGGCCGACATATTGAACCGCCAAAGGCGATATATCCGCAGGCCAGAAATCGTAAGCGAACTGACAGCCCGTCAGCAGCACCGCTGAAGCAATAATAATAATCGATAAAATCACTTTCCAGTTCATAATAATCCTTTCTGAAATTGAAAATTGAAAATTGAAGATTTAAGGTTTAAAATCATTATTATGGACACCGCAAAAAACTTTAAACCGGATAAAATACTGCTTTGGGAAAAAATCCTGAATGATTCCGAATCGCAAAGAATAATACGTTCATTTCAAAATACCGAAGTGGAAATTATTAAAGACCAAAGACTGAATCATCCCAAATCCGTATCCGCAGCAGAAGCCCTGCGAAAAAGCAAAAAAATTTTAATGATTGGAAAAACATCCTCATTTATTAATCACTTCAACGGCAATATCGGGGAAAATATGAGATGTTTTCCTTACTATAAACTTGTTCCTCTTTCAAACGGATGCCCTTATAACTGCATCTATTGCTATCTTGCTTATATTTACAGGAAACACGGCGCTTTTATAAAAATTAATATCAACTATGACAAAATGCTTAAGCAGATACAAAAAATTGTATCGGATAATTCACACAAAATTCATTTTAATTTCGGCGAGATGCTCGACAGCCTCGCCTTCGACCATATTACAAATCTTACACTCCTGCTTGTCCCATTATTCAAGAATTTCAATAACGCATATCTGATGATGCTCACAAAAAGCGGTAATATAGACAACCTTTTGAAAATTGAGCCTAACCACCAAGTTGTTGTTTCGTGGAGTCTGAATCCACAAACGATTATTGACGAATATGAACTTGGAACGGCCTCGCTTGACGAAAGAATCGATGCGGCAAAGCGGTGCCAGAAGCACGGCTACAGAATAAGATTCAGGATTGACCCGGGCATACTTTGCAGTAATTGGAAATCTGCATACGAATCCCTGCTGAAAAAAATATTTACTCATACGGAACCGGAAAATATCACTGTCGGAATGTTAAGGCTTTTTAAAGGTCATATAAATCTTTCCACAAAAGCTTATAACATCAAAACTGCTTCTAAAATATTCGAGCCTTTGCAAGAACCAGCAGAAGACGGAAAATTACGATATAATTTGCAACAACGCACAGAATTTTACAAATTCCTGACAGATTCTATACTTTGCTGCAATAAAAAAACAAGTATCGGAATTTGCAGAGAAAGCCGGGAAATACACGATAACCTCAACCTTAAAACACAATTATGCAATTGCATAGCATAAGGATAAAGGGTCGTTATCTTTCACAAGATATCAAAGAGCGATAATACTCATAAGAATATGAGATGTTATTGTCTTGTTTAAATAATAAATAATAGTTCCTGGAACCATTATCTCTTTTTTAATATTATAACTACCTGAAAAATAAGAAGTTAAAAAGGTGTCAGGAACCTTTTTGGGCTTTTTTGTCGTTTTCCGCTTCGGGCATTTTCTTTTCGAGCCAGCGCAGACGGTATTCGTATGTTATGCTCAGTCTGTTAAGTTCCTCAATCCGCTGCTGAAATTGCTTTTGTGTTTCGAGCAGGCTCGTTATATCGTGCTGAAGCAATGAAAGCTGCTTTTGCAGATTTACCCACGTTCCGACAATCAGAACCGCAAGAAAAGCAATCTGCACAAGCACCGACAAATCGACTTGCCTGCTGAAATACCACCGTCCGTTTTTGTTTTTCATCTTTGCCATATCACACCTGAACATAAAAGCAGTAATATTCTCCTATTTTGAAAACTATTACATACGTACCGAACGCCAGATTGCCCTGCGCGGTGAAAGATTCCGCGACATTGACCGCTATAAACTCGCTGCCGTATGCCATCGGAACCGTACCGCACGGCCCCAGCTCGACGAACCTTACATAGTAGTGATTGCGGTTGTATCTGCTTACGACTCGTCCGACAAATCCAGCCGCCCTGCCGCCTGTCGATGTTACAAACGAACTTTCATTCAGTCCGCCGCTGCCGCGGGAAAGCTGTTCGATAAGCTGCTGGGAATTTTGTGTAAAATTATCCGTCATATCATTTTCTCTTTTTTACAGTCGTTAAAATTGTCTGCTGATTTGCAAAATCCATCTGCACTTTCTCAATCCTGCTTATGCTCCTGTTGTCGTATTTGACGCCGACGATGTCCCTGCTGTCGGGGCTCGTGATTATTCCGTCTCCGACAGTGAAAACAGGAGAAAGACAGAGCGTTTTAAGCTGCATTTGCTCCGTCTCAAAGCCGCCGGCAGAGGCAAGATTGTTCGCAAAGCCCGCAAGAGCCTGCGTATCGTCAAGCTGCTTTGCGGTTGCGCCGTCAAAAATGCTGTATGGCGAAACCTTTTGATATTTGAACCTGCGCGGCAGCGTTATGACCTTGTCGATTACCTCAGCCGTCGAGTTCACCGGCCCGTCGGCAACGGTGAAACTCAGCCGTTCATCCGACATTACCGAAGCTGTGAGCCTGAATTTCAGAACGCCCTTGAGAATCGCGAACCACATATCCATATCAAGCTGCTGGGCCGAGAGCCATACGCCGCACTGGTCGAGCAGAACCTTGAACGAATCCATATAAGGCCACCAATAGCTGCCGTTAGTATAGGAAACTTCAAGATAATATCCGATTGACTCTCCGTCCTGTGTTCCCGTCAGGGCGCCAAGAAATCTCCGGCGTTTCTGAATGTAATTATCGTTTTCAAATATCTTTGAAAAATCGAACGCAGGTCCCTGATTATACGGACTTGCGCTGTAATCGCCCGCCTCGTTGAGGCACCATTTGCGCCAAACGTCCCGAACCTCGTTGAAATTCTCATTGCTGAGCGGTGAATATTTGTCGTAATCGTGCTCCTCAAGCGCAGGGTCCCAGCCCTTGACAAGCTCGAATGTCGCTTCATAAATCTTGTAATCGCCCTGAACGATGTATCTGTGCGTTATGGGCGCATAATTCTTTTTTGCCGTTATTTCAGCCAGATTGGTCTTTGCGGCGTTAATCCTCTGGCCCGGCCACTGGCAGTTCAGTTCGATATTCCTGCAAAGTTCGGGTTTGAAGAATACAATCGCCTCTGCCGGCCCCGTCGCAGACGGATTCGGCACAAATTTAAATCTCAGGCCGAGCTGTCCGCAGCACCGCCTAAGCGCATCGGCCAGATTAAGACTCGTTACATCGACATCAATAATCTTCTGGCTGCAGGTCAGGCTTTCAAGCTGCTGCAAGGTCGGAATAATCAACTCACCTGCCGGAATATAATTAAAACCTATCCCAAAACCTCAATTTTTGGGTTAATATGAGCCGATATATGGTTTATGGACATAACAAACGAACAATGGCAACGGATTGCAAAGTTC
>PGYD01000055.1 GCA_002839495.1 Planctomycetes bacterium HGW-Planctomycetes-1
GACTGAGACTGAGTATTAAAGCGGCTGATAGCAGAAATAGAAACCGTAAAGCGGGTGCTTATCGGAAATTAACGCAGTAATTTTATTTTATGTTGGTGTTATGGGCAGTAAAAAAGAAAACATAATAGAATGTTTTATTGATAAGGCAATATTGGCTGTTGCGGGCATTGCTGCGATTGTCATACTTTTTATGTATGTTGTCGGCAATCCTAATGCGACAGGATATGCCGGCCGAAAATATGGTCCGAAAGAGATAGATATAACCATTAATAAAAACGCACAGAGATTACAGGAACAGTTGGACAGTGAGCCTAATACCGCTAATCAGTATAAGATGCAAAAGCCGCATTATTTATCTCTGCGGGCAAATCCGTTTCAGCAAGTTATAGAGACTGAGATAAAATTTCCGCTTCCGGGTTATCCTTATGTTGCCGCATCGGCAGGAGAAAGGGTTTACCGGATACCGTCGCTGCCTATGATAGATAAGCCGGCGGTTGCCGTAGTAAGAATGGCGGCTTTTGTGCCGACAGAGGAACTTTCGATCTCAACTCCTTATGAGAGCGCCAGGACGAAACTTGAGGATATGGATATCGTAACTATTGAATCGGCAATCGATGTTAAATCGCTTTATGATTCGTTCAGGGAAGCTTTTGCGGGAAGGTCCCTGCATAAAGAATGGCGGATGGAGCAATACGCAAAGCCTGTTTTCGCGAAAGTTGAGCTTCAGAAAAGAATTCAGCAGCCGGATGGCGACTGGAGCGATTGGATTGAGGTGCCGAGAACGAATATATGTCATATAAAGAAAAATCTCCAGCTTCCGCAGGAAGCAAGCGAATACGGGATTGAAATAGCATTAGTTCAATTTGCCAGACCCGAGTTTTGCAATGAAATACTTCAGCCTCCGGTCTATCGTAATGCGATACCTGCTGAGGCGTGGATAAGTCCGTCTTTTTATAATGAACGGGAAAAAATACTTGCCAAACAGCGTGAAGAAGCACGCCGGCTTGAAATCGAGGCGGAAAGAGCGAAAAGACTTATGGAAAGGTCACAGCCGGGCCGCACACCGGCAACAACGAGACCGTCTGTTCGCGGCGGGCCAGAAGTTGCTGATGAGGCAGGAACTTCAAGAACTGTGCCAGGCCCAGCCGTCAGGACACCGGCATCGACAAGAAGGCCTACAAGAGATACGACTCCTGCGGCTGATAGCCAGATGCGGCAGCTAAGTGAGGATGCTAAATTTGAAGCTGTTAAACTTACGGCGGAGACAGATATTGCCGATATGAAAAGGCTCGTTTTCTGGGCTCACGATGATACTACAAAACCCGGAGAGAAATATCAGTACCGTATAAGAATAGGGCTGTTGAATCCTATCGCAGGCAGAGGCTGGGTCGGCCAAGACCAGCAAAGCCTGAACGACCAGATTGTGTTATGGAGTGATTTCACAGAATTAGGTGAGGTAATCGAGATTCCGCGAAGACTTGTCTTTTTTGCCACAAACATTCGTGAGGTAAAAAAAAGCACCGGTGTTGACAGAACTGTCGAGGTTATGGCAGCAAAATATATATTGGGCAATTGGGCGAGCTGGTCGTTCAGCGTCAAAAACGGCGAAGAGATAGGCCAGGTAGTAGAAACTATCGGAGACTCACGGCTCAACCAGATGGGTATAGTTAGTGATACCATAGATTTCTCAACCGGAGCTGTTATGGTTGATGTGCAAAAGGTAACTGAGTGGATAGGAACGGGGTTTTTACGACCTCGTGAATATGCGGAGCTTTTGTACAGCCGTGACGGCAAGACTATTGAAAAAGTCGCTATAAGGGAACGATTCTGGCCTGCCGAAGTTGTAAAAACTTACAAGGAGATATCAGAAGCTCTTGCTGCTCCACCGATAACACTGTTAAACTGGAGTCAGGCGGCATCATGGAGCGGCGGACGGCAGTAAAATAGCGTATAAAAGAGCGTCCTCCGAGCCGAGCGAAATCCCAGAATAAATTATCAAACGGCTGAAATCGGTGTGTTTGCGTTGACTGCGGCGGCAAATGCCGGCAGAATATAGTTTTCAACGACGACATCCCAGCTCATTTGTGCCGCAAGGTTATGGCCGGAATTTATCATTTCTATCGCTTCCTTATCGTTTTTCGGCAGTCTTGTGAGTATTTCCATCGCGACTTTTTCACCGATACGGTGCTCGTTTTTATTCCGAAAGCCGATGTCGATTTTGAGCATATCTTCGGCATCGTTGAATTTTATGCCGTTCAGGTTGGTGTAATCGGCTATTATGACATTGCGAATTCCATCGGGGCCGATGTTTTTTTTGATAAATCCTGCACAGCCGCAAACATTGCTGATAACACATATTCCGCCGAAACTCAGCGGCTCAAGCTGTGCTATGCCGAAAGGTTCGTAAATACTC
Source organism: Planctomycetes bacterium HGW-Planctomycetes-1 (assembly GCA_002839495.1). Lineage (GTDB taxonomy): Bacteria > Planctomycetota > Phycisphaerae > Sedimentisphaerales > UBA12454 > UBA12454. The sequence goes on from PGYD01000055.1 coordinate 2,414, forward strand.
TGGCCGAACTCGACGTCGGAGCCTTTTCGAATATCCATAAATTCCATATCTTCCGGCATTCTCTGTCCGCATCGCTGGCGGTCGAAACCGAACTGATTTATGAAGAGCATTTTGATATTTCTGCTTTTTGCGTTAAATTCCTGTACCGCGCTGTAAAAAGCGGATTCTCCGCCGCTAAGGTCCGGCAGCCCTTCGTGATGTACGACCGGCCAGTGATACTCGGATTCCATCCGCATAATATCGCGGGCCCTTCGGGGGCCGACCTCTGTGCTTAATAGAATCATCACGGCACTTTTATGCAGCGGGCGAATCTCTTTTTCAATGTGTTCGAGAACCCGCAGGTCTCGCCAGAGTCCCTTGCTTCGAACCAGTCTTGTTACGTGCGTAAAAACATAGTCCGGTTCAAAACCGAGCAGATTTTTGCAATACTGCTGAAGTTTTGCCTTCGATTGTTTCTTTTCTTCGAGACTTATACGATAAGCAGGGATACCGTTATAGGCCAAACTGATATTTGCGGTTGCGAATTCGTGGGCGAGGAACCGCAGTTCTTCGACGATATAGTCGCCGACCACAAGCACATTGTCGCAATGCCGAGAGGCTTCGACTAATGCGTGCTTGGCGTAATGCGACTGGTCTCCGAAGACTTCCGGCAGTGAAAGCCTTTCTGTCTGGGCGGCTTTCATAACATTGTAGAACATAGTGTCGTGGCCGCTTTTTTCCTCGACGATTCGGCGGACAGTCGCGACTTCATGTGCGTGGAAAACCGCTTTAAAATGTGAATCTTTGTCCATTTTTGCCGCCAGAGCCGTAGGCATTCCCATAAATTCGTGGGCCACAACTATTGTTGGCGTATCGTGAGCTGCCAGACCTATTGCTTTTAACGCGGCAATCGCCGGCGGGGCGAGCCGAACCCATTCTTCGTATTCCCAAAGATGTTCGTAAAGATGACTCATAATGCCGAATTCGTTGAATAGCTGACCCTTAAATTCGTTTATAGGCTGGTTATTTGTCTGACGAACATCAATTAAAATTATCTCCGGCGTACTTTTGACGCCGGTCTGTTTGTCTTCGAAGATTTTCCTGCCGTAAGCGATATCGACGTTGAAAAACTTTTCAATACCTCTGAAGGCATCCGCGTAATCTGTCCTTGCGACCCCGTCTGCGCTTGAATACAGCACTTCGCCGCCGGGACCGAGACGATTATGAACAGGGCCTTCAGTAGTGAAAAGTGTGCCGACAAGAATTGTTCTGCCGGTGTTTTCAAGATACGCTTTGTTTGTGAGTATGCCCTGCAAAACGGCGCCGATACCGCCGATTTTGCCGATTGCTTCGTGAGTTACATGAACAATGTTGGTCTTATAATTCATTACGCTGTTTCCCTTCCGCAAAACGCTATGTTGTTAATTCATCGGCATTCACGCTATTAAATTATAAAAAATAAATCTCCAAATGTTTATTTTTTGGATAGTTTCTTTGCCTTTTTTGTTTCTTTCTCTTTTTTTATCTTTTCAGCTTCTTGTTTTTTCTCTTTTTCTCTTCTTTCATCAGCTTCCGGAATTGTCAAAAGAGGCCGCTGTGTAATTTCGTTAAATCTTTCCATTTCAATATCGCTCGGTTTTTCACCTTTATAAATATGAGGTGACAGAATTACGAGCAGTTCAGAACTGTCTTCAATAACATCTGTAGATTTGAAGGCCAAGCCTATTATAGGCAGGTCTCCAAGTATCGGGAGCTGATTAGTCTGTTTTTGGGTTGTTTTTCTCCGCAGACCACCGATGACAATTATTTGACCGTCTTCGAGCAGCAGAGCGCTTTGTACGTTTCTTGTATCAACTACTGGTATGCCGGTGGTACCGACGCCGCCGGTGACGACACTTGTACTTGTTCGGACACTCTGTTCGGTTTCGACATCCAGAAGGATAAATTTGTCATCAGTCAATGTTGCTCCTATTTTAAGCATTACACCAACGTTCTTAAATTGCGTACTGGTCAACGAACCGCCTTCGCTTGTATTAGAACTTTCTGAATACGGTATTTCTTCAACGGCCTGAATCGAGGCGGTTTGGCCGCTGACGACCATTACCCTCGGACTGGCAATAATTTCTACATTATTTTTTTCCTGAAGAGCGTGGATTACAGTTCTGATATCGCCTCCAAACAGAAGCCAAAGGTCTGAACCTGTGCCGGTGGTGTTGAATGCTGTGGCATCACCGATAGTTGTGGCATTTCTTACTGTGCTTCCCAGTCGAGTTGAAAAGCTCTGTCTGAAAACAGCTTCATGGTCTCTGGTCGTAAGCAGGTCCCAGTTTATGCCGAGTTCGGTCCCATCGTTGAGTTTTACGTCTAAAAGGACGACTTCAATCATAATCTGGTCGGGTTTTCGGTCGATTTTTTTAATCTGTTCGAGGATTTTTTCGACGTTTTCCTTTGTGTCGCAGATTATCAGGGTATTTCCCTTGCTGTCCGGCTCTATATTGCCGTATTTTTCATCCGACATACTTGCAATCGACGCCCTGACGCTCTTTGCGTCGAGAAACTTCAGCGTTGCGGTTTCGACAAAAAGGTCGGGTTTTACGGTTGTTGCCGCACCGATAGGCGCCTGACTCTGGCTCGGCGTAAACTGCATAAACGGATTGCTTTTGGTTATTTCGTCGATGTTGATTTCCGGCTCATCTGCGCCTTCGATTATCGCGACAAGGCTTATCAGAATTATCGCCAGCATTAAATTTCTGTATTTATTTATTTTTAACATTGTCCGTATTCTCCTTAACCTTTAATGTGTATATACTTAGAGTAATATTGCAGTTCAGATAACCGCTTGCTGCCGCCTGTTTCATACTGACGTTTATCGCATCTACCCAGACTTTTTGGGGCTTGTTTTGCAAAGTATGTAAAAATTTCACTATATTTCCATATCCGCCCAAGAAGCTCATATCGACCTGATACCGATTGAGGTCAATCGAGTCGTTATCCTTAACAATAATTGGTCTTGGAGGCGAAAGTTTAAGGTTTGTAATCTGACAGCCGTTCGTTTCCGCTAACGACTGAATTCCGGTCAGAAAACTTTTGGCCTCTTCAATCTCGAAAAATGCCTGTTTATCTGATTCGAACCTCTGCGTAAGTTCGTCGAGTTTTTTCTGACGGAGCTTTAATTGTGCGGTCAGGAGTTTTCCGGTTCGTTCTCTTGCGTCTATTGTGTCGTGATATTTCTGGGCGGCCGCCAGATATCTGGTTTGCGGCGAGATAAACCAGTTATATGCCGCAACGAAACCTATAAGCAGTATTGCCGCGGCAAGAATATTGCGTTTCGAATATTCCGAATATTTTGATGTCATACCAATTATCCTTTATTTACTCTTTTTAATGGAACAGGTTATCAGATAATCAACGACGTTATTGGCATACCGCGGGTTCTGTTTTGTGTCCGCAAGCTGGGCAGAGCTGACGGTTTTACATTTATTCAGACTGTCCACGAAATCATTAACCGCGTTATAATTTACAGCCAGTCCTTCGAGCTGCATTGTCGAAGCGTCTCTTGCCCGCATTTCCTGTATCTGTATGGTCCCCGGCGTTTTGGAGACTACCTCGGCCAGTATATATGCCCAGTTGTTCCAGTTTTTGTCTTCAAATACGGTTTCAAGAGCATCGATATGCCGTGTAATCCGCACAGTTCTGTCGTTTGCGTCGGCCTGTGCCTTCATAAGTTCCGATATATTGAAATTTGACGTACTCTGCTCTTTTTTTCCGAGTTCGTTTTTAACGCCTGCGGTTTTCTTCGCGAGAAATCCCATATACAGGAACATAAACAGCAGAATTACAGCGGCGACATTGGCGATAATTACCAGGTGTTTTCGGGATTTTCTAATTTCGAATATCTCATCAGGCAGCATATTGATATTTATTCCTGAATTGTCGTTGTCGAGCAGCTTCATCGCCGTCCCGGCCGCAACGAGAGAAAAATCCTGATTTGCCGCATTTTCGCAGATAATATCCGTATGGCTCGCATCGAGCGCCGTTATCTCGATGCTTTTGTGATATATGTGTTCCTGAATTTGCCGGGCTATTTCCTTTGTTTTTGCCGATTCGCAGCTTGTCGCCAGGAACACAGGCCATTTTTCCTGCTTGGAGACTCTTTCAAGTTCGTAAAACTGTACCACCGAATCAATCTGATGTGCAATTGCGCCGGCTTGCTGGGGCGATTCGGGAATATCGAAATCGAATTTCTTTGTACGCAGAAAATCGAATCTCTGATTGCTGAATACGCACAGACTCATATTTTCGTCGTGCAGAAGAACGAGCATTACATTGCTGTTGCAGGCAGGTTTTACGACCTTGTTATAGCAGGCGCGGATAAGCGCAACAATCGCAGGCTCTATGAGCCGAATATCTACGTTCTTTTTTTCAAGTTCTTTTGTAACCGCAGTAAGAGGTTCGCACTGTGCGGCGCCGACCAAAACGCTTTTTTTCTCTGAGCTGCCTTTCAGGGCACAATAGTCAATTTGGACATTTTTAAGCGGCAAAACGGCGTATTGCCTCAGCTCTTCCTGAATAAATTTTCTTGCCGCGTCCGGCGAAGAGTCCGGCAGATTTAAAATCTGCAATAGTTCGGGCGAGCCGTTGAAACATACGCTTGCCTCACAGTGCCGCGGAAAACCTGTCAATTTCGATTTTATTACCGCGCCGGCGAAAGTTTTCGCCTCGCCGGTTTCTTTTTCGATTTTTGCCCGGCTGCTGCCGAGAATAGAAATCTTCTCGCCGTTTCTCTCGAGTCGGACAACATTTACAGAGTTTTTACATACGTCTATGCCTACGGCCTTTTTGTGAACATTAACCTGAAAAGATTTATGGCTTTTCTTTCTCATTCATTTATTCCTAATTTATCAACACGAATTATGTAAGTTCCTGTTGTGCCTACGGTAATATCAGCCTGGACCCTTGCCTGATAGCCCTGCGGCGAAGTGCCTGTCGAGGTAATGTTGGGGTCGGGCAGCGAACCTGCGATAGTAACATTGTAAGAGCCGCCACCGCTGAGACTGCCGCTGAAATTGCCGGGCAGGGCGGAACTGGTTCGGATTCGGGCAAAGGCATCGGCCAACCCCCCCTCGGCAATCGCCAGGGCTTGAGCCGCGAAAATTTCATTTCTCATAATCTGTATCTGTTCATAATTCATTTCGAGCATACCGACGACAAACGCTGTCAAAAGCGCTATGGTAAAAACCACCATCAGCAAAACCGAACCGTTTTTTTTAGTTTTAGTTTTCATAATGATATTGCTTTAAGGTGCTATCCCGCCGCCACCGCCGCAGTCGACATCGCTGACACTGGCAGGAGCTATCGCTATCGTAAGAGTCCTCGCTTCATTTGACGAGCCAAGCAAAAAGCTCGATGTCCCGCTGCTGCCCGCCGTTGATTGTTTTACATATCCTGCTCCGCCTGATACACCGCCTGCTGATACTTTCACATCATCAAGCCATAAATATTTGTCGCTGCCGACAATATTAGCGCTGAAACGAATACGAAAATTAGAACGACAGTATTGCGAGTTTGAAACAGCGATTTGATAGTTGTACCAAGTATCGTCAGGGGATGTATTGATTAAATCGTCTATATTGTTATATGAACTGCCGTTATAAAATTGCAGCCAGACATTATGGTTTTGAACGTTTTCTCTATACCGGAACTCAATCGTAAAGGAGCTATAAGCACTTGTGTTGATATTATCCGATGTAAGATTGCCGCTATTTCTGTCAGCACGTGCTGAATTACTGACTAGAGCCCAATTTTGATTCGTCCAGTTATTAAAATTGTTAAAATGATCTTCAAAAAGAATATTTTGAGCTTTGTCCATCGTAATATCTGTATGGTCTGAAAGGCCGGTACTGCCTACTGTGATGTCGCTGCCGTCGAACGCTCCGAGGCGAAGAATTATGCAATTGGCCACATTTGTAGTTACTGCAGGACAGGTTGGCGTACTGTCTGAATCATTGCCGGGCATTGGGGCATTAATCGGATTGGTAGAATTATGCCCGGTGAACCGCATCATCCAGCCGTAAGCCCGCCGATTTCCTGACCAGGTGAAGATATGACTTGTCAGTTCCGATGAACCCGCGATTTTATACCATGCTCCAAGTGTTACCTCGCTGCCATTCGCACCTTGGTTAATCTCTGTCCATCCAAAAGGCGGTGAAATGGTGGTGCCGCCGTCCGTAGCAACTGCCGCTATAAGTAGGTCTCCTTCATCCGTGGTAGGCGTTGAAATTGTAAGAGACGTCGTATCGGAAGAAGTTTTAGCTTCTGTATGCGGTTCTATATATCTGAGGGTCGTAGCCAACTGTTCAATTTCATCGGCGCTGAGTGCGCGGTCGTAAAGACGGACATCGTCCATTATCCCGTTGAAAGGATAGCTGGTAGTGCTGATAGTCAAAGGCCAGCCGGTCGTTCCTATGGCAGAGCTGTAACTATTTGATCGGTCTTCCTGTCCGTTTATGTATATTTTCCTTGTGCTTCCGCTTCTTGTAACTGCGATATGATGCCATTTGCCTGTGGAAATTGCCGAATTGGAAGTTAACCAATTATTGTTAAGTGCAAATACTACGTATCCCGAGCTATTCAGCCATACAGAGTATGCCGTGGAGTAACTTCCCTTGGTAATTATATCTGGTTCCCACCAGAAATTATCCGCTCGCAGCCAAAGGGCGATGGTAATATCGTCGGTAATATCGAGGCTTGAATTACTTCCGCAATTGACATAATCGTTCCAGCCGTCAAATTCGAGTGCGCCGCCGATTATTCCTGTTGTCCAGCTCGGCCCGTTAGTCAATGTTCCGTCATTGCCGTTGCCCGATGAATCCTCTGCTGTTGTTCCGCTGCCATCGTCCAGTTTCCAATGTGCGACCATATCACACTCGGCATTTACATTCGTGCGCAGATAGGCAGAAGTGATAAAAGTTCTGTCTGTTCCCGTGTCGTGGGGAAAAACTGTTTCGATTTCTACGAGCCGAATAAAATTGGCATCGGTTGTCAGGGTAATGGTTGGGTCGATTAAATAGCTGCTTACCTGAAATTTACTTACAGGCCCTGCGAGTTGTGCTTCACTGCCGAGGTCGCCGAAGACAACGTATCCGCCGCTGACCTTATAGCTTTTCTCATTGCCGAGGTTGTCCTTGAAAATTATGAAGCCGAGATTGACGCTGTCGGCGCTGACGCTCACAATATTTTTTGCCGAGGAAAGATTTCGGATTATGTGCTCCTGCAGGACTCTGCTGTTCTGAATGAGATTGGCCGAGGCCTCGGAAGTAGCCCAGCTATTTCGTATGGCGCGAAACTGCGGCGCTATAGCCGCCATAATAATAACCATTATGGTCATCGCTATTATTAGCTCGACCAAAGTAACCGCCTTTTTATGTTTTGCTCTACGCATCCCGTTAGACTTCGTCGAAATCTGCCGAATTGTATAATTTGCATAAACCATTCATTGCCCTATTTTTTAAAATTATTTATTAATCTCAAAGAAGTCTAACGGGACGCATTTTCTATCCTTAATCCTTTAGAAATATCGGCTTATAAATCAGCCTTCCTAACTTCAAAGCCGATGCCATTGAAAGAAGATGAAAAAGTTCAAAATCGCAGCGGCAGGGGAGTAAAAGTGGATTTTTATAGGACTTTGATATTTTAAAAGCGTGTTTTTTGCTGTTCTATAAGATAAGCCCGATAATCCCGAAAATATTAAATTTTCGATTTTAAATGTGATACTACCATCTGCGGGCGATTTGGGTTTGGAGTGTGATTTCAATTTCGCCGCTGTCGAGCGAACCGTTTGAATTGCGGTCCTGTCCGACGGAAACCGTTACTGCTTTGAGGTTGCTGTTTACGGATGAAACTGTCGTATTGCAGCGATACGAAACGTTCAAGACCTCATTGCTTTGAGAAGCGATGCCGTTGAAATTATAAATTGATTTTGCCTGTATTTTATTAAGTTTGGCCTGGGCAAGGCCGAGGCTTTGAGTTTTTCTTTCGATAACTATGGAATTCGTATGCGCCTGTGTAAGGCCTTTCAGTATTGGAACCATAGCGACAAGCAGCAGGGCGGCGGCGATTACAACTTCAGGCAGCGTAAGAGCCTTGCGGGATTGCCATCTTAATTTTTTTAAGGCTGTGTGCATTTTACCATTCCGGTAGAGGTAATAACGGATATTACATAAGTTTTTCCGCCGCCGCTTACGTTGAGATTGTCGGTATCACCTGTCCTGTTGCCGAGCGGGCCGAAGACGAAATCATCAGCCCCTGTGCAGGTAACATTCGAAGGAATTTCCTCCGATTTGACAACTGCGCCTGTTTGGACATTGACGATTTGAAAGCCTGTATAGCCGCTTGACGGGCCTGTCATACTAAGCCTGAAGCCTTGCGGAGATGTGCCGGCGTTGGAAATCGCGAGTGTTCTGCAGTGTCGGATTGCCGCGGCCATTCTTTGTGCCCCGGTCTGTGATTTGCCGAGATTGACGACTGACATCGCCAGCTTCGGGACTGTGATAAATGTCAGTGCGCCGATTATCAGCACGACGATTACAAGTTCAACAAGAGTAAAGCCTTTTCTGACTGCTTTCATACGTTTTTACCAAAATTAAAGGGATGACCGGCCGGCCATCCCTTTATTGTATCATCTATACGGTA
>PGYD01000164.1 GCA_002839495.1 Planctomycetes bacterium HGW-Planctomycetes-1
CCTTCGGCAAGACCTGTTCCGATTTATCGGAATCGCTCTTTTTGCTTCGGTTTTTTTTGCTATTTTTGAGTAATAAACAAGATTTTTAACTGCTTGTCCCGATTTTTATTGGGTAAAGGGAATTAAAGCATCACATAAGAATGAAAAAAATCGGCATCATTGGGGGTGGTTTTACAGGGACGATGACAACTGTACAGCTCATAAACAAATCAACGGAAGCTTGTGAGATTATTCTAATCAACGAGAGGGAAACATTAAACAAAGGAGTTGCCTACAACCCTTATTCCAACAAGCATTTATTGAATGTTATCACCGGTAAAATGAGTGCCTACCCTGACAAACCCGATCACTTTTTGGATTGGGTAATGCAAAAAAATGAATTTAAACACAAAGACAAAATTCTTATTTCAAATTCATTCTTGCCAAGACGGCTTTATGGGGAGTATTTGTGTGCTATCTGGGAAGAGTCAAAGAAAATTGCAGTATCAAAGCAAATAAAACTAACTGTTATCAACAGCTTTGTGGTTGACCTTGATATTTCAGATAAGGCTGTTTTTTTGTGGCTTGAAAATGATTTGAAGTTGAATGTTGATCATTGCGTTATTACCACAGGAAACCAAATACCAAGAAATCCAAAAATAAAGCAAATGGATTTTTACGACCACCCAAATTATTTTCAAAATCCTTGGAATATTGAATCGGTTAAAAACACCAAAGAAAATCTACCCGTTTTAATAATTGGCAACGGATTGACAATGGTAGATACCGTTTTGGGATTGTTAGAACAAGGATTTAAAGGTGAAATTTATTCCATTTCTCCAAATGGATTTAACATTTTGCCTCATCGACACAATGGATTAAAATATTCAAAATTAACGGAAGAGTTAAGTGATGATTTATCGCTATTTGAATTGGTAAAACTCGTAAACAAGCACATCAAAACGGTTAGAGAATTTGGTGTTTCAGCCGAACCGATTATCGATTCCTTAAGACCACATACGCAGAGAATATGGAAATCATTATCAGACCAGGAGAAAGATTTATTTATGTCAAGACTTCGACACTTGTGGGGAGTTGCAAGACACCGAATCCCATTGCATTCTCACGACAAAATTCAACAATTAAGAATTGATGGAAAACTGCACATCATTTCCGGAAAAATTATTGACCTATCCGCATCAAAGGAATATGTCACAGTTGAATATTTTGACAAAAAAGAAAATGAATTAAGACAATTAAAGGGTTCTCGGGTTATTAATTGCACAGGACCCGAAACGGACTTATCAAATCTTGATAAAAGCTTTTTGAAAAACTGCTTGTTAAAGGGGATTTTAACGCAAGACAAATTAAAACTTGGAATAAAAACTGACACAGAGTCATTTCAAGTAATAAATGCGGAAGGTAATCCACACGTCAATTTATTTACAATAGGTTCAAACTTGAAAGGCGAGTTATGGGAAAGCACGGCAGTAAATGAACTTCGTGGACAAACGGAAAAATTAGCGGAAAAACTTACTGCTCGTCAGCCAACCGCTAAGATTTCACT
>PGYD01000165.1 GCA_002839495.1 Planctomycetes bacterium HGW-Planctomycetes-1
CTGGCCTGCGGAGACAGGGCCATCCGGCAGATTCTGTCCTTTGTTCGCAGAAAGAAAAGCACTGCGCAGGTGATTGTTTCCTGGCATGACATTTCCCAAACACCGTCGCTTAAGGAATTAAAAGCAATATTCGAGGCGTGTGTGAAGACCGGGGCGGACATTGTAAAGATTGTCCCTTATGCCCGAAAAATGGAGGACAACCTGAAAGTGTTGAGTCTGATCGACCACGCGATTGCCCACGATCAAAAAATTATTGCAATGTGCATGGGGGAACTGGGTCAGATCAGCCGCATGATGGCACCAATCTGGGGTAGTTATCTGGGGTTCGCTGTACTGCGTGGCGGCAAAAAGTCGGCGCCCGGCCAGTTGACAGTCCGGACAATGAAAGACTTCCAGTACCTGCTGCGAAGAAATCGCCGCTCAGTTCAGCCCTGGCTTTTGCCGCCGGGTGCGTCCAACTTTGTTCTTCTGGGGCATCCCGTCCGTCACAGCCTCTCGCCGCTGATGCATAACAAAGCCCTGGAAGCCATGCAGATCGATGGACATTACAGCGCCTTTTGCGTCAATGATCTCGCCGCGGCGATAGAAGGACTCAGGGGCATGAATATTCGCGGTGCTTCCGTCACCATTCCTTTTAAAACAACCGTGATGGAATATCTTGACGAGATTGATGAAGATGCAGCTGCCCTGGGGGCGGTCAATACGATTGTGAATGACCGGGGACGGCTTGGCGGCTACAATACAGATTGGCTGGGATTGGTCAGGGCTCTGGAAGACAGGATGGACATTGCGGGTAAAACAATTGTAATCATCGGTGCGGGAGGGACGGCGCGGGCAGCGGTTTACGGCATCAAAAAACAGGGCGGGAATCCGATCATTGTCAACCGGACATTGGATAAGGCCAGGACGCTTGAGACGATTTTTGACTGTCCGTTTTATCCGCTTTCGTCAATCGGTAAAATCAGAGCCCATGCCCTGATTAATACCACGTCCGTCGGAATGTATCCGCAGATTCATCAATCTCCGGTTCCCGCACCGGTGCTGGTGAATTATGAGCTGGTGATGGACGTGATTTACAATCCATGGATGACCCGGCTGTTGCGGGACGCCGAGGCCCGGGGAGTGAAGACGATTCCCGGTCTGGAGATGTTTGTGAGGCAGGGCGCCGGGCAATTGAAATTATGGACCGGGAAAGAGGCGCCTCTGGCTCTAATGAGAAAAACCGTTCGGGAGAGGTTGAAGAATATTGAAAACAGAGATGAATAGAAAGGATTCTTTTGTGGCCGTTGATGTGCCCGGTTCGAAAAGTTTAACACAGCGTGCTTTGATTGCCGCCGCACTGGCCCAGGGAGAATCGCTTATCCGCCACGCGCTCGTGGCGGAGGATACGCAGTATTTGATTGCGGGATTGAAAAAACTGGGTGCGAAGATCGAACCGGCTGCCGATGGTTTTGAAATTATTGGCACCGGGGGGAGTATTACCAATAAATGCAATGAAATATTTTTGGGGAACAACGGAACAGCGCTTCGCTTTCT
>PGYD01000056.1 GCA_002839495.1 Planctomycetes bacterium HGW-Planctomycetes-1
TCATTGCGAGGAGCAAAGCGACGAAGCAATCTCAATTATTGCTTCAGAAACGAGACTGCTTCGCGGAGTTTATCCTGAGCGAAGCCGAAGGGCTCGCAGCGACAAACTGAATTTTTAGAGATACCCTTCAATTTTCAATTCTTAAGTACGGCCTGAGCGGCTGCGAGCCTTGCAATCGGAACCCTGAAAGGCGAGCAGGAAACGTAGTCCATACCGACCTTATGGCAGAATTCGACGCTTGCGGGGTCTCCGCCGTGTTCGCCGCAGATTCCGACTTCGAGGTTTTTGCGGGTTTTTCTGCCGCGTTCGATGCCGATTTTAATAAGTTCGCCGATGCCGAGCTGGTCGATACTCTGGAACGGGTCGCCCGGCAGGATGCCTTTTTCAATATAATCCGGCACGAAGCCGCCTATATCGTCGCGCGAGAAACCGAAGCCCATTTGTGTCAGGTCGTTTGTTCCATAACTGAAGAATTCGGCAACCTTTGCAATTTCGCCTGCGACAAGAGCGGCACGCGGAATTTCAATCATCGTTCCAAACAGATGGCGAATCTTTTTGACGCCTGTCTTTTTGCAGACCTCAGCGTAAACTTCCTTGGCAATCTGCATCTGGAATTCGAGTTCCTTTACATCGCAGACGACCGGAATCATAATTTCCGGATATGGCTTTTTGCCTGCCTTTGTCAATTCAGCAGCGGCCTCGAAAATAGCCTTAATCTGCATTCTGCTGACTTCCGGATAGGTTATGCCGAGCCTTACGCCGCGGTGTCCCATCATCGGGTTCGATTCGTGCAGAGAATCGGCACGTTTGTTAAATTCGTCAGCATTGATATTCAATTCCTTGGCGAGCTCGGCGCGTTTTTTGGCGTCCTGCGGAACGAACTCGTGCAGCGGCGGGTCGAGCAGTCTAATCACGACCGGCAGATTATTCATCGCTTCGAGCGTTGCCTTTATATCTTTCTTAACGAAAGGATAAAGCTGGTTGAGAGCTTTTTGTCTTTCGGCTACAGTGCTGCTCATAATCATCTTGCGGAGCAAAAACAACGGCTCATCCGAACCTTTGCCGTAGAACATATGTTCTGTCCTGAACAGGCCGATACCTTCGGCGCCGAATTGCCTTGCCTTTGCGGCGTCAGCGGGTGTTTCAGCGTTGGTGCGGATACCGAGTTTTCTGAACTTATCGCAGATTTTCAGGAAGTCGTTAAGCTCTTTGTTTTCCTTTGAAGCGTCCATCATAGTTAATTGGCCTTCGTAAACAAGGCCTTTTGTACCGTTAAGAGTAATCCAGTCGCCTTCGTTCATAACCTTGCCGTCAATGTGCAGTTTCTTTTTGGCGTAGTCAACTTCAATGGCTCCGCATCCTACGATGCAGCACTTGCCCCAGCCGCGAGCGACGAGAGCGGCGTGGCTTGTCATTCCTCCGCGAGCAGTTAAAATCGCCTGTGCGGCACGCATTCCTTCGACATCTTCCGGATTTGTTTCTTCTCGGACAAGGATAACTTTCTTGCCCTGTTTTGCCCATTCGACGGCATCGGCGGCATTGAAAATGATTTGTCCTTTTGCGCCGCCGGGGCCTGCCGGCAGACCCTTTGCCAGCGGCCTATGCTCTTTTTCAGCAATCGGGTCGATAATCGGATGTAAAAGCTCGTCAAGCTGAGCAGGCGTAACACGCATAACAGCCATTTGGGGCGTAATCAGTTTTTCCTTCAGCATATCGACTGCCATTTTGATAGCGGCAGGACCGTTGCGTTTGCCGACTCGGCACTGGAGCATAAACAGCCTGTTATTTTCAATCGTGAATTCTATATCGAGCATATCGCGATAATGCTTTTCAAGTCTTTTCTGGATAGCGTTTAATTCCTTGTAGGCTTTGGGCATTTTCTTTTCGAGCGAAACTTCTGTTTTGTTGTGTTCGCTTTTCGAAGATTCGTTGACCGGCCCCGGCGTCCTTGTGCCTGCGACGACGTCTTCGCCCTGTGCGTTGACAAGATATTCGCCGTAGAATTTATTTTCGCCGTTGCCTGGATTTCTTGTGAAGGCAACGCCTGTTGCGCTGTCCTGGCCCATATTGCCGAACACCATCGCCTGGACGTTTACCGCTGTGCCCCATTCATCGGGGATATTTTCGATTCTTCTGTACGAGATGGCTCTTTTGCCGTTCCACGATGAGAACACTGCGTCGATGCCGCCCCAAAGCTGCTTATCGGCATCATCAGGAAATTCTTTTTTAAGAACTTCCTTAATCTTTGCCTTGAATTTTGCGCAAAGACCTTTCAGGTCTTCAGCGGTCATTTCAGTATCTGTCGTATAGCCTTTCTGCTTCTTAAGCTGGTCCATAATTCTTTCGAGCTGTTTGCGGATGCCCATATCGTCTTTAGGCTCGATGCCTGCGGCTTTTTCCATAACGACATCGCTGTACATCATCATTAGTCTTCGGTATGCGTCGTAAACAAATCTTTCATCGCCGCTGAGAGCGATAAGGCCGGGTATGGTTTTGTCGGTAAGGCCGACGTTAAGAACGGTCTCCATCATACCGGGCATACTGCTTCGTGCGCCGCTGCGAACTGAAACGAGCAGCGGGTTTTTGGCATCGCCGAATTTCTTGCCCATTATCTTCTCGACTCCGGCCATCGCCTTTTCGACATCGGCCTTGAGTGTCGAAGGATATTTCTTTTTATTCTGATAAAAATAAGTGCAGACTTCCGTTGTGATGGTGAAGCCCGGAGGAACGGGCACGCCGAGGCTTGCCATTTCGGCAAGATTCGCTCCCTTGCCGCCGAGAAGCTCTTTCATTTTCGCGTCGCCTTCGGCTTTTCCGCCGCCGAAGAAGTAAACCAGTTTCTTACTCTTAGCCATCTGTATAAACTCCTTAAATAATTAAAGTAGCCCTATGGAACATTTACATAAAATTACAATGCAGAAACAAAATTGAGGCGCGCAAGTATAGGAAAGCGGCCAAGGTCTGTCAACCATTTTCGAGTTCTGCAGAAACAGGTAAAAACCCCCAAAGAAGTACAATTTTATCCTTATTATCGCTCGAAAAGATGAAAAAACTTTTTGATATCGGGTTCGAGATGGGCAAATGGCAGCAGTTTCATCAGCCCGAATTATAAGCCTTTTTGGCTTTTTTCAGGCTGAGCAGTCCGCTGTAAACCGTAATGAAAATCGTAACCGCATAAGTAATCGTTGTAAACCAATAGCCCCACAAAGCGGTTTGAACGTGAGCCATTTTGACGATGACAGTGCCGACGGCAAAGGCCTGAACGAACATCTTGATTTTGCCTGAGAAAGTGGCGGGGAATTTTATCCCTTTGGCTTCGCACCACTGCCGCAGACAAGTAACGCCCGCCTCTCTTGCGATAATAATTCCGGCAAAGCCCCATTGGATAACGGAATTTTGGAATTTGGAAAATCCGAAAAGTTTCGGCTGACCGATAATGGCAAAAACGATGAATGAGCCGCAGATGAGAACTTTGTCTGCCAGCGGGTCAACTATTCTGCCGAATTTGCTGGCGACACCAAGTTTTCTGGCGGCAAAGCCGTCGAACATATCGGTCAGGCCGGCAATGACGAAAATCACAAAAGCAAGGTCGAGATAGCTCGGAAAGGACATATCTCGCTCGGCGAGCAATTTCGGTTCGAGAAGGAGCATTACCAGAAAAACGATTGCCAGTACAAGTCTGCCGCCGGTCAGGATGTTCGGTATCTGCTTAAGCATAAGTTTACAGTTTATAGCCGATAAAAAGAAAAATCAAATTCTTTTAGCTAATAAATCGTACCCCGCGAAGCCGGTAATTTTCGCCTTTACAAAATTGCCCGGTTTATCAGTGCAGCCTTCTATAAGGCAAACGCTGTCGATATGTGGGGACTGACCGTAAAATCGGGCGATGGCCGAGCCGTCGGGCTGGTTTTCATCGATTAGACATTCGACGATTTGGCCTTTGAGGGCTTTATTTTTCTCGAAGACGATTTTTTGCTGGGCGAGCATAAGCGAATCTCTTCTTTTGTTCCTGATTTTCTGCGGTATCGGATTCGGCAGTTCGGCGGCCTTTGTTCCCGGTTCCGGCCAGAACGTAAAACAGCCCAGCGCGTCGAAACGCACCTGTTTTATAAAATCGGCAAGCTCTTTGAATTGCTGTTCCGTCTCGCCCGGAAAGCCTACAATTACCGTTGTCCGCAAAACGACGTCGGGAATAGCCTTGCGGATTTTCTCGATAAGGGCGGCAATCTTCTCGTGCGTATCGGGCCGATGCATAGCATTTAGAATTTGATTGTTAATGTGCTGGAGAGGCATATCTATATAATGGACGACCTTTTTGCTTTGTGCGATTGTTTCAATGAGCCGGTTGGTTATGCCGGAAGGATTGAGATACATCGGCCTGAGCCATTTGAGCTTTTCGATTTTTTCCAGTTCTTTGATGATTTTTACAAGGCCGTTTTTTTCGCCGAGGTCTTTTCCCCAGTTTGCGCTGTCCTGGGCGATTATAGAAAGCTCCACGACACCTGCCTCGGCAAGCTGGTTTGCCTCAGCGACGATATTATTCAGCGGTTTGCTTCTAAATTTTCCTTTTATCGACGGAATTGTGCAGAACGAGCAGGTTCTATCGCAGCCTTCGGAAATTCGCAGATACGCCCAGTGTGATGGATTTATTAAAAGTCTGCCATCGTCTTTTTGTATTTTATTTACCCAGTCGGCGGGACTTTCGTAAAATTTCGGAACAGGGTCGCTGAACATATTTTCGATTATATTAACGATGTTGTCTCTTGCTCCGAGACAGACAACGGCGTCGATTTTCGGGAATTTTTCGAGCAGTTCCTCTTTTACTCTCTCCGGCAGGCAGCCGGCGACTATGATTTTCTTTATTTTTCCCTTGCGCTTATCGGCGATGACCTGATTTATTATCTCGTTTGCCTCGTCAATAGCGGGCTGGATAAAGCCGCAGGTATTGATAATGACAATGTCGGCTCTGCCGGTATCGGCGCCGACTACAAAGCCGGCCTCGGCGATGAGCGCGAGCATCTTTTCCGAATCGACCGTATTTTTCGGACAGCCAAGCGAAATAAATCCGACGGTTATCGTTTTGTTGTTTGTTATCAAATTTTTTCCTTAAAGCAAAAATTATACCTTTTTAAAGGCGAGAGTGAAGACGTTTCTTTTTTCTTTCAGATATTTTCTCTCGTAATTTGTGCCGACAAGTTCGTTGTCTTTTGCGCCGGCGGGTTTTATAAATTCAACGGGTTTTAATTTTTTCGCAAAGCCTTCGAATTCGTCCTGCATCCATTGGAAATAGCCGGTGTGGTCGGTGGCGATATTAATCAAACCGTTTTTTTTCAGACATTGAATCATCTGCGTTATGTTTTCTGCGCAGACGAACCTTCTTTTGTGATGTGCTCTTTTCGGCCAGGGGTCGGGAAAATAGATGTGAAAGCAATCGACGCTTTTGTCGGGAATGTATTCAGATAAAAAGAGGGCTGCTTCGGTTCGTATAATACGCACGTTCCCAACAGCCCTTCGCCCAATTCTATCTACGGTGTATTTGTAGTATTTGTTCGCCCATTCTATGCCGAGAAAATTTATCTGCTCAAAAGCAGCAGCTTGATTAACAAGAAACGTGCCTTTTCCGGAGCCGATTTCGATGTGCAGCGGCGCAGGACGCCCGAAAACGTCCGAAAAATCGGTTTTTTTACTTAAATCTTCGATTTCAAGCGAGATATTCGGATAATCTTTTATTTGTCTTTTTGCCATAATCTTCCGTTTTTTCCAATAAGCTTTCTGAACGGCTGATTTTTTACGCAAACTCATATTAAGTCAAGTCCTTAAAAAAACGATACAAATTCTGTGGAACTATCGAACTCGTATTTGCGTAATAACTAATGAAAGAAGGAATATTTTCTCGGACTAAAGGCTATGATAAGGCCAATAAAATTACGACGAAAACGCGTGCTGGTTGATGTTGACACCCAGAAGGATTTTCTGATTGCCTCCGGCACATCCTGCATAAAAAATCATCGCAGGGTCCTGATGAATATCCGAAGGGCTTATGCATGGGCCAGAGCAAGGCATATCAGGGTAATTTCAACAGCGTTGAGCAAACCGGGCAAAAACGGTGATAATTTCTGCATCGCAGGTACGGACGGCCAGAAGAAAGTTTCCTATACCCTCCGAAATAAAAGATATACATTCGAAGCCGATAATTCCACGGATTTGTCGAGAGACCTCTTTGCTCACTTCGACCAGATAATCCTGACTAAAAGATGTGAGAACCCGTTTGAAGAGCCGAGAGCCGAAAGACTGCTTACAGAGCTGAAGGCCGATGAGTTTATCGTAATCGGGGCGATGGCCGAAGGTGCGGTATCATCAACGGTTCTGGGACTTTTGCAAAGAGGGAAAAGGGTAGTCGTTCTTACCGATGCGGTTGGCGTGCTCGACAGGAACGCGGCGGATATCGCGTTTCGGAAAATGAAGGCAAAAGGAGCGATTTTGTCGGAAACCAAAAATATAGCAGGCTCGACTCATCTCCATACCGCCGGCGTTTGCGACTGCAAACTCTGCAAAGCCTCCGAAAAAGAGGAAAAAATCAAAGCTCACGCCAGCGCATAAGAGAAGCGACTGCCATTATGGCGGTAAACAGCAAATAAGCATTTTTTAACCCCTCTTTATAACTTCCTGAAAATAAAGAGGTTAAACAAATCCTCTTCTTATACTTGTCAGTGGCACATTATTTGCTTATTTACAGACAGACAGAGAAACTCTATGACTGCAGATAGTATAAAAGTGCTGATTAATAATTCGGACTGGGCCTGGCCGGACGCGGTCAGACAGATTTTCAGGTCCCGCTCTGTTGAGCTGCTGGTGGTAAAACAGACGGATGAAGCCCTGAATGTCCTGCAGCAGAGGCGGATTCATACGGCCATCGTCGATATGGACTCGAAAATACTCAACGGCCTGAGTATGATAAAGGTAATTCGCGGCTGTTATCCAATGCTGCCCTGCATCCTGCTGGCCGAGGACGCGGAAGAAAAACTGCTTTCGACGGCGCTTGAGCTGGATATGTTCAGCGTGATGAATAAGCCTGTCGATATTGGGCTGCTCCAGAATCAGCTTCACAGGCTCTTTGTAAAAAGGTATAATAGTAATTTATTCAATAGTTGAAAGGAATTAGGAATGAAAATCAGACCATTGGCCGACAAGGTGCTTCTCGAACGCATCGAGGCGGAGAGCAAAACCGCCGGCGGAATTGTGTTGCCGGATTCGGCAAAGGAAAAACCCCAGCGCGGCAAAATCGTCAGCGTCGGCGAAGGAAAACTGCTCGAAGGCGGTGCCAGAAGCAAAATGCAGGTTAAAAAAGGAGATGAGGTCCTCTTTACAAGCTATGCCGGCTCAGAAGTAAAACTCGACGGCAAAGAATACCTCATTATGGACGAAACAGACATTATGGCAGTAATTGAGAAATAGGAGATTATAAAAATGGCAGCAAAAAAAATTGCTTATAATACCGAGGCCCGCGAGGCGATTCGTCAGGGCATAAAGAAACTCGCCCAGGCCGTTAAAGTTACGCTCGGCCCGTGCGGAAGAAACGTAGTTCTTGAAAAATCTTTCGGTTCGCCGACCGTTACAAAAGACGGCGTTTCCGTAGCAAAGGAAATCGAACTCGAAGATTCTTATGAAAATATGGGCGCCCAAATGGTTAAGGAAGTCGCCAGCAAGACAAGCACCGTCGCAGGCGATGGTACAACGACAGCGACGATTCTGGCTGAATCGATTTTCGAGGAAGGCCTTAAAAATATCACCGCAGGTGCGAACCCGATGCAGGTCAAGCGCGGCATAGATATGGCCGTCGAAAAAATCGTCGATGAGCTTAAGAAAATGAGCACATCTGTCGAGTCCGGCAAACAAATCGAACAGGTGGCCACCTGCTCGGCGAATCAGGATGCCGAAATCGGCAAGACAATGGCGCAGGCAATGGAAAAGGTCGGCAAAGACGGCGTTATCACCGTCGAAGAAGGCCAAAGCCTTGAAACTACGGTCGAACTCGTCGAAGGTATGCAGTTTGACAAAGGCTTCATCAGTCCGCACTTCATCAATAATTACGAGAGTATGACCTGCGTACTTGAAAAACCTTATATTCTCATTCACGAAAAGAAAATCAGCTCTATTAAATCGCTTGTTCCAGTTCTCGAAAAGGTCGCCAAGGCCGGCAAGCCCTTGCTTATTATCGCCGAAGATATCGAAGGCGAAGCCCTTGCGACGCTCGTAGTTAATAAACTTCGAGGCGTTTTGCAGTGTGCCGCGGTAAAGGCGCCGGGATTCGGAGACAGACGCAAAGAAATGCTCGCCGACATCGGCGTTCTGACCGGCGGCGAACCTGTGTTCGAAGACCTCGGCGTTCAGCTTGAAAAAGTCGAACTGTCCCAGCTCGGCCAGGCAAAACGCGTTACAATCGACAAGGACAACACGACAATAGTCGAAGGCGCGGGTACAACGACGGCGATAAAAGGACGCATCGAGCAGATTAAAAGAGAAATTGAAGCTACCACGAGCGAATACGATACTGAAAAACTTCAGGAAAGACTTGCGAAACTTTCCGGCGGAGTCGCTCAGATTAACGTCGGCGCCGCGACCGAAGCTGAAATGAAAGAGAAAAAAGCGCGTGTCGAAGATGCGCTGCACGCCTGCAGGGCCGCTGTCGAAGAAGGCATTCTGCCGGGCGGCGGAGTCGCTATGCTGCGGACTCTCAAGGCTCTCGACAAGCTCAAGGCAAAGGACGACGAAAAAATCGGCATTGATATCGTGAAAAGAGCAATCGTTGCGCCAATCAAGCAGATTGCGACAAACGCAGGCCTTGACGGCTCAATCGTAGCGCAGAAAGTTATGGAAAGCAGCGATGTGAACTTCGGCTATGACGCGATGAGAAAAGAATACGGCGATATGATTGAATTCGGCGTTATCGTTCCGACAAAAGTCGAACGCATCGCTTTGCAAAACGGCGCTTCAATTGCTTCGCTGCTGCTGACAACCGATGCTATTGTGAGTGAAATTCCCGAAAAGAAGGAAACTCCTCAGATGTCGCCTCATGGCGGAGGGATGTACTAAAAAATCGAAGGGCAGGCTTAAAACCTGCCCTTTTCCTTTTATCCCGAAAGGAAAGAAATGTTATTTAATTTTTATTCAAGTTCGCTCAATCAGGTTACAAAAGGTTTCGCAAAGGGACTTTTCGTAATTGGTTTATTGCTCATCGGCTTTGGAATTTTAGTGTGGATTTTTAAGGAAATCCTGGCGATTATAGCAGCGGCAATTTTTATGGCTGTCGGTGTAATTTGCTGTTTTAACGCCGTCAGGGTCTTCATCGGCACAATGAAATCCGGCAGGCACAGCGGCGATGAAAGAGATAATGTCAGAATTCGCATAGAGGACAATTCCGAATTTTGACCGCCGATTAAATATAAATCGAACCACGATAAGGAGCTAAGAAAGCTCAAACTTCCCGATTTTTTTATAACTGCTTTCATAGCAACGCCATCCGAAGGTAAAAACAGGCATTAAGGATATGTGTAAGACCGGTCAGCAATCGGTAGTGCATAAACTCGACCTTATCCGGCAGTACCTGCGCATAATCAATCAGCCGCTCGGCCAACAAAAAATGCTTTTCCCACAGCCACGCCAGATAAAACATAACCAACATTGCCAGCAACACTAATCTGCATATAGCCGTCCGGCGAAATGTGCGGATAGCCTCAAGATTTACCTGTTCTTTCAGAAATTGTATCCCTTCTTCACATTCCCATCGGCGACAGTAATATCGCAGGACACATTTGGCATCGGCGATATTTTCCACCGCAAGATTGGTCAGCAACATAAAAGGAACATCACTGCCCGGGCTGCGAGCGACAATCATCGTCAACTCCTCATCTCGTCCAGGAAGACGAACTTTAACCCAGCCGATTTGAGATATTCGCATAACCTCACGACCCTTTGACTTGACCACCCTTGACCATCGATGTGGTGTCGGAAGTACGTTCGGCCAATTCTCGGGACTGCATAGCAATCCACTGCCCTTTGTCAAGAGCACCGCAAGCGGCGTAAAACCGCATTAAATCGCGGTCTCTACGCATCCGGACAACAAAGCGATATTTGTTATTCAGCCAGTCATCCAGAAATACTCTCGCATCGCCGCCGCGGTCAACCACCAATACTCCTCGACCTTCAGTGGCAGTAAACACACGGCGAAGGGCATCTATAACCACAGGGTTTTGTCCTCGACATTGGGGTTGCTCATGACCGAAAGGCTCCAAAAGAATCGGCAGCGGATTTTTGCGTCCAATTGAGGCGTACATTTCAGCTAACCAGTAACCGTTGACCAACTGGCCGGTGCTTCCATCACGGACAGTTGCCAGATAATCCATCTGTGTTGCCAGCGGATTGGCGATATCCGACAGGTCAAGAATTAATGGAGTAGCGTGGGTAATCATCGGCGCCCAGATTGCAGCAAGAGATTGTTTGACCTTCTGGTCAAACTCATTTTTGTCAATCAGGTGTAAATCCATACGTTTGACTCTGGTAATATATTGCGCGCTTTGATTGGGAATATCTCTTGCCATTTGACAAACTATCGGATGGCCGGCACGAACCAGACCGATGAAACCATCGCGAAGGAATTTTTTATCAGGGGCGGACAAATTATGAATTTGGTTTAGAAATCCGTGAAGATTTGACGATAATGACTCCATTAGGGCATCTTGCTTAACCATA
>PGYD01000166.1 GCA_002839495.1 Planctomycetes bacterium HGW-Planctomycetes-1
GCCGTCTATGCAGTGCATCAATGCCGAGAAAACCGATTCCGGCCCGTCGCCGCCGTAACCGAGAGTAATGCCGTTTATGGCGTTTTGGACCGCGATACGGCTTGATGTAAATTCAAGATTGTCTTTAAAAGTGTAATCGATATCCGGGTCTCCATAAGGAGCTTCCGGATAATCGCGATAGTCAACAACAGCGATTCTGTAATCAGACGTTTTTTCTGCGATTCTGTCCACGATATCAGATGCCGCCGTTTTGACTGAATCGAGTACGCCGCTCATACTTCCGGTGGTATCGATAAGAATTACGACATCCATAGCATGGTTAACATCCTTGGCCGAAGTTTGTATATCGCTGTATGAGATTGTAAGGCTTGCCGGCATATCGGTAAATAGTCCGCCGTCGCTTAAAGCGATTTGCGAACCGTTGATACCGCTGTTATTCCAGAATATAGAGTCTTTGGCAATCGTATCGCTTTCATAAGAGCCGAAAAGTCCGCCGCCTCTGCCGTTCACACCGGTTGCAAGGTTGTCCGCTATCGTACAGTTTTGGATTGTCGGCCTGGCGAAATATGTCGAAGCGATGCCGCCGCCTGAGTCGGCTGCGGTGTTATTTGTAATCAGACAGTTCTTTATTAAGGGTTTTTGTGTGAATATTGTATCGCCGTCAAGACAAATGCCGCCGCCAGTCATTCTTGCGTAGTTTTCGGTTATGTCGGAATCGACTACATCAATTAACGATGAAAGCGCGTAGATACCGCCGCCTGAGCCGAACAAAGCGTAACCAGTATCTTCTACGGTTCCGGATTGAGTACCGGCAGAATTGCCCTTTATCGATGATTCTGTTATCTCGACGATACTGTCCAGCGCAAGGACGCCGCCGCCGGAGTAGGAATTATTGTTTAGTATATTGGATTTTGTGATATATAAATCCGTCCAGAGGCTGTATATACCGCCGCCGATAGGAGCGGAGTTCTGAACAAAATTGCAGTCAATAATATCGGCAGAAGCCGCATACCACAGACACAAACCGCCGCCCTGACCGGTGTATTCGCCATCGTAGTCGCTTATATCGACCAGACCTACAGCCGCCAGGTAATTGGGGTCGTTGAAATCCTGATTATACGCGGTTCTGTTGTTTTCAAACAAGCAGTTATCGAAAGTGCTTGCGGTATTCCTTGAGCAGAAAACGCCTGCACCGAAACTCGGCACACGGTAATTTTCACGCGGCATTTCTTGTACGTTGGACGGCTGGTGATGTCCGCCAAGACCGCTTATGCTTCCATAAGTCATATTGCTTCTGAAGGTACAGTTATCAAATACCGGATTTGAATCGTCATCACAGAATACGGCTCCGCCGTTTGTGCTGTACATTCTTATATCGCCCTGTCCTGCCGCGGTTTCTGTGGTAAGTCCGCCGTAACCGCCCGTGCGGCGTTCTTCCAGTTGTAATTGTCCTGCGTTTCCGCCGTTTCCGCCGCGG
>PGYD01000006.1 GCA_002839495.1 Planctomycetes bacterium HGW-Planctomycetes-1
ATCTGCGAGTGCTGACCTACGACCTGATGATCCTTTATTTACTTTTCAAAAAGAGCTTTTTTACATATTATTATTAATGTTTTCTACAGAGCAATTTTATATTTTAAATTTTCAATTTGAAGTGCCGATGGCTAAAATTACCGAAAAAAGCGGTAAAACAGGCGAAAAGAAACGCAAAAACGCAATCGCGGATTTCGTCAAAGGTCTTTCAGCCGAGCACAAAATGCTGATAGTTCTCAAGAGTCAGCTTTACGGCGGCAAGTGGGAACCGATGTATCAGGATTTGAAGAACCGGCTGGAAGGCAAGCCGTATATTTTTAAACTGGCAAACCGCATTAACGACGACATTGAACGAATTGAACAGATGAGACAGTTCGAGCAGCAATACAGCGTGAACCTTGCTGATTATGTCAATTCTGTAGAATAGATTTTTCAATATTATTTTTTTAACTTTCAGGGAGAAAGACATTGAGAACGTTTTGTTTAAACCTGCTGTTAGTCTTCGTTTTTCTAACCGTTTTACCATCCGAATCCAAAGCCATCGTCGGCGAAAAACTGCTCAATCAGGCAGGTCTTAAAACCGCCTGGCAGAACGCAATCGCGCTGAACCCGAAAGAAAAGGTTCAGAGAGTAACCGTCCTCGGCGACCATCTGTATATTTTAACTGATGGCAATTATTTGTTCTGTTTAGACAGGTACACAGGCCGGTTGAATTTTGCTTTCTCTGCTGCAACGATGGGGCTTCCAGTTCTTGAACCGACGGTTTACAACAATATTGCTTATCTGGTAGCAGCTAATTATCTGATTGCGATTAATCTTGAACAGGGCATGGAAATCTATCGAAACAAAATTCCTTTTCCGGTCTCTACCGCTATTGCTGTAAATGCCTCCTATATATATATACCTGCCAGGGATAAACGTCTGCACGTTATGGACCCTAACGGCAGACAGCGTATCTTCGAGGTAAGCACCGACAACGCCTCAGCTATAACAAGTGTTCTTGCGACCGATAGCTTCACAATTTTTACAACTGATGGCGGTAATGTGATATGTATGAATCCGTCCAAGCCAAAACGAATTTGGGAGTTTAAGGCAGTCGGGGCAATTGAGGCAACGCCAGTTATTGTCCAAAATCAGCTTTATGTCAGCAGCAAAGGCACAAACCTTTATAAACTTAACGTCGAAAACGGCAGCCTGGCGTGGAAGTTTCCAACAGGCTCTATCCTTACCACCTCTGCAAGGGCTACCGAAAAAACTGTTTATCAATATGCCGTAAACAAGGGACTTTACGCGATTGACGCCGAAAGCGGCGAACAAATTTGGCTCTTGCCGGACGGTATCGACTTGCTCGCACAGGACGGCGAGACAGCTTATGTCTTCGACAAGAATAATACCTGCCTCGTGATGGACAACAAACAGGCCAAGAACACTCATCAAATCAATTTTGCTCCGGTAACAAATTTCGCAGCCAATCCTTATGACTCGAGCATATACATTATGAAAAACAAAGACATTTCCTGTATCAAACCTATCAAAAAATAGAACCGTAATCTTAAGGAGAAGGACGAATCAAATGGATGTGAAGATTAAGACGGCACTAATCAGTGTATCGGACAAAACAGGCGTCGCGGAGTTTGCAAAAAATCTGGCGGCGATGGGCGTTAAAATCATCAGTACCGGTGGAACGGCAAAGGCCCTCGCACAGGCCGGCGTTAACGTCGTCAGCATAGATTCCGTTACCGGTTTTCCGGAAATAATGGACGGCAGAGTAAAAACTCTGCACCCGAAAATTCACGGCGGGTTGCTCGGCATCCGCAACAACGCCGAACATCAGGCGGCAATGAAAACCCACAATATTGAGCCGATTGATATGGTCTGCATTAATCTTTATCCGTTCGAGCAAACGGTCGCAAAGCCGGACTGCAAATTTGAAGACGCCATAGAAAATATCGACATCGGCGGGCCGAGTATGGTCCGCTCGGCGGCGAAAAATCATAAATTTGTTACGGTAGTTACAAACCCGGAACAATACGAAAAAGTTATCGCCGAGATGAAGGCAAATAACGTTGCCGTAAGCGAAAAGACAAGAAACGACTTTGCGAGAATCGCTTTTGGCCTGACCGCAAGCTACGATGCGGCAATATCGAAATATCTCAATCAGCAGGCAGGCGTAAGATTTCCGGAACGAATCAGCGTTTCGCTGGCCAAGGCGATGGAGCTTCGCTACGGCGAGAATCCGCATCAAAAAGGAGCATTTTATAAATTGGCCGCGAATAACGAGGTGAACGTATCTTCCGCCGAGATTATGGAAGATGAAACGCAAATCAGCTTTAATAACCTGCTCGACGTCAATGCGGCCTTCGAGCTTGTTAAGGAATTTTCCGAACCCGCCGCCGTTGTGGTCAAGCATTTGAATCCCTGCGGCTGTGCAATCGATAACGATATTCATAAGGCATATCAAAAGGCTTATGAAGCCGATGTCGTCAGCGCTTTCGGCGGAATAGTCGCCCTGAACAGAAAGGTCGATAAGACGCTTGCGACAACGATTATGGAATCGTATGCGAGATTCGGCAAGGCTAAAGGCGCAGGCGGATTTTTCGCAGAGGTCATAATCTCGCCCGGCTTTGACAGCGACGCCATCGAGACTATCAGAACATTAAAACCATGGGGTAAAAGAGTAAGGCTGATGTCAACGCCCTCTATCGACAGAACGAAAATTGTTTGCGGCGAATTCGATATCCGCTGCATTGTCGGCGGAATGCTTTTGCAGGACAGAGACCTCATCGGCTGGGAACCGGCATTGCTTACCTATCCAACGAAGGTAAAGCCGAATAAAGAGCAGCTCGAAGATTTGCGAATCGCCTGGATTTGCGCAAAGCACGTTAAGAGCAATACGATTACGCTCGTTAAGGATAGACGTCTTATCGGCGTCGGTGCAGGACAAATGAACCGTGTCGAATCGGGACAGTTAGCCTTTAAGCACGCAGGCGACGAGACAAAAGGCGCTGTTATGGGTTCGGACGCGTTTTTCCCGTTCCCGGACAATGTCGATAACGCCGCGAAAGTGGGCGTATCCTGCATAATCCAGCCCGGCGGCTCGAAAAAGGACGATGAAGTTATTGCCGCGGCGAATAAATACGGCATCGCTATGGTCTTTACAGGAAAAAGACACTTCAAACATTAAAATCCGAAACACTCTTTCAAATGTGCAGTTGTTGTGTTTTGAATTTTTTATTCCTGTTGCGATTTGGGGCAGAAGATTGTCATCAAAATCAAAATAAAGACTGCGACAGTCAGCATCGAATCGGCGATATTAAAAGCAGGAAAGTGCCACTCCTTATAATAAAAATCCAAAAAGTCGCGGACTTTGCCGTCGTTGAACAATCTGTCATATAAATTGCCGCAAATGCCGGCTGCAAACAAGGCAAGGGCAAGGACAACGGCCATCTGCAATTTTCTGCCGAACAGGAACATCGAAAAAATTACAATAAAAGCCAAAATCGAAATCACTACCAGCGTTATCGTCTTGTCGGCGGCAATGCCCCAGGCTGCGCCGCGATTTTCAACAATAACAAGCTGAAAAAAACCATCGATGATACTATAACGCTGAGGAGACTGCGAGCTGAGCCAATTAAAGACGGCGGACTTGCTCCATAAATCGGCGACGAGGCCAATTAAAAAAACCGGCCAAAAGAGCAAATGAGCCGAGGGAAGATTAAGCTGTCTGGTTAAGCAGCAGCAACAGGATTTGTCAGGAGTTTGAGACAAACAGTACTCCTACTGTTCGCCTTTAGGCGAAATCTCGCCGGAGGCGGACGAATATTTACGATATAATTTGAGGAGATTGTCCTGCGAAGGATTCAAATCGAGCGATTTGCTCCAGTGCGTAATAGCCTGTTTTCTGTAAGTTTCCGCCTCGGGATTGTCGAAACTCTGGAGGATACGGTACTTCATCATATAAGCGACGCCGATACCCTTGTGCGCCCGCCAATCATCGGGACTTAACTGGACGGCCTTGAGATATTTCATCGTGGCCATATCGACTTCGCGCATCTTAAGGCATACAAATCCCAAATACCGCCAGGCTTCTGCGTTTTGGGGCTCGATTGAGACAACCATATCGAGCAGTTCCTTTGCGGCCTCGAATTTTTCCTCCTGCAGATACGCAGAGGCGAGGGCAAACATAGTCTTCGGATTGCTGCTGTCGAGCTTCATCGCCCTTTCGTAGGCTTCGACGGCCATTTCAGTGTCTTTACGTGCGGTGTATATATCGCCTAAGAGTTTTTCGACTTCGCTGTCGGCGGGGTCAAGTTCTTTTGCGGACTGGCCGAACTGGAGAGCCGATTCGTAATCGCCGAGCTTATAATACGAGCCTGCCGCTCCGCACCAGACTTCGGTGCTCTGCGGGTCGAGCTTGCAGGCAGCAGCATACACCTCGGCCGCGGAGTTGTAATCGTTCATAAGCCAATACGCTGTGCCGAGCTGGCGAAAATCCTCGAACGACCACGGATTAATTTGGGTTGCCTTTTTGTAAGCCTCGGCACTTTCGGCAAATTTGTTCTGCTGAAGATAGATATTGCCCATCATCGAATATGCGAGAGCAAAATCGGGATTTAATTTAACCGCCTGCTGCAGACGAGCAATGGCCTGGTTCGGGTCGTTGGCCTGACTGAACGAGATGGCATCGACATAAAGCGATACTGCCTCGTCTTTTTTCTGGGACTGCTGGCAACCTGACAGACAAACGGCAAACAACCCCAGTAAAACCACCCTCAAAACGGTACATCTGAACTTTTTCGGCATGAACTATTCCTTTCCTGGCAGCTAATATTCGGTCCAGCCTTCAATCCTTTAGTGAAATTATACCAGACTAAGAGACGCTGTCAAAAGGTTTTAAGAAAACTTATCCGGCAAAGTTTATCTTGCAAATAAATGGCTTAGACGATATAAATGCGGTACGAAATCGACATTTGTGAAAACAGGCAAACTTGCGAAAATAGGAAAAAATATGCGATACAGCAAGGCGTTAATTCCAACCGTCAAGGAAGTACCCTCGGATGCGGAGATTCCAAGTCATCAATTAATGCTTCGCGCCGGGCTGATGCGCAAAGTTGCCAGCGGAACTTATACATATTTGCCGCTGGGCTGGCGGACATTGCTGAAGGTTATGAATATTGTCCGCGATGAGATGAACAAAAGCGGAGCACAGGAAATTCTTATGCCTTCCGTTCAGCCGATGGAGCTTTGGCAGCAGACAGGACGCAATGTCGATTACGGGCCGACGATGGCGCATTTTACCGACCGGCACGGCAGAGAAAATGTCCTTGCCCCCACTGCTGAAGAAGTTGTTACGAGCATAGCGGCGGGAGAGATAAATTCATACAAACAATTACCCATCAATCTGTATCAGATAAGTTTTAAATTCAGAGATGAATTTCGGCCTCGGTTCGGCGTTTTGCGCAGCCGGGAATTTATAATGAAAGACGCGTACAGTTTTCACGCCGATGGAGCAAGCCTCGACGAGACATATAAAGTGATGTACGAAACATATAAAAGGATTTTCAGCAGGTGCGGTTTGAAATACGCAATCGTCGAGGCTGAATCGGGCGAGATGGGCGGCAGCGGTTCGCATCAGTTCACCGTGCCGTGCGAATCCGGCGAGGATATTATCGTACAGACCGAAGACGGCAGCTATGCGGCAAATATCGAAAAGGCCCCTGTCGATGCCCTGCCGGCCGTAAAAACAAATAAGACGCACAAGCCCGTCGAAGAGGTTCATACGCCTAATCGCAAAACCATCGATGAAATTTGCGAATTCTTAAAGGTGGACGCGAAAGAGCTGATTAAGACCCTTGTTTACAAATCCGGAAGCGATTTAATTCTTGCTCTTGTGCGCGGGGATTTTGAAATCAATCCGGAGAAACTGCGATGCACCGTCGGCAAAAGCATCGAACTTGCCGATGAAGATACGATTAAGACGCTGACCGGAGCCGAAGTCGGTTTCGCAGGGCCAGTCGGAATTACATCGAAAGTAAATAAACTCGTTATCGACCATTCTGTTCTTACAATCGAGGCGGGAATAACGGGAGCGAATAAAACGGATTATCATATCAAAAACGTCGTGCCGGGACGGGATTTTCCGCTCGAAGGCAAGAATGTCATAGTCGCCGATATACGAAACGCTGTCGAAGGCGATATGTATCAAGGCAAAAAACTAATCTTCAAAAGAGGCATCGAGGTCGGACAGGTATTCAAGCTCGGCACAAAATACAGTGCAAAGCTCGGCGCGAAATTTCTCGACAAAGACAGCACAGAAAAACCGTGCATAATGGGCTGCTACGGTATCGGCATAAACCGGATTGCGGCCTCAGCCATTGAAATATCCCGCGACGATGACGGGATTATTTGGCCGATAAGCATAGCGCCGTTTGAAGTTATAATTACGCCGGCGGGCAATGGGGAAGATATAACCTCTGCTGCTGAAAGGATTTATAAGGAATTGACGGACGGTGGCACTGAGGTTTTACTTGACGATAGAGACGTGCGCGGCGGAGTGAAATTTAAGGATGCCGATTTGCTCGGGATTCCGATTCGCATTACAATCGGGGCAAAATCAATCGCAGAAAACTGCGCTGAAATCAAGCTGCGGGGCGAAAAAGAAATAACGAAAGTTCCGCTTGCACAGATAAAAGAAAAAACATTACAATTAATCGAGAAACTTAAATCCGCCTGCAGCGGATAAAGCCGAATTAAATGTGGACGCTTAAAAAACCAGAGCCGGTAAAACTGATTATCGGAATACTCGGCTGCGACGCCTACGCAGTAGATATGGCGGTCGATATGATTAAGGTTAAATTCGGCAAGTGCGACTTCGAAAGCGAAGCCTGGCCGTTCAGGCATACGGAATATTACGCCCAAGAGAGCGGCACCGAGATTTTGAAAAAATTTGTAACGATTGAAAAACTAATCGCGCCCGACAAGCTGGCGGCGATTAAACATAAAACGAATAAAATGGAAATGAAACTCGCCGATATGCTGGACGGAGATTTGAGCAGGCCGGTCAATCTCGACCCCGGCTATATCGAACCGTCAAAACTGGTGCTGGCAAGTACGAAGAATTTTTCGCACCGGATTTATATCGGCAAAAAAATATGGGCAGAAGTAACGCTTATTTACAATAAGGGCAAATGGACGACTTTTGATTATACTTTTCCCGACCATAAGGAAGAAAGGTATCATACCTTCTTTAATCAGGTCAGGGACAGGCTCGTTCGGCAATTAAAGGAGTAATTATATGGCAGAGGCATTCGGCGTATTTTCGGCGCTCGGTTTTCTGGCAGCATTTGTTGCATCCATACTGCTGATGATGGTATCGAAAAAGGTTGCGGCCCGATTCAGGCTGGTCGCTCATCCGCGAAACGACCGTTTTCATAAAAAAATCGTTCCGCTCGGGGGCGGCATCGGTATTTTCCTGACTATTCTGCTTGCCTGCCTCGGCATTATCGCTGTTTTCAAATTGCTTGCCATCAACAATATGACAAAACTTTGCGGCCGGGATTTTCAGGGATATATCGAGGGATTCCTGCACAACATAAGACATTTGTGGGTAATAATAGGCTGTTTAACCGTATTATTCCTGCTCGGATTGTGGGACGATATTAAAAATCTGAAACCTTTGCCGAAACTGATTGTGCAGTTCGCGGTCGCTTTCGCAGCGGCATACTGGGGCGATGTCAGAGTTGAACTCTTTATCGAAAGCAGGTTCATCACATCAATTTTGAGCTCCTTTTGGGTCGTACTTGTCATAAATATTTTCAATTTTCTCGACAATATGGACGGCGCCAGTGCCGGGATTGCCATAATTATCTCTTTGGTTCTGTTTGTTATCGCAACTTTTTCCGGACAAGTGTTTGTCTCCGGCTTTACGATGATCTTCGCAGGCACATTAGCAGGATTTCTTATATTCAATTTTCATCCCGCCTCGATATTTATGGGCGATGCAGGCTCTTTTGTTATCGGTTTTTTAGTCGCTATGTTCACACTGCGAACGACCTATCACCAGGCAGAGATAAATCACGGATATGCCATTCTTGCACCCCTTGTTATAATGGCGATTCCGCTATACGATTTTATCAGCGTAACATTTCTGCGAATCAAACAGCGTAAAAGTCCGTTTATCGGCGACACACAGCATTTCTCCCACAGGCTCAAGAAACTCGGACTGACGGAGTTTCAGACAGTTCTGACGCTTTATTTGGCCACAATCGCCACGGGTTTGGGCGCTGTGGCGCTGACAAGAGCGGTTTGGCCCTACGGTTTTCTAATTTTTCTTCAGACAATTATGATACTCGAAATTATAGTTCTCCTCGAATCTGCCGGTAAAAATAGTGGAAAATAATCAAATCACAAAAAACCGCGGCACAAAGGTATTTTTTGTACTTTTTGTATGCATAATTTCACTCAGGCTGAGCTTTGCTGAGAATTTTGCCATAGAATCATTCAGTATTGAAGGCGTATTTTACGACAATTTTATAAGTATCTTCCTCTCGGCAATTTTGCTTCTGTCCGCCGTTATCTGGTTTGCCGCGGCTGCCGGCAGTCATAATGGCCGTTATAAATATACAGGTATCGAGCCCGGTCTGTTTTTATTCGTTATCGCCGCCGTCATAAGCACATATTTCGCCTCCAACCAAAGAGCCGCGATGAACGATGCTCTGACAATTACCGCTATTATTTGCGGGGCAATAGTTCTCTGTCAGGTACTCGATTCGGAAACAAAAAGAAAAGTGCTGCTTTTGGCCATTATCGCCGTCGGCATCGCAAACGTTTATCAGTGCATCGAGCAGTTTGCCGGCAGCAATACGATGCTGATAGAACAATACGAAGCCGAGCCGGAATTGCAGCTTCAGGCTCTCGGCATAGAACCCGGCTCATTTAAGCATATGCTTTACGAACACAGGCTCTACTCGAAAGATATCAAAGGTTTTTTTACGACCGGCAACAGTGCGGGCTGCTTTTTCAATCTGGCTATATTTTCGGCTATCGCTGTTTTCGGGCGAGGCTTTCAAAATTTCAGAAAAAGGCCTTTGAAAACATTTATTTTGCCGACGATTATACTGCTGATTTTATTTTCAGGGCTTTTACTTACCGCCAGCAAAGGAGCTTTAATTTCGTTTGTTTTGGCTCTTTTTATTTTGCTGATTTCGTCTGGTTTCGCGAATCATCTCAAAGCTCACAAGAAATTTATTTTCTCTGCTGCGGCCGTGATTTTTTCAGCGGGGATTTTTCTTATGGTCTTTTACGGCCTTAAACACGACAAGCTGCCCGGCGGAAATTCGATGCTCGTAAGATGGCAATACTGGGTCGCATCGGCGGCAATGATAACCGACCATTTCTTTACCGGCGTGGGAGGCGGAAATTTCGGCACGTTTTATACACAGTATAAAATTCCTGAAGGGCTGGAAACTGTTCGAGACCCGCATTGTTTTGTATTAAATATTCTGAGCAGCTATGGAATAATCGGTCTGGCCGGTTTCTGCTGCGGACTGTTTGTGCCGATTATCAGGGCATTCAAATACCACAAACCTGCGCGAAGCGAGGATAAAAATGATTTCGCCGCCGTCGTAAAAATCTGCGGCATATCCGCGATTTTGGTTCTCCTTTTTCTGCGGCCCCTCGCCGTTAGGACAGAACTTACAAGAGATATTTTCGTAGCGTTTTATATTTTCGCCGTTATGTACGCGGCGCCCGCATTTCTTTTCGGCACAACTTTATGGTTATGCGCAAGAAACAAAAAAAGCTGCGATGAACCCTGCGTTTGGACTGCAGCCTTGATTTGCGGCATATTCGCGGTGCTTTTACACAATCTTATCGACTTCGCGATTTTCGAGCCTGGCATTATGACCGCCCTGTGGGCAATTATCGCTTTAATCGCCTCTCAGACGATAAATTACGATTCCGCTGAGAAAACGGGGTTTTCTCCGTTTAGGGCAATGGCCGCTGCGGGAATTGCCGCAGGCCTTGCCGTTTTGCTGCTGACGCAGTACATAATTCCCACCGGCAAAATTGCCGTAAAAATCGAGGCCGCAAAATGGTTCTCAGTTTACGGAAATCTTCAGGAAGCCTCGGAATCGCTTTCTTCGGCAACTGATGATGACAAGTTTAATCCTACTCCGCCGGCGATAAACGGCATTACTTTACTCCACAGTTTCAAGACATATATGCCGGAAAATCAGGACATACTCCTGCAGGCAGAAAAAGCTTTTCTCGCCGCGATACAAAGGAATCCCGCAGACTTCACGAATTATGAAAGACTTGCGGAAGTGTATCAGTCGCTTGCCGAAACACAGCCGCAGGAACACCTTTTATGGTCTCAAAAAGCTTTCGAGGCCCTCGAACAGGCGGTAAAATTATATCCCGGCTCGGCAGATATTCATCTTGCCCTCGCCTCGGCCGCTCACCGGCTCGACAAAATCAATTACGCAGTCGAGCACTACCGGCAGGCGGTAGCAATCGAGGACGCTTACCGCGAGCAGTTTAAAATTATGTATCCCGGCAGAGAAGTCTTCAGCAGGCTCGGCGAAATAAAATATAAATTCGCTAAAGACAGACTCGAACAACTGACCCAGAAAAAAGAACAATAAAAAACACGGAGCAAAATATGAAAATAGCCGCGATTATCTCCATAATTCTGATTTCGGCAGTCGTTTGCGCTGCCGAAGCCGATATGACAAAATCGGTAGTTATGATTCAGGTCGTCAAACAGCCTTTCGACTATTCGACTCCGTGGAAACAGTCTTCGTTTTCACAGGGCATCGGCTCAGGCTTTATTATCGAAGGCAATCGCATCTTAACCAACGCTCACAACGTTTCGGACAACCGGTATATCATTATCAAGAAAGAAAACGTCGCGAAAAAATATCCTGCCGCTGTCGAGTTTATCGGCCACGACTGCGACCTTGCTCTGCTAAAAGTATTAGATGAATCATTTTTTGACGATACAGAGCCTTTGGCTCTCGGCGGCCTGCCGGAGGTTGACAGCACTGTTACAACTTACGGCTTTCCGATGGGCGGCACCCATATCAGCGTTACCAAAGGGGTGATTTCACGCGTTCAGACCGACATATACGTCCACAGCGGCGCCGATGCCCATCTGGTTATTCAGACCGACGCTGCGATTAATCCCGGCAATAGCGGCGGGCCTGTCGTTTTCGACGGCAACGTGGTCGGCGTGGCGTTTCAGGGATTAAGACAGGCTGACAACATCGGCTATATGATTCCGACGACTGTTATTAAACATTTTCTGCTCGATATAAACGACGGCAAATACGACGGTTTCGGCTCGCTTGGCGTAAATATCTTTCCGGCCCTGCATAACGAAAGCTATAAAGAGTATCTGAAACTTCCGCCCGATACTCAGGGAGTTATCGTTACTTCGGTGCTTCTAAACAGCTCGGCTGAAAAAATTCTGCAGCGGAACGACTGCCTGAGTCAGATTGACAATTACGATATCGACGATGACGGTATGATTATGATTTACGGCAAAAAATACCATCTTTCCGAACAGGTCGAAACAAAGCAAATCGGCGAGACTGTCGAGCTGGTTTTCTGGCGGGACGGGGAAAAACAAACCGCACAACTGACCGTTCAGCTTAACCGTCCTGTTTTCGAGATAGCACGGCTTTATGACAATCAGCCGCCTTATGTCTGTTTCGCGGGGCTTACATTCGTCTCTGCCAACAGGAACTATCTCGAATCGTGGGACAGGGACTGGCTCAATAACATTCCGCACAATTTACGGTATCTTCTCAATAATTCCACGCAGCTTAATACCGACCCGCTTCGCAGGGAATATGTAATACTTTCCGAAATTCTGCCGGACAGAATAAACACTTATCACAGCGAGTTTATAAGCAAACCCATCGAGAGCATCAACGATTTGCCTGTCCGCAGTCTCGACGACCTGCGAAAAGCCTTCGCGAATAAAGACAGCGAGTTTTATATCCTGAAATTTATGAACTATCCCAAGCCCCTGCTGCTTGAGGCGAGTCAGGCTCATCGGCAGAACGCCGCGATTCTGAAAAAATATAACGTTCCGTCGTGGACATATCCGGAGGTACAATGATGAATAAAACAGTCATCGCCGTTTTGATTTGCCTTTCGCCGTTTTCAGCTTTCGGCAGAGATATTTCCGACAAACTGAAGGATTCCGTAGTTTATCTCCAGATATCGTATCACGGCTATGAACAGTATCAGCCTTGGAAGAACAAAAGTCTGAGCGAAAGTTCCGCGGTCGGCAGCGCCGTCGCGGATAATATGGTTATAACAACCGCTCATAACATCGCCGATGCGGCATTTATCCGCGCCAAGAAGGCCGATGGCGGCGAATATATACCCGCGAAAATAAAAATTGTCGATTACGAGAGTAATCTGGCGATGATTGAGCTGGACGAAAATTCGCTCGGCAGGCCGCTCAAGCCGCTCGTGTTCGCGGAAAAATACAAGAAAGGCGCCGCTGTCGATTTCTTCTGGCTCTCAGCTACTGAACAGATTTACAATGGTAGAGCGTTTCTGGACCGAGTTACCGTCGGCACATCCGCATTTTCATCGGCCTCGATACTGACTTTTGTCGCAGCCGGCACGTCTGACTCCACCGCTTCGGGGCACTTATACTGCCTCGACGGCAAACCAATCGGCATCGCCTGCTGGTCAAATACCAACAAAGAAGCGGGAATAATACCGGCTAAAGTCATTAACCGGTTTCTTGCCGACGCCAAAGGCGACAAATACGACGGAATCGGTATGATAGGTTTTCAGCCTTCCGAGCTGCTCGAACCTGCGATGAGAAAATATCTTAAAATGCCCGACAGCCTGACAAACGGCGTTTATATCTCGTCGGTTTATACAATCGGAACAGGCAGCGATGTCCTCGAACAAGGCGATGTACTGCTTTCAATTGATGGTTTCGTACTCAACCATTACGGCAAATTCAGGGAGCCTCAATTCGACACACTTCCTTTCGATTATCTGATTACAGATAAAACGGCAGGTGAAAAAATTACTTTCGATATCTGGCGCGACGGCAAAAAACAAAAACTCGAAACTGCCGTTAAAAATTTCAGTATTTCCAATATGCTCGTCCCGCTTTACGAGCTCGGCCGTCAGCCGGAGTATATAATTATCGGCGGATGTATCTTCCAGAGGCTCACCAAAACCTATCTGACGGCAAGGGGCGAAAACTGGCAGGGAATGGTAGAGCCGCACATCTACGATTATATGCTTAACCGGGCATTTAAGCCGACAGAGCAGAGAAAAGAAATTGTGATTTTAAGCTATGTTCTGCCTGCGAATATCAACCTCGGTTATCACAGCTTGAGTCAGTGCGTCGTCGAAAGCATTAACGGTATGAAAATAAGCTCGATGAAAGATATTCCGCAGGCGCTTGCGCTTAATCCGCAGGAAAAATATCACGTCATAAAATTCGAAATAGACAGGCCCGATATTGTTCTCGACAGAAGTCAGTTAGAATCGGCCGATTTCGCGATAGCGCAAAACTACGGCATAGATAAACTTTTCAATATCAACTCTGAATGAAAATTATGAACATAGAAGTTTTATACGGCGGCGGAAAAATCGGGTTTGACATTCCTGAAAAAAATCTTGCCGGAATAATTCGACCGAGAAAGACAGCAGTATCTTTCACGCAAACCCAAATTGAAACGGTAATTTCGGCTAATCGAGATTTCGCTGATTCTTTAAAAGATAAAAAACTTTGTATTCTCGTGCCGGACGGCACGCGCGACCTGCCGACAGATAAAATCCTAATCGCACTTGCCCCGCTTTTGAGCCGTCCTGCAGGCATCCTTTTTATAATCTGCACAGGCACACACAACGCAAAAACCGAAAGAAACAGTTTTTTAATCGGCCGCATCGAATCTGTAATGAGAAAAAGCGGCGTCAAAAACTTCGGCATTATCGTGCACGACTGCGAAAAAGCAGATTTCATCGATGCCGGCACTACCAGCCGTCAAACGCCGGTATTATATAATGCTGCAATTAAAGATGCGGATATTTTCCTGGCAATCAGCGATGTAAAACATCATTACTTCGCGGGTTATTCGAATCCTGTTAAGAATTTCGTACCCGGAATATGCGCCTACAAAACCGCTCAGTATAATCACAGTTTCGCACTTGACCCTTATTCGAGGTTCGGCGCTCATCCCTGGCATACAAGAAAAGATTTGCGGGATAATCCCCTCGCTGCCGACCAGGTCGAAGCGATGGAAAAAATTATCGGCCAACGTCCTTTCTGGGCTGTCGGAATGATAAGCTCACAAAATCAAATTCAGTGGCTTGGCTTCGGAAAAGCAAGGGATATTTCCGCTCAGGCTTTCGAACAAGCCGATGAGCGGAATATTTACGAAGTCGAGCCTGTCGAAAAAATGGTCGTATCCTGCGGAGGCTCGCCTAATGACATCGACCTTTACATCGCTCAGCGGGCTTTGGAACTTACAAAGCAGGCCGTTCTCGACGGCGGCGAAATACTCTTTGCCGCAGAGTGCGAAAAAGGCATCGGGGCGCAAAGAACGATGGAGCATTTCTGGAATCTTTTGACCCAGCCGTTCGATACTATCTTCGAGACTGTTAAAAAACAACCCTATAAGCTCTTCAGCCACAAGCCGTTGCGGTTTGCCGAGCTTATCTGCCGTCTTCGAAATCTATGGGTTTATTCGAAACTGCCCGGTGAAATGATAAAAGCCGCCCATATGAATCCGGCTGTGAACATACAGGATATTATTAACAAATGGATTGCCGGAAATCCCGCTGTCAAAATCCTCGTCGTCGATGAAGCAAACAAATTAGCGATTCGCGCTCGAACCGACAACCGGCAAGACTTATCAAACTAATCGACCCGTTCGCCTATAAATATCCAATCGTCTTCTTTCGAAAGGGAAAAAAGGGGACATTAATTTATGCCTTAGGTATTTATGCCATAGGTACGAGCAGCGCACTTGTCCTGCGTAGCTTTAGCGGAGTAGGAACCGCAACCGTTTAACGGTCATTGGATGTTCACCTGTTCGACTGTCAGCTATGCTAATCTCCGGCTATGTATCGAGAAAATCCCACTCATCTCCCATTACCCATCGCAGTGCCGACAGTTTGCCGTTAATCATTCCCCAGTCGAAGTCGGAATGCGGCCCCAGTTCTTCCGGCGGGTATTTCGCCTCTATTTTCGCGGCCGCTTTCAGCGCCTGCTTCCATATTCCGGGGTCCACTGTTTCTATTTCGTCTTCGACGTCTTGTTTTAGCTGCTGATGTCGGTCGTACCAGACCTTATCGAAGAATTCTTCGATTGCGTCTCTGATTTCGTCGTCGCTTCGACGACCCGGCAGCATTTCCTCGTCCGAGTATTCCATTTTTATCTCCGGTTAAATTTAATAATATCGAATATTTTTTCATTATTCATCCGCGTAATCCGTGGTTTTCTTTATGCAGAAAGGAATTTAATCTTATTTTTCCATTCTTCTGCTGTTTGGTCTGCTATTTCCTGTTGTTTTTTAATTTGTTTAACGAAGCTGTTTCTTTCGTATGTGCCTCTGACTTCGTCGAAGTCTGCGTCTCTTGTTTTTGTGTCGCCGTCCACGCCGAATCCTATTCTCGGTATATCTCCGAATTCTTTTTCGGCGTCGGCCAGGATTAGTGTCGTCAGTTTTGAGCTTGCCGCCGTCCAGCCTTCTATCATTTTTAGTACTTTTTCCGCATCGGTAAGGTTTGCGTATTTTTTCATCATATTATTGATTTTATCGCACGCCCATTGCCATTTATATTCGTTGTAGTTTGAGTGGAGTTCTTTTAGTTTTTCGGCAATTGCCCCGATTGTAGGCAGTTTGTCGTTTTCTATATCGTCTAATAGGGAGTTTATATATTTTTCCGGCGTCAGCAGTCCTGCGATATCGAGCCATTTTCCTGTTGCGTCAGGGTTTGTCGGCTGGAGGATTTTTTGCAGGTCTGTTTTTGATTTTATTGTTGATGATTTGAGTTTATCTATTAGGCAGTCGCCGAGGAATTTATTGATAGCTATGCTGTAGTATTCTATTCCTTTATGGAGTGCTGATGCGTTGAAGTGCAGGTTATTGCATACTACTTCTTTTGAGGTATTTGTTTGGGCTGGTTGGAGGTTGAGGAGTAGGTCGAGTCCTTTGATGATTTTCTGTACGGTATAAGGACTTAGTACATCGAAAATGATTAAATCTGATTTTTCGGGAGCTTTTCGTTCGTCTCTTTTTGGCCATTTATCTCCGTCTCGTACGGTTCCTACTGTTCGCAGGTTTATGCCGGGTACTATATATGTTTTATCGTTTTCTTCGAACAGGTATGAAAACGGCAAGTCGCCGGTATCCGGATGAGCGTAATGTCTGCCCATCACCACGCAAAACGCCCCAATCCTCGCCGGGTAAGAAATATAACCATCACTCGTTATTTTTGCGCCGCGCTCAAAAATGCCCTGATGAACAGAACCAACCTTGTACATATGATTACTCTGATTAGTACCACTGCCGGCATTAAAAAAACTAAACAAACCAGCTATTAAAAGTGTAGATTTGTGATGACTAACCGTATACGGGCCGGCAAAAATAGAACAAATCTCTCCATGATGAAAACCACAATTGGCAAAACAAGTCGAATTCTCAGCCGAAAACTGCTTGGTCATCTTAGTGGCCTGGCCAATAAAACAATCAGAAATAATCGAACCCTCACTAATCTTAACCCCCTCAGCAATAATAAAATCCTTGGCAACAACACCAGCGCCAACCTCAGTAG
The DNA here is from genome assembly GCA_002839495.1 of Planctomycetes bacterium HGW-Planctomycetes-1. GTDB lineage: Bacteria > Planctomycetota > Phycisphaerae > Sedimentisphaerales > UBA12454 > UBA12454. The sequence continues at coordinate 16,822 of PGYD01000006.1, forward strand.
GGTCATCGGGACAGCTCTTAATCGTACCATTCTCAAGACGCTTTATATTGCCAATTACAGCCGCAGAACCAATCCTGACATTCTTAATCGTGCCGCAATTCGATAAATGAGAACCCTTGCCCACCACACCAATATCGGATTTGACCGCCTCCGTATATTCAGCGATTAAATTCTCAATCCTGGCGCGAACCTTCGTGCGGTGCCTGTGCAAAGCAATAATATATCCAATCTGAGCAGTCAAACCGTCAAATATGACGATTTCCCTTCCGCCGCCTTCATTGATGACAACAGCCTTTATGCCATTGCCAAACGTCGTATGCCCCTCAACAGCAAGCAAATCTATGTGGTCAATTATACAGTCATCCTCTATTACATAATTGGCAATATGATTAGTTACATTCGAAATGTAAACATTATCGCCGATAATACAGTTGTGAAGATAAGCGTTGTAAATGCCGGCAGGCTTTTTGACGCCGCCGTAAAATGTGATGATTTTATCAAATTTGCCGAGCAGGATTTTGCCCGAAAAGGTCGTATTCTTAATATGGTCAGCCCTAAAGCCGGAGGCAACAAGAACATCCTTCCAATCAGCACAAATACAATCCTGCTTTTCAAGCTGATTAATCTGCTCTTTAGTCAAAGAAATGTGTTTATCAGTCATCCTTGTCTTTCCTTAAACAATCCGACTATTATACAAATCGCAGTTAAAAATGCCATAAGGAAATTTCTCATAGTCAAGCAATCCTCTGCCTTGAGCGGTGTTTTCCACGAGGGTCGTTATTTTTACTTTATGAGTCATAATGGTTTATCAAGGTTATACCGCAGAAGTGTATTTATTTCAAGAATTTACAGGCTTACCATTTAAAATAGCAGGCAAAGTGCCTGTAAAAGAGTCCTGTCGTCCTCATTGTGAAAATGGCGAGGATCTGTATGCCCAACACCGCCGCCAAATGCAGGGCAATTGCCGAATCGGGCCGAGCCGCAACGTCTTCATAATTGAGGCTGATATACTGCAGATGCCAGGTCAGGACGAAAAGCCCGACCAGAAAAATATAATGCCGAAAGGCCTTTCTTATCGGCGTAAAAAAATAATCAAACCTGAAAAGCATTAACAGGTCCCCGCTGATACTCATCATCATCACCGCCATCGGAAACAGAAACAATCCAAGTATAACAAAAGGAAAGACTGCCCTGCCCCGGAAATCAAAGACTTTTGCGGCAACGATAGCCGGCAGCATCACTATTAAAAGAGCTATCGTAAAAGAGTAAAAAGACTTTAAAACCAGCCAAATATAACCGAATCCGCCGCCAAAAGTAATTTGCGGCAGCGGCTCGACATCGAACGCAGTCGAATAAACTATCTCCGCATAACACCAGAAAAGCCCGCCCCATACAAGTACGCTTATAATCAGACCTATCGGCAAACAAAACGTAATCATTCCGATAGGAATATAAACATTAAAATGAATGGTAAAGAATTTCAGCGCGGTTATGACAAGTATAAATAAAAGAGTGGCCAAGCCTCGTATATTGAAGATTGCAGGCAGTGAATATATGAAAACCGCCTTGTAGAAACCCGGCAGCGGCTCACCTAACTCTTCGGGCTGTTCTACTTTTTGAACCTTTTCATTTTCAGATACCGGAATAATAAAGATTTGATTGCAGTTTAAACATCTGGCCCTGCGGCCGGCATAAATGTTTTTGAATGCGCATAAATATTTGCATTTCGGGCAGTGAAATGTGATTGCAGTCATCGGCCTTATACCGTCATAGCGTTCATCGCGTCAATAAAGCACTGAGTATCGTTTGCCCATTTTTTGGCTTCGAGCAGGTCAAGTTTGCCGGTTTTTACCAGCCTGGCGAGATGTATTTCGAAGGTTATCATTTTTTCGTCCGGCTTGTCCCGCGTCTTTGTCTGAAGCTGAGTATAAAGCTGCTCTATCTTGCCTATTCTGATTATGTTCGCAGATGCGTAATTATTATTGTTAAGGATTTCCATACAGACAAGCCTTCCCGTGCCGTCTTTTTTAGGAATCAGCTTTTGGCTGATTACATACGCAAGTCCGAGCGAAAGCTGATTGCTGACCTCGTCCTGTCTCGTAGATGGGAAATAGTCGAGGATTCTCGTTATAGACCCTGTAACATCGCGGGTATGCAGCGTTGAAAAAACCAGATGCCCCGTCTCGGCGGCCATCAGCGTCATTGAAATCGTCTCGGCATCCCTCATTTCGCCGACGAAAATTACGTCAGGGTCTTCGCGAAGCATAGCCTTTAAGCCCGCCGCAAACGACGGCACATCCCTGCCGACCTCACGCTGAGAAATCACGGCGCCTTTCTGCTTAAGAATATACTCTATCGGGTCTTCGATGGAAATTATCCTGCAGGCCCTTGTCTGGCTTATTCTGTTTATAAACGACGCGATTGTTGTCGATTTACCTGCGCCGGTGATGCCTGTCATAAGGACAAGGCCGCTCTGGAGCTTTACAATATCTTTATAAACGTCATTCGGAAATCCAATCTCCTCCAGCTCCGGCACATCGCTTCCCAGCGCCCTGATAGCGGCGGCAGGCCCATCGTTATCCATAAAAACGTTGATTCTGAACTGCAAATCGTCGTAATGATAAGAGCAGTCCACGTTGTTATTGGCTTTGAATTCCGCCAGATGCTTTTCGCCGAGCAGCGGGAAAATAAGCTTCTCGGCTATTTCTTTGGTTACAGTCTCGCCTCGGAGTTTCATAAGATCGCCGTCGAACCGATATGCAGGCTGAACCCCGACCTTTAGGTGCAGGTCGGAAACCCTCATTACGCCGTGCCTCTTAAAATAGGCCAGCATATCCTCCATACTCCAGTTGCCAAACTCTGCGTTCTTATAAACCTTCGCGCTGATGGAATAGTTTTCAGCCATAACACGCCCTTTCAAAGCAAGATATAACCATTTTAAGCATTTGAGCGGTTAAAATCAAATACAAAGCTCATAAACTCCGCCGGTATGTAAATCTTTGCAATATATATAGAGTACTGGTATGATACTTCGCTGATTTTATGACTGAAAAAGAGCTGAAATTTACGGAAATGTCCCTCGGCGACCACCTTCAGGAGCTTCGCCGATAATTTCAAGATTGCGTATGACAGCATGCTGTGTTTTCTTGTCGGCCTCGAAGGAAGCAAAAGTCATCCCGGCAGTATATTCCCTGATGCAATTTATTGCTTCCAAAATATCGTCTATGTGCTGCTTATAATCCCTCGGCATAAATTACTTCCCGTTCAATGATAGGTTTGATTCGCGGCTTGATTGTGTCTGCCATCACAAGATCAATCGGACAGTTAAAAAGTTTTTCGAGATAAAACTTCAAATCCATATAATGGTCAAAAGTAGGCTCTGAAAAATCAACCAGAATATCGATATCGCTTTGCGCGGTTGCTTCATTGCGGACCGCAGAACCGAATAGCCCTATCTTGCAAACAGTGAAATCCTGTTTTAGCTTAAGCGCTTTTTGGTTTAATTGAGATAATATCGCTTCTTGTGCAGTCATATTCTGCCTTTTAATTAAAATTCGATATTATTATACCTAAATTGTACTGATATTGTCCAGATTATTCTTATTGTCCAAAGGCGGCTTCGATTAACTCGTCGAAATCCGGCGCATAACCTTCCCATGCCTGCAGAACCGCCCCGTCGAGCAAAATCACTACGACAGGAGTCTGGACGAACCATTTCTTCGCATCGCTTAACCTGCCGCGGGTAACATCGCCGCTTATTTCTATCAGATGCTCTTCACCGCTGACAGAAGGCATCTCGATAAACGCAAGATTAATATTATTGCCTTTAAGATTATGATGCATTTTTTCATATTCCGGTATCGCAATCCTGCAGTCGGGACAGTCGTAATGATACATAAGTACAACCCATTCGCCTGTTTGCAGGCTGTCTTTAATATCTATATATTCGAGTAAAGGCCAAACATCCTGATTCGCCCATTGTTTCACATCGAGAACTTCGTACTTTTCGCTCACCATGGGCGGTTTATTCGTAATAAGAACATATTCAACAGCCGGCAGCAGGATAAAAGTCGGTATCGCAATCGCGAAAAAATGAACGGCCTTAGGCCATGGCGGCGGCAGCAATTTCTCCCCTTTAGGTCTAAAAATCGCAAGCAGTACGAACAGAGGCACATCCATAACAAAAAGCGTAATCCACGGATTGACTGTAACCGTCCCGAAACAACCGCAGGACTCGGCCCCGATTAACCCCTTATGTAATGTAACGACGATAAAACCGGCAAAGGAAATTAACGCGAGCAGCCAACCTGCCTTTCTGAACAAACCGCTTATAAGCCAGATGCCCAATCCCAACTCGAGCGGTATTTGAATCAGGAAAAACTCCCACGATTCCCAAAAGCCCTTGCTGATTATCGGCTCCGTCAAAAGCTGATGAATTTTCATCGCCGTGGCGAACAGTAAAACTAATCCGGTAATCCACATCACTATAATATTCGCTTTTTTCATAATTTCACATTTGTCATTCCCGCGAAAGCGGGAATCCATTTTTAATTAGTGTCTATTCGTGTTTATTCGTGGTTTCTTTTTACGCTCTCATATAAAGTCCGCCGTTGACGGCTATGTATTCGCCCGTGATAAAGCCTGCCGCATCGCTTGCGAGAAACAGTATCGCTTTTGCGACATCTTCTGCCCTGCCGTTTCGGCCCAGCGGCGTCTCTTTGGCGACCGCTGCTCTTCGTTCAGCAGTGCTGAACTGCTCGTGAAAACGAGTCTCTATCAGACCGGGCATTACGGAATTAACCCTGATTCCGAATGGTGCGAATTCCTTCGCCATCGCGATTGTCATCGTCGCCACCGCCGCTTTTGCAGAGGCGTAAATTCCGCCGCCGCCCGCCCCGCCGTTATGACCCGCAATAGAACCGATATTTACTATACAGCCTTTTGTCTTCTTTAGTTCTTCTAACGCCGCCTGCGATACGAGAAATGCGTTTTTTACATTTGTCGCAAAGGCGTCATCGAAATATTCTTCCGTTGCATCGGCAAAAAACTGTCTCGCTATTAATGAACCGGCGTTATTTACAAGTACGTCGATACCGCCCGCCTGTTTGACAAAATCTTCGAGTAGTTTTACCACTTGTTTTTTATCTCTCATATCGGCTTTGAGCAGACAGCCGTCGGAGATTTTATTTACTTCATCGAAAGTCTCTTTGCCTCCCGATTCTGTCCTGAAGTAATGAACGCCGACGAAACAGCCCTGCAGAGCGAACATCTTCGCCGTCGCAGCCCCGATTCCGCTGGACGAGCCGGTAACCAAAACCTTTTTGCCTTTTAAATCTTCATAAATCATTATTCTTTTTCCTTTATATTTAGCCCGCCGTTTTACGGCGGGTTAACCCCCGGTAAAACCGGGGGCTAATTATTTAACTACTAAATCATAAAAAGAATTGTGCTATCAAGCTGATGAAACTTAATAGAATGGATATAACTGCAAAAATAATTGCAAGTTGAAAATATCGGTCTGGATGCCAGTAAATAGAAAACAATCTGAACAGGCAACAATTATGTCCATAATCAATTTCAAAATCATAATTCTCACCGGATTTTAAGTTGCCAAGTTTTTTTCGATAATATTCAGAAATAATAATTGCTTTATTTTGTTCTCGAATCTTATTTGTATGGTGCCTGTCATTATAATAGTTAATGTAATTATCATCTAATACCCTGCACTCACAGTAAACCTTTTTTTGGGTTGATGTGCATTGCACCTTAATACAATCTCCAGAGTTTACCTTGTCGTCATTTGGTATCCAAATGCAGGGGTCTCTTGCTTCCTCGTGTAGAGCCACAAAAACTTTATATTTATTTGTTGTGGTTTTGCACATATCTTATTCTTCGCTCTAAAGTTTCTTTATCAAAACAAAATCTTTTGTCGCAACCTGCCGTCCATACTTTACCATCGCAACCAACGGTTTTCAAGGCAAGACGAGCGGCACTTTTATAATAGGCCACAATTTTGGCAATCGGCTGAGGGACATACTCGGCAACAACGTGAATATGATTGGATTTCACCGCTAAAGCATATATTTGCTGCTTAAGCAGTTCCGCTTGTTTCGTTATCGCCTGCCGGACAATTTCTCGTTGAGGTTTCGACAGTTTGACCATATCTTGTACCTGTAATTTTTGATTTGCCTGCAATAGTGCTTCATTGGCAGGAAGAATTTTCCCGTCTTTTACATAACGGCGTTCATCCCCCTGCAGCCACGTGCCGTAAGTTGTCCACGTTATATGATAACCCAACGTCTTCGCCATAATATTTAGCCCGCCGTTTTATATTTAGCCCCCAGTTTTACTGGGGGTTATCCTTATCCTGTATTTGTTCTAATTGCATTACAAGTTTATCAAGTTTTTTCTGGCCTTCCTCGTGTTTGGAATGTGCATTTCGCAGATGTCCGCCAAGGGTATCCCATAATGAAACAAAATCTGCGAATGAAACATTGAGAGTTTTAAGATTTTTGCGTATTTCGGCGGCCTGTTTTTCGATTTGCATACCGTGAAGACCCATTACGATTGTCATAAGATAAATATAAAGCAGGTTCGGCGAAACAGGAAAGACCTTTTTCCCGAACGCGTAATCCTGAATGCTGATGGTATCTTCCGCTGTTTTTACCATTGCCTCATAATAAACATTTTCGGCCGGAATATACATAATCGCAAAATCCAGCGTCCCCTCGTCAGGCTTGATATAGCTTTCAGCTATTTTATCTATATGTTTTTGTACGTCTCTTAGAAATTCCTTATGGAGTTTTTGCTTCTCGGCGTCGCTTTGCGACTGTTGGAGCTTTTCAAAATTGCTCAATGGAAATTTTGCGTCAATCGGAACTGAATACTGCGGCATCTTTACCAGCGCATCGACTTTTTTGCCGTCGCGGAAACCATATTGCAAAACGAAACTGTCCGCAGGAAGCACCGCTGACAAAATCTTCTCGAGCGACCATTCGCCAAGTCCGCCCCGCAGTTTCGGACTGGCAAGGATTTGCTGAAGACTTTTTAAATCCGAACTCAAGTCCACTATCCTCTTGCCGGTCTCCTGAAGCCTGACAAGCTCGGCATTTACCTCTTTTAATGTCTGGGCTTGAGACTGAAGATTTTTATCGATGGTATTTTGCAGACCGGCGGACAAATCTTCCTGTGCCTTCTGTGAACGAATAGTCAGCCACAAAAGGAACGCTATCACCCCCAAAACCGCTACTATTAGAATTACTATAAGTGCCTCTGTCATAAAACATTCCCAAAAAGTCTGTATTTCGGGAAATTATAACTTTTCTGCCCCAAATCGTCAAAAACTATAAAAAAACAAATTAAAGATTTAAAAAGTCCTGTTTTTTGGGTCCTAAAAAACTGTCAAAATAGGTAAAATTTCCTAAAAAATCCTTTTTCCTACCGATTATAAGTGTTATAATATCGTCTTGTGAGGATATAGAGCTCTCACAGCGAAGGATTGCCTGTTATTGTGGTGAAAATTATCAATACAGGGAAGATGTAAGCTCATAGGTAAAACGAAAACCAAAAATCCTTTGAAGGAGGAAGGTTATGAAAAAGGCTTTATTATTTTTATTATTAACATCGTTAATTCTCATTTCCGGCTGTTATAGCTGTCACACGTGGATGGCAATGCAGGATAAAACGCCGGCAGACCCTTCAGCAAAATTTATGTGGGATAATAACTGCCGTCCCGAACCTATGCCATTGCCCGAAAGGTGTGAACCGCTTCCGCAGCCGAAACCTCTGCCCCCGCCCCCGCCGCCTATGCCAAATTGCGCCGAGAGAATGTATCCCTGCGGAGGCTGCGGCGTCGTCAAGCTCGAAAAGTGTATGCCGAAGCAGGTGCAGACAGGCGGTGAATTCGAATACACCATAAAGGTTACGAACCTTACGGACGGCGATTTGACCGAGGTAGTCGTAACGGACACATTAGATGCGAATATTCAGCATAAATCCTCGACTCCGCCGGCGAATATCCGCGGCGACAAGTTCGTTTGGGCGTTCTCCGGCCTTGGACCGAAACAGGCTGTAGAAATCAAGGGCATTGCTATTGCCGTCGTAAGCGGCGTTCTTAAAAACTGTGCCGATGTTACATACAAAATGCCTGTTTGCGTTCAGTCCGTCAGCGTTCAGCCGAATATCGTTGTTACGAAAACCGCTCCTGCCGAAGTTTCCATCTGCGACCCGATTAATGTGGTATTCAAGGTTGAAAACTCCGGTACAGGCCCGGCAAATAACGCAAGAATTATCGACGAACTGCCCGAGGGCCTCGTAACCGCCCAAGGCTCAACGAAAATCGAAATCCCGATGGGTTCTCTGCTTGCCGGAACAGCAAGAAGCGTTGCAGTTTCTCTCATGGCTCAAAGGCCAGGCACTTTTGTAAATAAAGCTGTCGTTATTGCCGACGGCATAAATGTCGAATCTCCGACAGTTACGACTACGGTCAAAAAACCGGTTCTTAAAATTACCAAAACCGGCCCCGATGAACAATATCTCGACAGAGAGCTTACCTATGAAATCACCGTAACCAATATCGGCGATTGGCCCGCCATCGATACTGTCATTGAAGAGTCAGCATCCGGCGGCCTGCGTTTCGTTAAGGCAAGTCAGGGCGGCACTCTCGTAAAGGACAAGGTTCTGTGGAAAATCGCAAAGCTGAATCCCGGCGCCACCGCAAAAACCTTTGTTATATATATGCCTGACGGTTTCGGCAAAATAGTAAATACCGCTACCGCCTCGGCCGTTTGTGCCGATGCTGTTAAGGCAACCGCTCAGACCGAGATTAAAGGCGTACCTGCGATTCTGCTTGAGGTTGTCGATATTACCGACCCGATAAAAGTCGGCAATGATGTTACCTACAGAATTACGGTAACGAATCAGGGTTCTGCGGTTGGCACAAACATCGTAATCAAAGCAATCCTCGAATCCGAGATGGAATATGTAAGAAACGCCGGTGCAACGCAGGGCTCATTCGCAGGCGATACGGTCACCTTTACTCCGCTGCCTTCACTCAATCCGAGAACAAGAGCAAGCTGGGAAGTTACTGTAAAGGCCAAAGCGGTCGGCGATGTTCGGTTCAAAGCCACAATGAGAAGCGACCAACTTACAAGAGACGTCGAGGAAACCGAAGCAACCACTTTCTACGAATAAGCATAACTGCTTTATATAGAACAACTTACAAGCCCCCAGTTGAAAAACTGGGGGCTTTTTTAATAAATTGATAGTGGACTGTCGGCGGCAAATCTGTTAGTTTCAATGTGAATGGTATTTTTTAACAAGGAGGTATTTTATGCAGTGGCTGCCTAAAATTATCGCCGTTCTTATCGTAATTGACGGAATTGTAGTTCTCTTCAGACCAGACCTTTTGAAAAAATACTGTCAGCTTTTCTCCGAGGGGGCGACAATTTACATCGCTGCGATTATCAAGGCCCTTATCGGCGCCGGATTTCTTTTCGGCGTCTCGGAAAAATGTCATCTCCAATCGGTAATAATCGCCTTCGGAATTTTAGCTATTGTCGGCGCGGTTTTCATTATCGCTGCCCCGCAAAAGGCAAGAGCTATAACCGGCTGGCTCGCAAACAAAAACACCACAACACTGCGGCTGCTTGCGATAATCTATTTACTTATCGGCGCTCTGCTCGTTTACTCATCTTAAAAAGCTAAATGCACCCGAACTGCCATCACCGTCGCATTATCCGTATTAACCGCTCCGGGATGCATAATATATTGCAGTGAAGGCGTAATATTAACATTGGGCATAATTTGAGCGTTATAATAAACTTCATAAACCGTTTCAGCGTCTTCGGTATATGTAACCTTTGCCTTGTCGCTCATAAATCCTTTCGCGAAGCCGAATCCGAGTACATCTTCATCTCTGCCAGCGAAAAGCCCCTGATATTGAACGCCTGCACTTACGAAATTAGTTAAATCGTTTGTCTTGCTCGGAGCATAACCGTATCTAAAAAACGCTCCGAGTCCCTGTTCGTCATCGGCATTTTCTTTAAACAATACCTGGTCGAAAGACAGATAAAAACCCTTATCGTCGCGATAGAGCTTTTCGCTGTCGGAATGGCTTTTCGGCTGCGGGTCGTACCAAACACCAACCCTGTAAGCGCCTTTCATAGGCCCTTTAGCAGAAGCAATTTCGGTAACGATTCCCGTTTCTGCGATGCTGAAGAAATAATCCCCATCGTGGAAAGTTGTTTGAAATCCGGTTTCTCTTACATCGGACTGAGCGTCTGCTATTGCCGCCGAAATATACCACCATTCGACCGGCTTATAAAAACCAGCCGCGCCGAGACCTTCATTGGGAAAAGGAATTGTCGGATTATTTACCAAAGCGCCGTTCATAAATTGTGTCGTCTCGTCGTTGGCAAAGCTGCTGCAGTCGAAACTGACCGGACATCCGCTGCACTCGAATCCGCCGGTAAGGTCGATTTTACCGATTCGTAAAAGAAATTTATTATCTGCAAAGCCCTGCTGATACCAAAATTCGACGATATCCAAAGACCTGTGTCCATAGGCATTCGTATTTACACCAAAAAAACTCCCGACAGAATAAGAATCTATTCCGCCGGCATCGTGCCATGCCCCTCGGCCATGTATATAAAACATAGAATCTTCGAGATTGAACAGCTTCTTATTGTCCAAAGTAAGCTCGATGTCGTACCTGCCGACATACCGGCCCCGCTTTCGATGCGTACTCAGCCCGCCCTTGACATTGCCTTGAAAAATATGCGTAGTGGAAATACCAAGCTCTATACCTTTGTCTTCCAAATAACCGCTTAATGAGTTTTCGCCATTATCGGATGAATATGCCTCGGCGGAAAAAAGAATTGATAACAGCAAAACCGTCCAAACCAAACGCCTCTTAACCATTTGAAATCCCTTTCAAAATTCTAAAATATCAGCATTCCGACCTGATATACTACAAACGTAACCATATACGCCAGTGTTGTAAGTCCTGCCCATTGAAATATCGCCCAGCCGATTCTGCCAGTCTCGCTGCGCGTAATAGCAATAGTGGCGATACAGGGCGCGCTTATAAGACAAAACAGCATAACACAAAATCCCTGCAAAGGCGTATAATCGCTCCTTAATTTTTCCTGCAGGACAGAAGCATCATCGTGTTCGGAAACAGCATAAACAATCCCCATCTGCGCAACGAAAACTTCTTTCGCCGCCATAGAGCCTATCAGGGCAGTGGCGATTTTATAATCAAATCCGAGCGGTTTTAATGCAGGCTCAAGAGTGCTGCCGGCCCTGCCGATTACGCTGTATTTCAGCATAGCCGTCTGCGCCTCGGCATCATTCAGGCCCGCAAGTTTTTCAGCGTTCATTCGCGGATACCTCGCAGCAGCCCACAAAATTATCGAAAGAAGCAGGATAATCGTGCCGGCCTTTTTCAGATACAGCCAGCCCCGTTCCCACATATGCAGCAGAACAGATTTTGCCGTCGGCATCCTGTACGGAGGCAATTCCATTACATAAGGAATCGTCTCGCCCTTTAATAAGGTAATTCTCAAAATTTTTGCTGCGATAACGGCAAGAGCAATCCCGATAAAATAAATCAGCCACATTACAGGCCCCCGCCACTGCTCGGCGAAAAACGCGGGAATTATAAGAGCATAAATAGTTAACTTTGCTCCGCAGCTAAACAGCGGCATTACAAGAATTGTGGTAATTCTGTTGCGTCTATTTTCGAGTATTCTGCACGCCATTATCGCAGGCACGGAACAGCCGAAGCCGATAAGCATAGGAATAAAACTTTTGCCGTGCAGTCCGATTTTGTGCATCAGTCTGTCGGTAACGAAAGCCGCCCTTGCCATATAGCCGCTGTCTTCCAATATCGCAATCGCCGCAAACAGAAGCATTATATTCGGCAGAAATACTACTACGCCGCCTACCCCACCGATTATGCCGTCAACTAAAAGCGATTTCAGTATATTATCGCTTCCGGCAGACCAAAAACCGGAAATGCCTCTGCCAAGCCAGCCAAAAAACATCTCAAGCCAGCCCATCGGCCATTCGCTGAATCGGAATGTCAAATCGAAAACTATATACATCATCGCTATAAAAATCGGCAGTCCGAAAATCTTATGCGTCATTACCGTGTCTATCATATCGCTGCGATTGTGTCGGATTTCAACCGTATTTTTCACCGTTTCCTGACAGGCGCCGGATATAAAACCGTATCGTCTGTCGGCAATTATTATCTCAGGCTCTTCGCCGAAAATATTCTTCAAACGAAGAATGCTTTCCATAACAGAAATGACAATTTCCTCATTATGAATATGCCCCAAAACATCCGCATCCTGTTCGAGCAGTTTTATCACTGTCCATCGGTCATTTCGCAGTTCATCGAATTTCTGCTGCAGTTTTTCGATTTCTTTTTCTATTTCACTGCCGTATTTAATCAGCGAAGCCGGATTCTTCGGCTGCTGCTGAGCCGTTTGAATAATACCGTCAAGAAGTTCGTCGATGCCCTGCTTTTTATTGCCTACCGTCTGAACGATTCTAACTTCGAGCAGTGCGGAAAGTTTTTCGATATCGAAGACAAGCCCTTTCTGCCGGGCGATATCGCTCATATTGAACGCCAGAACCAGCGGAACATTAAGCTCCATAAGCTGAACGGCAAGATAAAGATTTCTTTCGATATTCGAGGCATCGACCACATCAACCACAACATCCGGCTTTTGCTCGATAATGAAATTTCTCGAAACGACTTCCTCTGTCGAGTAAGCGGTAAGGCTGTAAGTGCCGGGCAGGTCGATAATATCGAGTTCATAATCCTGATAACGGCAGAAGCCCTCTTTTTTCTCGACGGTAACGCCGGGATAATTGCCGACATGCTGGCGCATACCGGTTAGAGAATTGAAAATTGTGGTTTTGCCGCTGTTGGGATTGCCCGCCAGAGCTACTGTAATTTTTTTAATCTTCTCGGCCATTGGTGGTATCATCTTTCCGATAGTTTAACGATAATTTTCCCGGCCATACCTCTGCCCAGAACCATTCGAGAGCCTTTAAGCTCGATAACAAACGGGCCGGGATGGCCGTTGTTTATAACCTTAAATTCAGCCCCTGCCAAAAGTCCCATCGCGGCAAGTCTGGCCTTAAGCCCCTGCCCGGCATCGATTTTTAAGAGCCGAACCTTCGTGCCGTTAGTTATATTCGTCAAAAAAGTCTGTCCCTGAGTTGTCATAAAAGTTAAATCCCTTTCGAACGGCAATATTTTTGAAAATCAGCAATGATGTCCGTTCCTTTCTTGCTGTAACTTGTTGAAAATTCGGTGAAATCCAGCAATTTAGAAATAACCGCTTGCCCAAGTGCGTGTTCGGCCTTACAGGCCGCCTTTTCTGCAATCTGTTTTTCAACACCAAGAACATTAACAAAAAACGTTTCGAGGACGTTGTGCCGATAGACGACAAATTGAGCCTGTTGTCGGCCTTTTTCGGTAAGACCTATAAACCCGTAAGGCTGATGATCTACTAACCCCTTACTGTTCAATAGCTTAAGTGCGCCGGTAACCGAAGCCCTTGATACGCCGAGACTTTCGGCTATATCCTTACTTCTGGCGACTTTATGTCGGCAAATCAGGTTATAAATAGCCTCAAGGTAGTCTTCTAATGAAGCACTCAATTTTTTCTTTACAGCCATATATTGCTCCTTTTAGCTATGACTAATATAGTTAGCTGTACCTAACTTTGCAAGTAAAAAATCATAAAATTTTTAATTGTTGAAAAAAAGACGTTTTGCGTGTTAAATTCATTGTTTAAATGGTATTAGAATTCAGGGATTTCAAAAAATGACCAAAAAAGAAGAAATTAATAATATCGAGCGTCAGGATTCCGGAAGTTTCTGGCTTTTTGTAATTTTAATCCTCGTATTTTTAACGATAACTTTGTCCCGCGATATTAACCGGCCTTTTTGCGGTCTGCATAGTTGGGCGCAGGCCAGCGGAGCGTGGGCCGCTCGTGCTCACGTCAAATACGGATTAAATTATACGAAGGGTGTTTCGACCTGGGCAGTAGGTATGCCCCCTGCTGAAAACCCGGCTCGTTATTGGGACCATCCCCAATTAAATGTTCTCGTAGCGGCAGGTTTTATGAAAATATTCGGCATAAATGAATGGGGGCTGCGAACCGGTGAAATAATCATCTCTATTTTCGCTATGCTCGTCTTTATACTAATGGTTCGGGACATTTCAAACGAACGGGTCGCAATTCTCTCGGCGGCAATATACACAATATTTCCCATTACAAGTTATTTCGGTATGGGCAGTTGGCCGGTGCTGCTCGGATATCTATCGATGTGGATATACCTTATAATAACAGGTTATATCCCCAAAACCTCCAAAAAATACCATTATGTTATTTTGGCAATAACGTTATTTTTGGGGGTACAATTTAGCTGGGTAGGATTCTTCTTCGCGATGGGCATCGGGGTTCATTATGTTTTGGCTTGTCTTATAAAAAGAAAACTGCCGAATTGGCCTCTGCTTATAATACTCGCTGCCGCGCCTTTGTGCAGTATGATTTTAAATTTCATTGTTATGGCAACGGGCTACGGTTGGAATATAAGTAAAATAACAGAATTGTACAAATGGCGTTCCGCAGAAGGAGAAATGCAGGGTTTCAATTGGGGAGAATGGTTCGCAAAAATGTGGGAATTTGCCATTACAAATTTTACAGTTGTCGGCCTTATCGCCGCTATTTTCTATCTGACAATCGGACAGCTTTTTGTTTTTGCTATACCCAAAGATAAAACCGGAAAAAGGGAATTGCAGTTTCCCTGTTTTTGGCTGTTTTTCCTTATCCCGTTTTTCCAGCTTTTTATACTCAAGGGCTGTCTTTGGAGACATCAGACGTGGGAAATGCCTCTGACTCCCTTCTTCGCTATCGCGACAGCCTTGACTATTATCGGTATCGGCCGGATGCTCGGCAAAAAACTAAACAAATATATCGCTGCCGCCGGTCAGTTAATTTTTGCATCTGTATTTATAATTTCCTGTATCATAGGAACAACTTATTATTACAACATCCGCTGGCAGCCTGAAGCCAAAATAGAGCTTTTCAAAAAACTCGAACAGCAAATCCCGCCCGATAAGGCCTTATTAAGTTTCGAGGATTTTATCGTCAATCAGCACGAGTCCAAAGGCGGTTTTATCCGGCCCGAAATCGCCTGGCATCTCGACAGGGATATAACTCCTGCCCGCACTATCGAGGCGATTAAACAATACGCATCTACCGGTCGATACCCTTATTATCTTATACCTGCGGTAAACGACTTATCGCCGCTGATAAACCAGCTCAAACAGGATTATCAATACGAATATGTACCCGGCGTTTCCGGTGAATCAACAAAAGACGGCAAATTCCTCAAGGCCGGTATGTATCCTTATATGATTTTCAGCCTATAGGCGAAGTAAAATAATATGCTTGAAAAAAATAACAGCTACTTTAGCGATATAAGATGGGATATTATAAGCCTTATTCCTGCGGGCAAAAATAAAATACTCGAAATAGGATGCGGTACAGGAATTACCGGCAAAACTCTGAAAGAAGAAAACAAGGCCGTCGAAGTAACCGGAATAGAAAAAATTGCAAATATAGCTGAACAGGCCGAAAAAAATATCGATAAAGTAATTACAGCCGATATAGAAGCCCTTGAGCTGTCATTTGCCGATGAATATTTTGACTATATTATAATGGCCGACATATTAGAGCATCTTTATAATCCATCGGCGGTTCTGGCCAAACTAAAAAAATATATACAAAAAGACGGTTGCATAATTGCCAGTATTCCGAATATAAGATATTGGAAAATCGTCAGAGACCTTGTTATCAAAGGTGAATGGACTTATCGCGCCGATGGAATATTAGATGATACTCATTTGAGATTTTTTACCAGAAAAAGTATAACAAAATTATTCCAGTCCGCAGGGTTTACTGTAGATTCCGTCAAACCAAGATTCAAACTTCAGCCGAAAAAATACGATAACATCCTGAACAACCTTACTCTGGGTATTCTGGAAGAGTTTTGGACAATGCAATATATCATTATGGCAAAAAATACATAAAAAAGATGATTGATATACTGCTGGCAACTTATAATGGTGAAAAATACTTAAATCAGCAGATAGAATCTATCCTTAATCAGACCTGTAGAGACTGGCGGCTTTTGATTCGAGATGACCTCTCAACAGACAATACAATAAATATCATAAAAAATTATACCAGTAAATATCCCGATAAAATCCGGCTGATAGAGGACGACAAAGGGCATCTGGGTCTTGCCCGTAACTTTGGTGCGTTGCTCGAAGCTGCACAAAGCGAATATATTATGTTCTGCGACCAAGATGATGTTTGGCTGCCGAATAAAATCGAGTTGATTATTAATGTAATGAAAGCTGCCCAGCAAAGAAATCCCGGATTGCCTGTTTTGGTTCATACCGACCTGCGGGTAGTTGATGAAAATTTGAATGTAATTGCCGATTCGTTCTGGAAACTTGTCGGAATTGACCCCCAAACCGCGAACAATCTTGATAATCTGATTATCAGAAATGCTGTTACGGGCTGCGCAATGATGATAAATAGAAAAGCAAAAGAGATTTCAACCCCCCTGCCGGCAGAAGTAAAAATCCACGACTGGTGGATAGCTATGAATGTGGCAAAAGCAGGTAAAATATTGTTCGTTCCCGTACCGAGCAGTCTTTACAGACAGCACGGCGGTAATGTTATCAGCGCCGGAAGAAAAAAAACTTTCCGACTGTCCGATTGTAAAAATGGCATTGTCAATCATTATAAAATTGTCAGAAAAGTTGTTCCTGACGCAAATCCTGTTATACTAACCGCAAGAATTCTCGTTTCGGAAATAACAAGAAAAATAAAACGAACACGGAAAAGAGCCTAAATTGGATAAAATTAAAAAAATATTAAAACTGGCGATATTTCTCCTGTGCGCAGGCTATATCGTAAAATACTTCTACACCAACTGGGATTCGCTGCAAATAACGTTTAAAATCGATAAAATGACGATTTTCTATATAGTAATTTTGTCTTTCACCACTCTATTGACGTATGCTTACAGATTTAAAATTATAATGTTCAAATGCAGTGGCATAAATCCTCCGTTCTGGAAGTGGTTCAAAATAATAATATTGGCGAGATTTTACAATATGTTCTTCGCGCCGTCCGGAAACATTTACAGGGGAATCGAATTCAAGAAAAAATTCGGAATTTCATATACCGATTACGTAAGTGCAGGGGTTTCATTCACCTGGATGGATTTAGGCCTTGACCTGATACTTTCTTTTTTGATTATCGTCGCGGTCGAACCCGACTTCAAATTAGGAATCTTCAAGGCATATCGCTTGGTCGCCTTAATTACCGCGGGAATTATATGTCTGCCAATACTTGCCGATCTCTTATTAATAAGGATACCGGTCAAAGCCCCCGCCCTGGTTTGGACAAAAACAAAATTAACCGCCGTAGTCTCGACAACATTAAACAACATCAAAGACATATCCTATCTTTGCAAAATCATAGTGTGGGGGCTGCTTGTTACGGTTCAAACACTCGTTGTCTATTATCTCGTATTCACCAGCTTCAACTTTAAATTAAGTATTCCGGTATTAATGCTTTTCTATTCACTGCTCAAAATCTCTTACGCATTTATCATAATTCCCGGAAATGTCGGAATACAGGAGATTGCCTTTGGTTTCTTAAGCAGTCAGACAGGCGCGAGTATGGCCGAAGGAATACTTATTTCCACTGTTATGCGAATAATAGGTACGACATTAATAATTGTCATTGCCGTATTAATCAGCGGCATAGGTTTATTCCCCAAAAACATAAAAATAGAGGAAATAGGCAATGACAATCCCTGATGAGCTGATTACCATCGGAACGGTCAATTGGCATTCCTGTGCCTATTTGGAGAAATTATTTAATAATTTAATCAATAAGGCACAGAGTCCGGACAGATTATGCTTTGTCATCATTGATAATACCAACGGCGAAGACGACCTTGAAAAACTCAAAAACGTTTTTCAGAATATTACCATAATCAAAAACAACCCCGGCCGACTTAAAGGTTCTCCGGCACACGCGTCAGGCTTGAACATCGCAATGAAGAACATCAAAACGCCTTATGCCTTAATCCTCGACCCTGATGTTTATATCTTTAAGAAAGACTGGGACAGTTTTCTAATAGATTTATTAAATCAAAACGATATTTTCACACTTGGCGTCAGCTTTCCACCCTGGCAGCTCGGAATGTATCATAATTTCCCGAATCCCGTCTTTTGTTTTTTTAGAACAAAGCCGTATCTCGAATTTTCGCCGAACTGGTCGGCCTATGACGTAAATAAATTTGTTCTCTTCTGGGATTTTATCAGAAGAAACTTGCTGAGGCTCGGCATTCTCATCGGCAGAAAACGATTTGAAAATTCCGAATTAGTCAGAATACTCTGGACGCGTTTCGAGAAAATCATCGGCCCTTGCAGCAGGGATACCGGCTGGAGAAGAGCGCAAAAAGCCGAAAAAGCCGGAACGAAAACGATAATATTCCAGCCCCGAATTATTTCTTCAAAAGAGTTTAAACCGGACGACCCCTGTTCGGCTATAGCGAAATATTTCGAATTATACTGCTATCGGAACGAACCGATGCTTACTCATAAATATTCCACAAATTCTCTGGTCTTCAAAACCGGCAAATCGGATAACAGTGATTTGTGGAAACAATGTATTGAACAAATCGAAAAACAGCGATAATATCAATCCCCGACTATTTGCCGAACTATCTTAAACATAAACTCGTTAATATCTTCGCTTTCATCGAGCAGTTTTTGCCGCCTTTGCCGCCACAGCTGTTTAATATTTTTATCGCTCAAAAGTTTTCCGGCAATTTCAAGGCCTGCGGGAAAATTTTTGCAGTTGTAAAGCAGTTGATAATCCCGTTCCATCGCCATTAAATATCCCAGAGGCAGAGGATTGCAGAATATCGCCGGCGTACCGAGCGCAGCCGCCTCAGCAGCCATTGTCCCCCCTTCGCCGATATACAGTGTCGCAAAGGCGAGCAAATGATGCGCCTTTTCCGGTGCGACCGGATTTTCATATTGAGCAATAGACTCCGGCAAAGCGCTTTCGGAACTAATAATGACCCGCCCGTACTTTGACAGCCTTTCCGCGGCGTCAAGGTATTCTTTTTCACTATAACCGCCAAGACCCGTATCGTGAGCGGCAGACCACGAAACCATACGCATAACTATAAAAGGTTTATTAACATCTATCCCCGCATCCGTAAGAACCGAAGCGTAAGGTGTAAAATATTCCGGATTCAGATATGACTGCACCCAAACGCCTTTGAATTTCCGCTCTCTGCTGCCGTGGCTCTTCAAATAACCCAGGCCGGTCATAATAACCGAAGCGAAAGGCAGGCCGAGCATCCTTTGCAGTTTAGCGTGTTCCGTATCCTCTTCGACAATTCGCGGTATTCGCAGCAAAGCCCCTATAAGACCTATCGTTACGCCTGTTTCCGCAATTAAAATATCAGGCTTGAAACGCCTTACAATGCCCCACATCCGAATATAACGCAAAATCAGCTCCAGCCCCATCGCCCAGATAGAACCCTTCTGCTGACTGATGCAAATATATTTTAAATTAAGACCTTTGAGCAAATCGATTGTTACATCTTTATGGCGTGCCGTTATCACAACCTTATCTTTGTTTCGGCGAAACCGTAAAATAAGATTCTTGAAAAAATGAACCTGCGAAGGATGACTGATATCGACTAAAACTCGCATTCTGTATAGAGTTTCCTCAATTATTATTTTTTATCGTATTCTCTTTTGCGGAGCAGAAACAACTGCTCATCCTGTAAAATCCGCAGCCGATTGAGCATCCCCGCCAAAAGAGCCGTTATATAGCAAATCAACGCGATAAATCCAAATCCGCCAGCGAAAAACGCTACGAACCGATAAGGCGCAAATGCACCTGTCCTGATGTAATGTACGGTTACGAATCCGCCGCAAAGAATTGTCAAAATCAAAAACACAATGCTTATTCCGCCGAATACCCACATCGGCCTGTAATCCCTGAATGCCCGCAGCATTATAATCAGGCTCCGGCAGCCGTAAACAAACACATTCGATGCGACTTTACTCTGCCCCACTTTCCTGACGCCGAGCACCTTGACCGGCACTTCGACTATTCGCAGGCCTCTGAACGCCATATCGAGTATTACCTCGTGCGTATATGTATGACCGCCAAGCAGCGTCACCCGCAAAGCGGCGTCTCGCTTATACGCCCGAAATCCGCACGAAACATCTTTCATATCGAGTCCGCCCAGATTATTGACTATATTCGCCACGCGCCTGTTGCCCCATTTTTTTATCCAAGGCATTTGGGGCTCCAGCGAAGCGTCCGCGAACCTGCTGGCCGTAACCATATCAGCTTCATCTTTCAGAATAGGCGCAACAAGCAATGGTATATCTTTAGGATTAAACTGCCCGTCCGCGTCGATATTGACTATTATATCGGCGCCGAGCGAAAGCCCCATACGAATCCCCTGTGAAAACGCTTCGCCAAGGCCTTTGTTGTTTCCGAGACTATGCACAGTCGCTCCTGCCTGCGATGCCGCCGCAGCCGTACCGTCGCTGCTCCCGTCGTCGATAACAACTATTTTTATCTCATCTATCCCCTCTATCGCCCTCGGCACATCGGATATTACCTGCCCTACCGTAGCCTGCTCATTATATGCCGGTATTGTCACGACAATTTTCATTTTTCAGTCCTTTTTTTTATCGAAGAATAATTTAATAATAGCATCATATTATCTTTTCAAAATAAAAGCAATTGCCGGAACAGCTATCTCTCTGATTATCGGGACTTTTGTCAAAAAATGCAGTCTGAAATGCGTATCTTTAGTTGCTAACACCTTAAATCCACTTTCTGAAATCATCTTAAACATTCTCTTGTAAGTAATTGGATACAAGCCCGCCTCTTCATAGGAATTCGCCTTAATTTTATCTCTAAAAATCAGCTGTCTTAAAAATTTAGCTAACTTAAACGGAAAAATATGAAAAGGCTTCAAATTATGTCCTGCATGCGGATTATACCAGGGCGGGATTAGGATATAACAAATTCCCCCTTTTTTAGTGGTTCTATATAATTCATTTACGCTCTTTTGTTGTTTTTCAGTAGGAATATGTTCCAAAACCCCTCTGCAAATTACTAAATCGAATTCGTTATCCTCAAAAGAGATATTGTCTGCAAAACCTATCTTTGTATTTTCCCAAATATAATTGCCCGGATTGGGTTCATAGTTTATGGCGTCACATTTTCTTTTTTCATTGACAGCCTTGCAGAAAATTCCTCTGCCGCCGCCCACATCAAGAACCTTTTTCTCCCAAAGCGGCATAAATTCCTCAATTTCCCCAATAAGTATTTGAGAAAAATATTCGCTCATTAATCTTGCATTGTCACCTTTAAGCCTGTTAAAAGTAAAAAATAACAGCGCCCGGTAATGGCTCAATAATTTTATTTTATCTGTCTTCATATTTGTCTTACACATTTCCATAAGCAGGCATATCATGTAATTTTCTTATTCTTGATTTATTTACCAAAAAAGACTCTGATAATATCGTTATACGTAATCAATACGAACAATAACCCTATGAGTGCAAGGCCGATGTAAGTTAGTCCTTCCTGCACTTTAGCGTGTACAGGCGAGCCTTTGATTTTCTCGATTATCAAAAGGATTACAAGCCCTCCGTCGAGTATCGGCAGCGGAAGAAAATTCATCACCGCAAGACAGGCGCTGATAATTCCCATAAAGTGCAGATATCGCGTATAATCCTTCTCGGCTATAATGCTCGAGCTTGCCGCAATCATACCTACCGGCCCCATCAGGCTTTTCGGACTCACCTCGCCTACAATCAGCCCCTTGATGGTCATATACGTCTCGGCGACAAATTCGACTGTTTTTCTCGTACCCATTTTAATCGAATCGGCCGGCCCCGCCGCCCTGTAAAGTTTTGTCATCGGTTTAAACGGTATATCATAGAAAGACAATGCTCTCATAGCGTATAACTCGCCGTCGCTTGGAACAGCCAAACGAATCTCGCCGTCTCGAAGGACGCTGCGATAGGCGATTTTTACCGTCTCGCCGCGGTGTTTTTCAAGCGCCGTCGCGATATCGAAATAATTATTAACTTTCTTACCGGCAACGGAAACAATTTCGGCGCCTCTCGGCAAATCGCCTAACACCGGCGAATTCGCTTCTGCCGCCGCCGCTGCTGTGCTGTCAACATCAAGACCGACGCCGATTCCGATTACAACCCTGCCGTCAGACGCCTTTCGCGGCTTTACTGTAACATTAATAGTTTCATCATTTCGCAAAACTACCATACTGAATTCTTTACCGGCATAAGCTACTGTCTCCTTGCGTAATTCCTCGTAGGTGGGATTAGCCGTATCGCCCGCCTGAACGATAATATCTCCGATTTGCAGTATCTCGTTCACATCGGATTTTTCAATAGTAACGATTTTCAGCCTCGGTATCAGTCCGCAGACCTGTGCCGGCACAAATTCCCCGCCGTCCTCGTATTCGATATAGCCGACATATTCGAGCTTGTTTGAAAAAACTATCGGCTCGGTTTGACCCGTCCTTTGAAATTCCAGCTCAGCCGTCGAACTAAAAACGCCTTCCATTTTATCGGCGTACTGCCAGAAGTGTTCTATCTTTTCGCCGTTGACAGCGGCTAATACATCGTCCGCCTGCAAACCGGTTCTTTCAAGCAGCGCCTCCGGATTCGCAACTTTCGCGATTGTAAGCGTACTTGCGGGCAGTATGCCAAACCCTTTGAATCCGAGTCCGGCCATATCTTTGGTCTTTACAGCGAAATCTTTAATATTGCCGTCTCTTTGTTTTACTTTCAGATTGACCGCCTCGTCTTTGCCGGAAAAAGCCGCCGCTATCATTAAACCCCTGAAATCGGGGTTTGCTTTTCCGTTGACTTCGATTATCTCATCGCCCGCTTTCAGACCGGCCTGTGCCGCAGGATAACCCGGCAGACAATCGCCGATAACCGCAGGCAGCATCTTAATCCCCACCGTAAAAACAATGACAAACAGTATCGCCGCCATTATGATGTTCATCGTAACCCCTGCCGAGACCGTAATTATCCGCTTCCATATCGGCACATTAACGAATGAACGCGGGTCGTCGCTGAGCTTGTCCGCTCCTATATCTTCCTGCCCCAAAAGTTTAACAAATCCGCCTATCGGAAAAATCCTGAATTGGTATTCCGTCTCGCCTGCTTTACAGTTAATCGGCACTTTAACACAAAGCAAACCCTCTTCATCGGGGTCGTTTTCTTTCAGAAGAATGGTCGGAAATATCCTGAATCTCAGATAATTTTCGCATTTTTTAAAGCCAACCACGACCGGCCCGAACCCTATCGCGAACGCCTCGACCTTGATGCCCGACAGTTTGCCCGTGATGAAGTGTCCGAATTCGTGTACGAATATCACCAGACCCAGCCCGACAAACGACAGAATTATACTGCCGCTCTTGCCCAGGTTCTTAAAGACATAATGAATTATCAGGCCGATTATCAGCGCCAGTACCAGCGTGTTTATCAGGTTCTTTGCTTTTACGTTGTCCTGTTCTGCCATTTCTTTACCTCATTTCTTGCCCAGTTGTCTGCCGAAAGCAAATCATTGAGCGTTGCGTCTGTTTTAATTTTATGCTTATCGAGACAATATTCGATAATTTCGACTATATTAACAAATTTTATCTTTCCTTCCAGAAATTCTTTAACCGCCGCCTCGTTTGCCGCGTTGAACACCGCCGCCGCCGTTCCGCCTGTCTTTGCGACTGCATAGCCGATTTTCAGAGACTTAAAAACCTCCATATCGGGCCTCTCGAACGTCAGTTTGCCGATTTCTTCCAGTCTCAGGTGTTTGGTTATCCCTTTTACTCTGTGCGGAAACGTCAGCGCGTATTGAATCGGCAGGCACATATCCGGCCCAGACATCTGTGCGATTATTGAGCCGTCCACGAACTCTACCATCGAATGAATTATCGACTCCGGATGAACGAGCACCTCTATTTTCTCTACCGGCATACCGAACAGCCATTTCGCCTCGATGATTTCAAGTGCCTTGTTCATCATCGTCGCCGAATCTACTGTAATTTTCTTGCCCATATTCCATGTCGGATGAGCAAGTGCCTGTTCGATTGTCGCGTTTTTAAT
The DNA here is from genome assembly GCA_002839495.1 of Planctomycetes bacterium HGW-Planctomycetes-1. GTDB lineage: Bacteria > Planctomycetota > Phycisphaerae > Sedimentisphaerales > UBA12454 > UBA12454. Next base: position 41,123 of record PGYD01000006.1, read on the forward strand.
TTGTTCTTTTGTTGCTCCTCTGAACGGCCCGCCGCTTGCCGTCAGGATTATCCTGTTCACCTCCTTGGCGTCCCCCGCCTGCATCGCCTGAAATACCGCTGAATGTTCGCTATCGACCGGCAGGATTTTAGCGCCTGTTTCCTTTGCGGTTTTTGTCAATAGCGCCCCTGCTATAACAAGCGGCTCTTTATTTGCGATTGCAAGAATTTTACCTGCCTTTGCCGCCGCCAGAATTGCTTCAAGTCCCGCCGCCCCGACAATCGCAGCTATAACAATATCAATATCGGTTTCCTGTATAGCCTGTTTAGCCGTCGCCGATACGGCGACGCGTTGCCCGTCAATTAGTTTTTTGAATTCCTCAATTTTTTCAGGATTGGTAACTACTGCTATTTTTGGTTTATATTTTCTTACCTGTTCTGCAAGCAGTTTGACATTATTATGAGCCGTCAGTGCGGCTACTTCGTAATCGTCCCCAAGGGCATCTATAACGCGCAGTGCGTTTGTCCCTATTGAGCCTGTCGAACCGAGTATTGCTATTCGTTTAGTCATATATAAATTTCGGCCAATTATACATTATCGAATGAATTTTAGCACTATTTTGCTCAAATTGCCATAATTACTTTAAATACAACGGGTTATCATTATATCTGTGATTTTAAGCTAATGCTTGTCAAATTCTCGTTTCTCCACTATAAATATCGGGATGAAACCGCTTTATATTAGTGCTACCGGACAGGACAGCAGCAAAACCGCCGTTATTTGCGGCTTGATTCAATATCTCCGCGCTCACGGCCACGACCCCGGCTATTGCAAGCCTGTCGGCCAGCGATACGTCCTTTACGAAAATCACAGTATCGACGAGGATGTAGTCCTTGCCCGTAATATACCAGTTTTTGGACTTAAATCAGCGAAAATGCGTAATCCCGCCATCGTTATTTGTCGATTTAAGGGTATATGACAAAATTCGACCCCAGAAAAATGAAGGACTGGCAAATCGCCGAAGCCGCCGAACTAGACGCAAAATCCGTCGCTAACCTCGCCTCACAGCTTGGCTTAAAGAACGATGAAGTTATTCCGATGGGCAGACTCATTGCAAAAATCGATGCCAGAAAAGTCCTTGCCCGCCTCGGCGATTCTCAAAGGGCAAAATACATCGACGTTACCGCCATAACTCCCACCCCTTTCGGCGAAGGAAAAACGACTACTACTATCGGCCTTATTCAGGGTTTGGCAAAGCTCGGCAAAATATCTTGCGGCGCGATTCGCCAGCCCAGCAGCGGCCCGACTTTTAACATCAAAGGCTCCGCCGCCGGCGGCGGCCTGAGCCAGTGCATTCCGCTCGTTCCTCTTTCGATAAGATTTACAGGCGACATCGATTCGATTACAAACGCAAACAATCTCGCTATGGTCGCCCTGACAAGCAGAATGCAGCACGAGAACAATTACGATGACGCAAGACTCGCCAAAAGCGGCTTAAAACGTCTTGATATCGACCCCAAAAAAATCCAGATGAAATGGGTTATGGATTTTTGCGCTCAGGCGCTGCGAAACATAATCATCGGCAGAGGCGGAAAAATGGACGGCTTTGAAATGGACTCAGGCTTCGCGATTTCCGCATCCAGCGAGCTTATGGCTATTCTGGCCGTCTCAAAAGACCTCGCCGATATGCGAAATAGAATCGCCAAAATCGTCGTCGCCTATGACAAAAATGGAAACGAAATCACAGCCGCCGATTTGGAAGTGGACGGCGCTATGGCCGCCTGGATGACAGAAGCGATTAATCCTAATCTCATTCAGACCATCGAGGGCCAGCCGATTTTCGTCCACGCAGGCCCGTTCGCAAACATCGCTATCGGCCAAAGCTCCATAATCGCCGATATGCTCGGCATAAAACTTGCCGATTATCACATAACCGAAAGCGGCTTCGGCGCAGACATCGGCTACGAAAAATTCTGGAACTTAAAATGCCGTATGTCGGGTCTTGTGCCCAATGCGGTGGTAATAGTTGCTACAATCAGAGCGTTAAAAATGCACGGCGGAGGCCCTGCCGTCAAGCCCGGCGCTGCACTAAGCGATGATTACACAAAAGAAAATCTCAAACTCGTCGAAAAAGGCTGCGAAAATCTTATCGCCCACATCGAAATAGTCAAAAAAAGCGGCATCAAACCCGTCGTATGTATAAATAGTTTTAATACCGATACGAAATCCGAAATCGAACTGGCCAAAAAAATCGCCGCTCAAAACGGCACCTTCTGTGCCGTCTCCGACCATTGGCTAAAAGGCGGAAACGGCGCAATGGAACTTGTTGAGGCTGTCGTAGCCGCTGCTAACGAAAAAAACAATTTCAAATTCCTCTATGAACTCGACGCCCCGCTTCGCCAAAAAATCGAAATCATCGCAAAGCAAATCTACGGCGCCGATGATGTCGTATATACTCCTCACGCCCTAAAAAAGGTCGTAGCCCTCGAAGCCGACCCGCAGAGCCGAACCCTCGGAACCTGTATGGCCAAAACTCATCTTTCACTTTCCCACGACCCCCATCTGAAAGGCCGACCAAAAGGCTGGACATTACCCGTCAAAGATATTATGATTTACAAAGGTGCGGGTTTTATCGTCCCTGTCGTCGGCGATATCAAGCTTATGCCCGGCACAGCCTCGAACCCCGCATTTAGAAGGGTCGATATCGACCTTGATACGGGCAAAGTCAAAGGACTGTTCTAAATTTCAGAGCCCAAGCGACAGCGCAGAGCCCAAGCGACAGCGCAGGGTGCAAGCGACAGCGCAGGGTAAAAAATCGGAGTATCAAATGTCAGCAAAAATCATTAACGGAAAGCAAATCGCCTCCGACATCAGAGCGGAACTGAAAACCACTGTCGAAAACCTCAAGGCAAAAGGCATAACCCCCGGCCTTGGCGTAATCCTCGTCGGCGCAGACCCCGCCTCTATCTCTTACGTTACCGCAAAGGAAAAGGCCTGCGCCGAAATCGGTATCTATTCCGATGACAATCGGCTGCCTGCCGAAACGAGCGAAAAAGATTTGCTCGCTCTCGTCAATAAAATGAACAGCGACCCGAAAATCAACGGCATCCTCGTTCAACTGCCTCTGCCGAAACACATAGATGAGCAGAAAGTTTTACTCGCAATCGACCCTGTAAAGGACGTCGATGGCTTTCATCCTGTCAGTGTCGGCAAAATGGTTACAGGCCAAAAGGCGTTTCTGCCCTGCACGCCTCACGCCGTTTTGCAGCTTCTTCATCGCAGCGGCATAAAAACCGAAGGAGCGGAGGTCGTCATTGTCGGCCGAAGCAACATCGTCGGCAAACCGCTCGCCGTTATGCTTATGCAGAAATCCCCCACCGCAAACGCCACCGTTACCGTCTGCCATACGAGAACTAAGGATATTGCTTCGCATACTAAACGTGCCGATATAGTTATAGCCGCCGCCGGCAAACCGAACACTATTACAGCTGATATGATTAAAGAAGGCGCTGTCGTTATTGACGTTGGTATTAACAGGGTCGATGACGCAACAAAGAAAAGTGGTTATCGTCTCATCGGCGACATCGATTTTGAAAGTGTCAGCAAAGTAGCATCGCTTATTACTCCGGTGCCTGGAGGGGTTGGGCCAATGACTATCACAATGCTATTATATAATACTGTCGAAAGCGCCAAATCCGCAAACAACATCATTTAGCCCCCGTTACATTGTGATTCTTCTGCTTTGTTTTTGCTAAAAGCAAAAACGGAAGGGAGAGGATTCGAACCCCTGGTGCGTTGCCGCACAACGGTTTTCAAGACCGCCACCTTAAGCCGCTCGGTCACCCTTCCGGATTATACGTTTAATTTACAACAAAACCGCGTTTTTTGCAAGGAGATTTAATTTCAAACTTAGGGGTTTTCCTGTAATGACAGACGCAGTAAATCTTTATGCAGCCAAAAACAGGTATTTACCGCTTCCATCAGGCCCGCCTTCAAACGA